>CAYPMY010000201.1:0-1531 GCA_964412085.1 uncultured Paraprevotella sp. | reverse complement strand
TGGTGCTCGACGCGGACGCGCTCAACATCCTGGGCAACCATCCGGAATGGATTCCCGAAATCCCGCAGGACACGATCCTCACCCCGCATCCCAAGGAGCTGGAAAACCTCGTGGGGGCGTGCGCCGACAGCTACGACCGCATGGCGAAAGCCCGCGACTTGTCCGTCAAGATGCAACTGTATGTCATCGTGAAAGGACACAACAGCATGACTTGCACGCCTACGGGGCGCGTCATCATCAACCCCACGGGCAATGCGGGCATGGCCACGGCCGGAAGCGGCGACGTGCTGACGGGCATCCTTGCGGCCTTGCTGGCACGGGGATACACGGCCAACGAGGCTTGCCGGTTGGGAACCTACCTGCACGGCCTGGCCGGCGACATCGCATGCGAAAGGCTGGGCGAGGAGTGCATGATGGCCGGCGACATCATCGGCGCGCTCCCCGAAGCCTTCAGGAAGTTAAGAGAATAAACACTGATAAAGACAAAGTCTATGAAAGCAAGAATCCTGTCATGCGGACTGGCGCTTTGCACCCTCGGTGCCGCCGCGCAGACCGAAGTGAGCCAGTACGTGCCCGGTGTCACCGTGGAGGGCGTGACCTATTACTTGCCCCGTACAGCCCTTCGCTTGGTCGTCGTGGCCGAGAAGCAAGTCTATACCCCCGGGGACTTCAGCAAATATGCCGACCGCTATCTCCGTTTGTCCCGAATAGGCCAGGAGCCTTACACGAAGTGGAGTATAAAAAGCATAGACATGGCGCCCTACGGAGTACCCGACCCCCAGAAAGTCTACAGCATACGGCTTAAGAAGAGGACAGTGGCTCCGCTAGTAGGCCTTACTTCCGGCGGAATCCTCCTGTCCATCAACACCGAGGGGGAAGAGGAGCCGTTGCCGGCCGTACCGAAAGGGAGCGACGCCCCCGAAAGGACAAACCCCAGGGACTACATGAACCAGGAAATCCTTTCCGCCGGAAGCAACGCCAAGACAGCCGAGCTGACGGCCGAAGAAATCTACGACATCCGGGACAGCCGCACGGCATTGGTCAAGGGCGAGGCGGACAACATGCCGAAGGACGGCGGCCAGCTCAAACTCATGCTCGACCAACTGGAGATGAAGGAAACGGCTCTTACGCAACTGTTCAAGGGCACGGTGGACACCAGCACGGAAGTCTTCACCTTGGAATTCGCGCCGACGGAGTTCACCGACCGCATGGTGCTCTTCCGCTTCTCGGAGAAACTGGGCGTGGTGGACAACGACGATTTGTCCGGGGAGCCTGTCTACCTCTCCTTGAAGAGCATGAACACCCTCCCACGAGCCGCCGCGGACGAAAATGCGGCCAAGAAGAAAGGGAAAATGGAAGAAGGGGTATATTACAACGTACCGGAACGGGTGGCGGCCAGCGTGTTCAACGACTCCGGGGAACTCTGCAAGGGGGAGTTCCCCATGGGGCAGTTCGGCAACGTCGAAGTCCTGAGCGACGTGCTCTTCGACAAGAAGACCACCACGCGGGTCACTTTCTACTCCAGCAACGG
>CAYPMY010000200.1:0-1572 GCA_964412085.1 uncultured Paraprevotella sp. | reverse complement strand
CGTCCCGACGGCCGCTCGGCCGCCGGGTTCCTCGACCAGGCGCGCGCCGCCCTGCACGCTTCCTTTCCCGTGCGCCGCGCCGCCGTCTCGGCCTTGCGGAAATACCAGGCCTTGGACGAGGCGGCGCGGGAGGACGCGGAAAGGGTCTTCCGGGAAGCCGGCATCCTGCCTTTCCTCTAAAACAGGACGCGCGCTGCCCTGTCTTTGAAGAAAAAAGACTAACTTTGCGCGGTTAGTCATGACAAAATCTTTTATATGAAGAAAAAAGGAAAAGTCGACGTCCTGTTGGGCATCGCGTTCGGCGACGAGGGAAAGGGGAAAGCGGTGGACGTGCTCGCCCCGGGATATGACGTGGTGGCCCGCTTCGCGGGCGGCCCGAACGCGGGGCACACCATCGTCTTCGAAGGCCGGAAATTCGTGCTTCGCTCCATTCCCTCGGGCATCTTCGCGGAGGACAAGGTGAACGTCATCGGCAACGGCTGCGTCATCGCCCCGGACCTGTTCATGGCCGAGGCCAAGGAACTGGAAGCCGCGGGGTACGACCCGAAGGAACGCCTGCACGTCAGCAGGCGCGCCCACCTGATTCTGCCCACGCACCGTGTTCTGGACCGTGCCTACGAAGCCGCCAGGGGCGAGGCCAAAGTGGGCACCACCGGCAAGGGCATCGGCCCCGCCTACGGCGACAAGGCCGCGCGCATCGGCCTGCGCGTGGGCGACGTCACCGACCGTTTCGAGGAGAAGTATGCGGCGCTGAAAGCCCGCCACGAACGGATGCTGGAAGCCCTGCACTATACGGACTACGACATCGGGGAAGAGGAAAGGCTCTGGCTGGAGGGTGCGGACTACCTGCGCGGCTTCCGCCTGACAGACACGGAGATAGAAATCAACCGTTACTTGGAAGAGGGCAGGGACGTGCTGGCCGAAGGCGCGCAGGGCGCCATGCTCGACATCGACCACGGGACCTATCCGTTCGTCAGCTCCTCCAGCACCACGAGCGGGGGCGTATGCACGGGATTGGGAGTGGGGCCGGCGGCAATCCGTGAGGTGTTCGGCGTTTTCAAGGCATACAGCACGCGCGTGGGCTCGGGCCCGTTCCCCGTGGAGCTGTTCGGCGAAACAGGCGGCACGCTCCGGGAGAGGGGACACGAATACGGCGCCGTGACGGGACGCGACCGCCGTTGCGGCTGGGCAGACTTGGTGGCGTTGAAGTATGCCGTCACGATCAACGGCGTGACGCGGCTCGTCATGACGAAAAGCGACGTGCTCGACGGTTTCGGCACCATCAAGGTTTGCGTGGCCTACAGGAAAGACGGCGCGGTGACGGGGCACATGCCTTTCGACACGGACGGCTGGGAGGCTGTCTACAAGGAACTTCCGGGCTGGAAGGAAGACTTGTCGCGCATGACGGACGAGAGGCAGTTCCCGCAGGCTTTCAAGGACTATGTGCGTTTCCTCGAGACGGAGCTGGAAACGCCGATTTCGATTCTGTCCGTGGGACCCGACCGCGCACAGACCATCTTCCGCGGAAGTTGACCGCCGTCTCCGCAGGCGAAAGCCCGGGTCATCCCCTGA
>CAYPMY010000199.1:0-1598 GCA_964412085.1 uncultured Paraprevotella sp. | reverse complement strand
GCGGAGCCGTCCACGGACGAGGGGACGGCGGCGGCATTCGTCCGCCAGGGTGCCGCAAAGGACTTATCTCCCGTATTTCCTTTCGAACAAGTCCTTGTTCCTTTTGCCCCATTCGAGCATGGCGTCGATGATGGGAACCAGCGTCATTCCAAGGGGAGTGATGGAGTATTCGGAACGGGGCGGGAGCTCGGGATAAACGGTCCTCGCGACCAAGCCGTCCTCCGCCAGTTCTTTCAATTGCAGGTCGAGGACACGCGGGGCCGCTTCCGGCAGCGCCTTGTGGAGCTCGCTGGGACGCATGGGCTTATGACGGAGCTCGTCCAATATGCAGGATTTCCATTTCGAATCAATCAGGCTCATGGTCAGCCGCAACGGGCAATCCAAGTCTATGGGTATCTTCCTTTCGTACATCATCCTGTTTTTGTGCAAAAATACGAATAACGCCCAGAATGGCAGGCATACCGAATAATTTTTCAGTAAGCGAACAATTCCGCGGTACTTGCACGCACGGGGACTTTCCCGTAACTTCGCGGCGGGATTCGAACGATAAAAACAGGACATATCATGAGAGCAAGTATCACAGAGTACAGGGCGGTGGAGGAGGCCGCCATGAAGTTCGTCAAGAGCGTGGCAGAGGGGAACAGTTCCTACGCGAAAGAATTGTTTGTCGACGAGGCGGTATTGTTCGGCTACTTGGACGGCAAATTGGAACACGGTTCCATAGAACAGTTCTACCGCAATGTCGACACGGTGGGCGCGGGCGGCGATTTCAAGGCGCGCGTTGACATCGTCGCCTTGGAAGAGACCGTGGCCGTAGTACGGG
Organism: uncultured Paraprevotella sp.; assembly: GCA_964412085.1. Taxonomy (GTDB): domain Bacteria; phylum Bacteroidota; class Bacteroidia; order Bacteroidales; family Bacteroidaceae; genus Paraprevotella. Next base: position 775 of record CAYPMY010000199.1, on the reverse strand, counting down.
TCTTGGAGGAAAACTGGGGCGGCAGGATAGATTTCACCGACTACCTGCTCCTGTTGAAAACGGGAGGGGAATGGAAATGCGTGGCAAAGGCATACAACCAGAACTCAAACACCGTTCGAAGATAGGGGAGGAACGCGGGCATGAAGATAACGGTGGTCACAGGCAGCCCCCGCAGACGGGGCAACAGCTTCGCCATGACGCGGGCTTTCATCGAGGAGGCGGAACGCCGCGGGCACGCGGTGCGACGCTTTGACGCCGCGTTCATGAAGATAGGCGGCTGCCGCGCGTGCATGACGTGCTACAAGACAGGCAAGGCATGTTCTTTCGACGATGATTTCAACCTCGTCGCCCCCTCTATCGTCGAATCCGATGCGGTGGTATTCTCCATGCCGGTATATTGGTACTCCATCCCGGCACAGATAAAGGGCGTGATAGACCGTCTGTTCTCTTTGGTGACGGGAGGCAAGGACGTCGCCGGAAAGAAGTGCGGACTGATGGTTTGCTGCGAGGAGGAAGACCCGGCGGTGACGGACGGGGTCAGGATTCCCATTGAACGCTCGGCGGCGTTGCTGAAATGGGACATCGTCGGCGAAGTGCTTGTTCCCGGCGTTCTGGAAGAGGGAGCCGTCAACAGGACGGACGGTTGCAAACGAGCGGCCGAGCTGGCGCGCAAATTCTAAGATTCCGTCGGTAAACGGCTGTCCGCCTCGTGAAAGGCTGCGCTCATGCCGCCCTTCACGAGGCGGACAAGACTTTGTGGGTGAAGGGAAGTGAG
>CAYPMY010000198.1:0-1608 GCA_964412085.1 uncultured Paraprevotella sp. | reverse complement strand
TTGGAAAAACGTTCGCTTGAGATTGCTCTTTCAATCGGCGCAGAACGGGATGCCGGTTTCCTTACGTCCGTAAGGCGTTGTCCCGTAGCCGCTTGCGCTTCCTCCCGAAGCCGTAGGAGCGTCATGGGATGTCAGGATAAGTCAACAAGTACGGTTCGCCCCCGGACGGCAGGACTTGCCGACCGGGGGCGAACCGAAGAGGCCGCGGCGATGCCGCCGGATGCCTTGCGGGGGGTTACGGGACCGTCACCTTGGCGGAACGGCCGCCGGCCTTCACCACGTAGATGCCGCGCGGCAGGCGCGCGGCGCGGGAAACCTGCCTGCCGCCGATGTCGTAGACCCGGTAATCGTCCGCGCCAAGCACTGTGATGAGGCCGTCGCGCACGAAGACCTTGAACGGGGCGGCGCCGGCCGTGCCCTTGATGCCCGAGCCGCCTTCTCCCGGGGAACTTACGGCTATCCAGCCCATGATGTCGCCGTTGTTGTCGGCGTAGTCGGTCGCTTTGGAGTCGTCCGTCGTGTCCTTCTGCCGGATGATTCGCGCTCCCGTGGCGGCGGGGACGCCGTGGACGTCCGCGTTATCCGCGTCGGTGTCGTAACCGCCGATGCGGTAGACGGAGGCCACGTCGTAGTTGTTCGTCTGGGGACCCAGCAGCATGACGGGGTTGAACAGCCCTATGGGTTCGCCCGTCTCGTTCACGAAATTGACCGGGCGGGCGCGTCGCCCGTCCACTTTGTCCTCCGTGTTGCGGCCCACGGTCAGGACATTGCCGTCGTCCATCCCGGCGGTTCCCGGCGTGGCCGCCACGTAGAAGATGCTTTGTCCGGCGAAGGCCGTCTCCGCGCCCACTCCCGCCTGGCGCGCCAGCTTGACCGCGAAGCCTTCGTTCGTGATGTCCCAAATCTTGACCATGAGGGGATAGGCTTTGTAGCGTGACAGCACGTTGGCGATGACCACTGGGGTCACTCCTTCGGGGAACGGCTTGGCGAAGCTTATCCGCGTGGTGTCGTTTGTGATTTTGCTTTCGCTTTCACCCACTTCCATCGTGATGCCGCCGATTTGGCGCGTGCCCTTGCGCAGCACCATGAAGTCGGTGGTTTCCGGCTCGGCGACGGTCTGCCCGAAGTCTCCTTGGTTCCAGGGGAAGGCCCGGAAGGTGAACTTGCTGGAGAGCACGCTTGCCACCGTGTTGACAGGCACGACATCCGGGTCGTTGTAGGACACCAAACCCGTGAAGACGGCAGGCTTCTCGTCGGCTTCCAAGGCATCGAATTCCGTGTTGGACTCTTCCGTGCCGCTGATTTTGAGCGTGCCGTACTGGAAGCCCGGCTCTCCCTTGGCGGACACGAGCGAGAGCTGCGCCTCGTTGCTCCGGCGCACGTTCCCGTCCATGTCGTAGTTGCTTACGCGGTAGGTGTAGATGCCCCGCTGGAAGTCCTCGCCGAAAGTCTCGTTGTACGTGTAGGATGTCTGGTCGGGTGCCTCTATCTTCTCCAGCGTCTGCCATTCGCCGTCGTTCAGGCGCACTTCCACGAAGGCGGAGTCGGTGAAGCCCATGTTGCGGTTGTAGTTCCACGTGAGGACGAGCTTGCGCGTGCGTTCGGTGT
>CAYPMY010000197.1:0-1659 GCA_964412085.1 uncultured Paraprevotella sp. | reverse complement strand
CTCTACTGCGGCACGCACGGGCTGATGCGCGACATACGCATCGACCAGGTCATCGCTTTCCAGCACGAGTTCCTGGAAAGCCTGCGCGCGTCGCACCGCCAGGACGTGCTGGAAGTGTTGGAGGGCGGAACCATCGACGGACAAGTGACCAAAGTCATCGAGGACGTGGCGCGGTCCACTCTCCTGTTATTTAAAAAATGATTAGGCCATGGCATCGCTAAAAGAGGTGAAGGGCAGAATCCTCTCGGTCAATAACACGCTGAAAATCACGTCGGCCATGAAGATGGTGGCTTCCGCCAAGCTCCACAAGGCGCAGGAAGCCATCGGAGGGATGCTGCCCTACGAACGGCAGATGTCGGCCATCATGACCCACTTCCTGCAGACCGGCGACAAGGCGGTGTCGCCCTTTGCCGAGCGAAGGGAGGCGGAACGCACCGCGCTGGTCATATTCTCGTCCAACAGCAGTTTGTGCGGCGGGTTCAACTCCAACGTCATACGCTCCTACCACCGGTGGATAGAGGGGCACGCACGGACGGCAAAGGGAAATCCCATCGTCTATCCCGTAGGAAGGAAGATCGCGGAAGCCGTGAAGAAGTCGGGCCTCACCCCCGCCGGGGACTACACGCACATGGCCGACAAGCCCGACTACAAGGAATGCGAAAGGCTGGCGGACGAACTGTGCGGGCGTTTCCTGTCGGGCGGCATAGACCGGGTTGAGCTCATTTACCACCACTTCAAGTCCGCCGGCTCGCAGGAACTCGTCCGCACGACGTACCTGCCGATAGACTTGTCCGCCATGGCCGAGGCACAGGCCGGCAAGTGGAGGCCGGACTACCTGATTGAACCTTCGGAAAAAGTCCTGCTGGACAGGCTGGTCCCGGAAGTGCTGAAGCTGAAAGTCTACGCCGCCCTCTTGGACTCCAACGCATCCGAACACGCCGCACGAAGCATGGCCATGCAGATAGCCACGGACAACGCCAACGACTTGATAGAAGACCTTACCCTCTTGTACAACAAGGGACGCCAGCAGGCCATCACCAACGAGCTTCTGGACATCATGGGCGGCACCATGGCCTGACGCGCCACGCCCCCGCGGCTCCCGGGAAAAAGGGCCGGGCATGCAAGGGAATTCCCCCTCCGCATGCCCGGCCCTTTCCCGTCGCCCCGTCATCCGTCCCCGGCGCGGCCGCCCGGACCGAGCCCGCCCCCGCAAGCCGTCGCCGGGCGCCCGCCCGGGCGCCTGCCGTCCCGCGGCCCGCTATGCGCGGCTTCCCCGGTTCGACGTTCTGTCAGAATGTCAACCTCGTCCCCGCGTGGCCCGCTCATTCGCGCCCTCTCCGGGAAGGCACCGCAAATACGCGATTCCCGCGCCCTCACGGGAAAACGGAATGTCAGCCGAAGAGGGGTTTCCGCTTTCAAAAGGTACGCCGCCCGGCGACTTCCCGCGCCAGCGGACGGAAGACGCGCAAGCCCGGAGGGCGTTCCCCTTGCAAAACGACACTCCGTCCTTGCGCCCTTTCCTGCTCCAAATAGAGGGGAAAAGGGGGTTCTCCGCCGCCCGTCGCGCCGTCTCCAAGAGGAAAATCCGCCGGAATGCGGAGGACGGAGCCGCAACCTGCGGAGAAAAAAAACGTTTTCCCGGCAGAAACGGAATTTTTT
>CAYPMY010000196.1:0-1672 GCA_964412085.1 uncultured Paraprevotella sp. | reverse complement strand
TGCCAAGGCTCTCGCCTTTTTTGATGGAAAAACTCAGATCCGTCAGGCATCTCTCGCGGCCGCTGCCGGCAAACGCTTCTTTTGAGGCGGTTGCGGTCTCGCCATAGTTGAAGCTCACATGCTCAAAGCGGATGAACTCATCGCCCTTGGGCTTTTCGCACTCCGACTCCGCGAAGACGCGCTGCCCGGCCTCGACCTTAAGGATTTCGTCAATTCGGTTCGCGGAGGCAAAGGCCTTGCTGAACATCATGAAAATGCGGTTCATGCCCATGACGCCCATCATGATCATGTTGAAGTAGGTGAGGAACGCGAGGATGACTCCGGATTTCATGACCCCGTCGTTCACGCGCCTGGCTCCCATGACGACGACGAAAGCTAGGCCTCCGTTAAGGAACAGCTGCATTGAGGGGGTCGGTATTGCCATGACCGTGCTGGCGTGGATGTCGTTTTTTGCCATGGCGTCATTGGCGGCCCCGAAACGGCGCTTTTCGTACTCTTCCTTGGAAAGCGCCTTAACGACACGGATGCCGGTGATGTTCTCGCGCATTATGCGCACCACGTCGTCGAGCCGCTGCTGCACGCGGTTGTAGAGCGGGATCCCGTAGCAGGAGACCCCGATGCAGATGGCTATGAGCACCGGCAGCAGCACAAGGAGGATCACGGCCAGGTGCGCGTCCATTGACAACGCCATTATGGTGCCGCCTAACATCATTATGGGAGCGCGCACGCAGATGGTCTGCACGGACTGCACGCAGGACTGCACGTTGTAGCTGTCGCTGGTCATGCGGCTTATGAGGCTTGGCAGGCCGAACGCGTCAAACTGCTCCCCGGAGAGGTTCAGGGTCTTCGTGAACAGCTCCTGGCGCACCTCGTAGGAAATATTGTGCGCGTTCTCAACCCCGTGCCGGTTCGACGTCACGTTAAGGTATCGGCAGACGACGGCCATCACCGCCATCAATATGCCCCAGAAAAAGACAGGGCCAAGACGCCCCAGCGGAACGACCTCATCGATTATATGCTCCAGTATATAAGGAAGCGTAAGTTCCGTCATGGTGCCGACGAATTTCACCGCCATCACGAAAAACACGCTTTTCTTGTAGCGCTTTAGGTAGCGCAGGATCAGTTTCAAGGATATCCCTCCCGGCAAACGACTTGAAGTGATGTTGATATCATAGCACATTTTCGGGGCTGGCACAAGAAAGTTGAAAAAAGGCAGGACAGCCATCGCTCAAAAATGACTTGAAGGTTTACATTTTCCGCCTGTTGGGGTAAAATGGCGGTAAGGACGAAGGGCTGCCTGACGCCGTGGCGCCAGGGAAAAACAAATATAAAGGAAAGCGGGTGGCAAAATGGATAAAAGGCCGGTTGTGCTTATGGTATTGGATGGGTACGGGCTTAACGAGAGGCATGAGGGGAACGCGGTCTACGAGGCAAGGACGCCGGTGATGGACAGGCTGATGGCGGAGTGCCCGTTTGTCAAAGGCGAGGCGAGCGGGCTTGCTGTCGGTCTCCCGGCGGGACAGATGGGAAATTCCGAGGTCGGGCATCTTAACATCGGCGCCGGGCGCATAGTCTACCAGGAGCTCACAAGAATCACTAAGTCAATAGAGGACGGAGATTTTTTCGAGAATGAGGAGTTCCTCGCCGCTGTCAGGAACTGTAAGGAACATGG
>CAYPMY010000195.1:0-1701 GCA_964412085.1 uncultured Paraprevotella sp. | reverse complement strand
CGCACCCGCCCTCCTGTCCCGCCGAAGCGGCAGGAGGGCGGTTTTTTGATGCCCGTCCCGCTCCCTCGGGAGAAGAATCCGCCATTCCTGCGGGAAAAGACGCCTTTCCCCGCAGGAACGGCATTTTTCCAAGCGGGAAAACGGATGGCCTTGCCTGACGGACGTGAAAGATATGCGCGGCCCGGGATAAGTCCTCGCGCCTGTCGTCGGGGAAGCGGCGGGCGGCGGGAGCCCGGACGTAGTCCAACATGAAGTCGTGCGCCGGGCGGGGGCGCGGACTCCCGCGTGCCGCGGAAACACCGACGGCAGGCGTTCCCGCTCCATTGCCCCGCCACGGGTTCGTCCGACGGGCCGCGGAGACGTTTGGAGGAACGGCAGACCGCACATCAGGCGGGCAGGCTTGCCGGGTCGGCAGGCGGGGACGCAGGGCAATCGCTACCGCATCGCTTTTCTCGCCTCGCGGCCGTCCTTTTTGCCGTTTGACAAGGAAAACAGGGAGTTTTCCTTCTTTTTTTGCGCTCCCGCCTTTTTTTTTGATTAACTTTGCAGTCCACAGGGAAGCAGGATTATAAAACGAACGGCAGTATGCTCACATTAAAACTCATCGGCGAACAGACCGAACGGGTCATCAAAGGACTGGAGAAGAAGCATTTCCCCAAAGCCAAGGAAGCCATCGAAAACGTGCTGGCCACCGACAAGAAACGCCGTGAGGCGCAGACGCGATTGGATGCCAACTTGTCGGAAAGCAAAAAAATGGCCGCGCAAATCGGTGCGTTGATGAAACAGGGAAAGAACGAAGAGGCCGAATCCATCAAAACGGAAATAGCCAGGCTGAAAGATACGAACAAGGCTTTGCAAGAAGCCATGGACAGGGCGCGACAAGAACTCACCGCACTGCTCTGCTCCATTCCCAACATTCCGTACGACACCGTGCCGGAGGGCGGCGGCGCGGAAGACAATGTGGTGGTGAAGACGGGCGGCATGGAAACGGTATTGCCTGAAGACGCACGTCCCCATTGGGAACTGGCCAGGAAGTACAATCTGATAGACTTCGACCTCGGCGTGAAGATAACGGGGGCGGGGTTCCCCGTCTATCGCGGCAAAGGCGCACGGCTTCAACGCGCCCTCATCGACTTCTTCCTCGACGAGGCGCGCAAATCGGGCTACGAGGAAATCATGCCTCCCACGGTGGTCAACGAAGCCTCCGGCTACGGCACCGGGCAGTTGCCCGACAAGGAGGGGCAGATGTACCGATGCGACTCGGACGGTTTTTATCTCATCCCCACGGCGGAAGTACCTGTGACGAACATCTACCGCGACGTCATCTTGGACGAAAAGGACGTGCCCGTCAAGAATTGCGCCTACACGCAATGCTTCCGCCGCGAGGCCGGCTCCTACGGCAGGGACGTGCGCGGACTGAACCGCCTGCACGAGTTCTCGAAAGTGGAACTGGTTTGCATCGACAAGCCTGAACATTCGGGACAGTCCCACCGGGAAATGCTGGCACACGTGGAAGGCCTGCTCCAGAAACTGGGGCTTCCTTATCGCGTCCTTCTGCTCTGCGGAGGCGACATGAGCTTTACTTCTTCGATATGCTACGACTTCGAAGTGTATTCCGAAGCGCAAAGACGTTGGCTGGAAGTCAGCTCGGTGTCTAACTTCGACACTTATCAGGCCAATCGTTTGAAATGCCGTTACCGC
>CAYPMY010000194.1:0-1704 GCA_964412085.1 uncultured Paraprevotella sp. | reverse complement strand
GGGACAGGCCGGGCCGCCTTGTCCTTCCGGCATACAGGGGCAGTGCCCCGGGGTCGCCGTCGGAGGAGCGCCGGGCGGCGGCGCGAGCGCGCGGGGCCGTCCTTGTCCTCACTTCCCGTTAATCTTGAAATTCATGCGGCGGTAACCTACCAGCTTGTCGTAACGTCCCCCGTTAGGACGATGGTACACCAAGATGATATACTCGTTTTCCGTCTCATGAAAGTTCCCGTCCGTCGGGCCGCTGTCCCCGCGGGTTTCGCCGTCCGGCACGAAGAGATAGTTATAATTGTAGTATCCTTGCTTCAGGAGCGCGTCGGCTTCGTAAGCCTTCGTTTCCCGGTTGTATGTCATGCGGTATTCGGGGTCAAGGCGGTTGTAAGTCCATCCGCCGTTCAGGTAGACTTCCCCGCCGGGCAGCTGCGGACTCCGCAAGGCGAAATGAGCGAATACATAGTCGCAAGTGGTGGCCACGTCCTCGTCATCGCTGTTGCGGACGACAAAGGCGCCGTTCTGGTCTTCGTCGTACAAATAATTCCGGGCGGTTTGATCGGGATAGAGCGTGGCGTGGTAATACGGGTCGAACCATTCCAACCTGTCCACGTTCAGCGCGGGGACGTGCACGTCCAGGATCTCAAATTTGTGGTATTCGTTGCCGGCGGGGAAAATCAGCTGGCGGTTGTGCGTGAATTCAATCTTGCCGGCGGCTTGGATGTTCGGCTTGGGGTTGACCACGCTGTTGTCCCACCGGCGGTTCTGCAGCACCACGGTCTTCAGCTCGCGATGCGGGTCGATGACTTTCACCGAGCCGTAGTTGACGGAGAAGTCCACTTGCTGGTGGGACTTGTTGAAGTCTATGTCCGTGTCGGAATTGACGGAGGCTCCTATCCCCACGCCCGGTTCCACTATGCTGAAACAGGCCGTAAGGACGGGTACAGGCTCGTCGCCCTCATCGTTGCAGACCGTAAGCCTATAGTTGCCGGACAGCTTGAGCGAAATGTTCTCGTTCGGAATCCGCAGCGAGTAATGGGTGTAAAGCACGGTCGTATTGAAGCTTTTCTCGTAGTCTTCTATCGGTTCGCCGTTGAACCCCTCCATGTAATCGGATTCGAAGATTCCCGTCGACGGGGACCAGTCCGCATCGCAATGTTCCACCTTGTATATGTAGCGGTGGTACTCGTGGGAGAACTCGTCGAACCCGATTTCCAGATGGTTCCCCCCTCCCAAGTTCATGACGGGAGGCAGCAGCGGGTCGCCGTTCACCACGACTTGCAGGGTATGCAGTTGGCGGTCTAAGATTTCATGCCGCTGTGCGGTCGCCGCCGACGCACAACACAGCAGGCCCAAGAGCGCGGTCGTCTTCTTCATGCTGCAAAAATACGCTTTTTCCCGGATGCCATATCAAAAAATCATCTTAACTTTGCCTGCGGCCCTTTAAAATGACAAGATGTTGCGTCGGATGTTGGGATTGTTCGCCGGAGGGGCGATGATGTGTCCCTTGAGCCTGCCGGCACTGACTTATACGAAGGCTGACTCGTCGAAAGTGGAGCGGCTCCTTGACGCCGGGAAGAAGCAGGCAAGGGGAACGAACATGACCCTGTTCTTTGCGAGGCAGTTCATTGGGATTCCTTACGGGGCTTCCACCCTCGAGGCGAACCCGGAAGAAGAGTTGGCCGTCGACTTGCGCCGGCTGGACTGCACGACGTT
>CAYPMY010000193.1:0-1739 GCA_964412085.1 uncultured Paraprevotella sp. | reverse complement strand
CCGGGCCGGGGCGGCGGGAGCATGAGGCCGGGGCGTCCTGCTTCCCGAGCCTCGCCGTAGGGCATGAAAAAAGGGTCAGCGCTCTGACCCCAACCTTTTTAACCTAAAACTAATACTATGAAAAACACGGTGCAAAGGTAGGGGAGTTCCGGCTTCCCTGCAAAATAATCGGCTTTTAATGTCGGGGAAACGGCTTTTTCTTGATTTATGTCAATGCGGCGTGCTTTTTTGTGCTAACTTTGCCGGGCGAGAACGGACATGAGATACAAGGATGCCCTGTAGGCAATGGATTTGGTTGAAAAGGTCGAGGCATAGGGGCGGCTACGGCGTGCACTCCCCCTTCGCGTTCGACTTCCTGACGCACGTGGTGTACGAGCGCGGGGAATACTATGCCTACCGGGAGCTGAGGGAACGTTATCCCGTGGCCTGCCTGCGCGGGGGCTTGCACCGGCTGAAGTGCCGCAAGTTCCTTTTCCGCCTCTCCAATTACGTGCATCCCTCGCTGATCCTGATACACGGGGACGTGGGGCAGGCGGAGACGGCTTATCTGGCGGAAGGATGCCGTTCGGCGGAGATATGCCGGGGTTTGCCCCGGGAGGCGGGGGCGCGGGAGGATGGAAGTCCCGGGCGGCGGAAGGAGCTGGTGGTCGTGGGGAGGGGGGTCGCGCCCCGGCATTGGACCGCCGTGGCCTCGCGCCCGTCGGAAAGCCGCTCGGCGTGCCTCCTCTTCGGCATACGGGTCTCGAAGGAGGCATTGCGGGCCTGGGGCGACGTGAAGCGCCTGCCGGAAGTCGTGGTGACTTTCGACCTCTACGACTACGGCCTTGTGTTTTACGACCGTTCCAAGCAACGGCAGGATTATATCGTGAATTTTTAGACATGCGGAAGAATGAGGAAAAGCAAGGTATATACCCGCACGGGCGACGGGGGGATGACCGGCCTGGCCGGCGGCGCGCGGGTGCCCAAGACCGACGCCCGCGTGGAAGCGTACGGGACGGTGGACGAGCTGAACGCCCACATCGGCGAATTGGTCGCCTACGTGGAGCGTGAAGAAGACCGCGAGTTCCTGACGGGCGTCCAACGCGACTTGTTCGCGATAGGGAACTATCTGGCCGCGCACGGCTCGCGTGCGGGAGAGGATGGCCCGGAGGCGGTGACGGGGGAAGACGTGGCGCGACTGGAACGGGCCATAGACGAAGCGGAAGACGGGCTCCCGGCATGGCGGGGCTTCGTGCTTCCCGGAGGCTCCAGGGGGGCGGCCGTGTGCCATGTCTGCCGCACCGTGTGCCGCAGGGCTGAGCGGCGTGTCCTGGCACTCTCCGGGAGCGCGCCGGTGGCGCCGGTGGTTTGTGCGTATGTCAACCGCTTGTCCGATTACCTGTTCGTGCTGTCCCGCAAAATGCTGTTTGCCGAGGGGAAGGACGAAATTGTGTGGAAGAAACGTTGACGGTATCGGAAATATTGTTATTTTTGCGCAGGGAACGGAAAAACGAAGTTGTTATTAATATTAAGGACTATGTATTGGACACTGGAACTGGCTTCAAAGTTGGAAGATGCGCCATGGCCTGCCACCAAGGATGAACTGATTGACTATGCGATGCGTTCGGGCGCTCCCATGGAGGTGATCGAGAATCTGCAGGAGATAGAGGATGAAGGCGAAATATACGAGACGATAGAAGATGTCTGGCCGGACTATCCGACGAAGGAGGATTTCCTCTTCAACGAGGACGAGTATTGAC
>CAYPMY010000192.1:0-1745 GCA_964412085.1 uncultured Paraprevotella sp. | reverse complement strand
CCTGCGCCTTATAGCCAATCTTCTGGCCGCTCATGACATACTCGTAATCGTTCCTGTCCTTGATCGTCAGCGAGTAGTTTCCGGTGTAATTTCCGGCAATCGCCGATTTTGCCTCGTCAAGCGTCATGCCGGAGACATTTATATTGTTTATAACGATATTATCGCCAAAACGCGCCCCGCCCTCATCCGCGAGAGCCGCAAAAGCGCCCGCCACGCACAACGCAAGGCAAGCCATGGATACCGTCAAGATTCTTTTCAACATCACTACCATCCCCCGTTCTTAAGTTTCCAAAATCCCAAAACAATAATAAATGCATTCCGATTTTCCGTCAATACTTATAAATATGGAAAATACGCGCCGACGTTTTTCGAAGGTGTTCTGAACGGACGGCACTTCCCGGGCATTAACTAAACACGCCTATGAACAGTAACCGTGACTGGCAGATCGCGCTTTCCTTGCATGTTGACACGACAGCCGCGCACAGTCTATAATAAGGAATCCATTGGCAAAAGTAAGGGGCATGAGCGCAGATATGGACTACTATATGGAAATTCCCGGTCCGGACAAACTGTTTCCCAATGGCGCGATGGATATAATCAGCGGCTTTGCCGTGCGACCCGGCATATTTACCCTTCCCGGGGCGACCCCCATCCGCACGGGAGTCAATTTCACGATAAGCACGCAGAACGGAACAGGCTGTGAGCTCCTTCTTTTCCACCGTGACGAAGATGAGCCGTTCGCCATCCTTCCTTTCCCCGAAAAATATAAGATAGGCGATGTCTATTCGATGATTGTCTTTGACCTTGACATCGGGGACATAGAATACGCTTACCATGTCGACGGGCCCTACAAGCCGCGCGAGGGTCTCCTGTTTGACCGCAATGCCGTGCTGTTAGATCCCTATGCGCGGGCGGTCGCCGGCTGCCGGGTCTGGGGGGAGAAAAGGGAAGGCCCGTACCATGCCCGCGTCGTAGAGGACATATTCGACTGGGGGGACATGCCTCAGTCAAACCGTCCGCTCTCCGATTTAATAATATACGAGCTGCACGTCCGCGGCTTCACCCGCCATTCCTCTTCGGGAGTCAGGCACCCGGGCACTTTCGCCGGCCTTAAGGAGAAAATTCCCTATCTTAAGGAACTGGGGGTCAACGCGGTGGAGCTGCTGCCGATTTTTGAGTTCGACGAGACGTTAAACGGGCGTCAAGTCGGGGACAAGCACCTCGTGGAATACTGGGGCTACAATACTGTGAGCTTCTTCGCGCCCAACACGAGCTATACCGCGGCAGACGAGCGCAACCATGAGGGAAATGAGCTGAAGGAGCTCATAAAGGAACTGCATGAGAACGGGATAGAGGTCCTGCTGGACGTGGTCTTCAACCATACCGCCGAGGGCAATGAGAACGGGCCTTTCTTCTGCTTCAAGGGGCTTGACAACAATGTCTACTACATGCTGACCCCGGACGGCAATTATTACAATTTCAGCGGCTGCGGCAACACCTTGAACTGCAATCACCCTGTAGTCCAGCAGATGATTCTCGAGTGCCTTCGTTTCTGGACGACAAGGTATCGCGTCGATGGCTTCCGCTTCGACCTTGCCAGCATCCTCGGCCGCAACGAGGACGGCACGCCCATGAACAACCCGCCGCTCTTAAGGACCCTGGCCAGCGACCCGCTCCTGAGCAACGTGAAACGTATAGCGGAAGCCTGGGATGCCGGCGGGCTCTATCAGGTAGGGCATTTCCCG
>CAYPMY010000191.1:0-1971 GCA_964412085.1 uncultured Paraprevotella sp. | reverse complement strand
CACCGGCATCGTGGCGCATATCCCCTGGTTGCCGCTCCCGGAATTGCTCATCACCGGAATCATGGCCCCGGCCATGCGGGCGTCGCACGCGCATGAGGTGGCCGACAGGATATGGGAGAATATCGTGTCCCCCATGATGCCGCGCCCTAAGGGACGGCTCAGCGTCTTGCCCAACTCATGTCCGTAGCACCCTTTCAGGGCCAGCCGCGAGGCCGCTTCGTTCAGGCGGCGCGCTTCACGTATGAATCCTATTTCCTCCAGCGGTGCCTCCATGGAAAAATCGTACACTTTGCGCAAGTTGAGCTCGCATTCCCGTTCCTCGTCTTCCTCTCCCTGCGGCACACGGTTGTCCAACAGCACTCGCCCGTCTTTCTCCACATAGACGAAACGCGTGTGCCGGCCGGCAATGACAGCCGTGGCCTTGTGGTCGGATTCGCCCTCCACCACGGCTTCGACATAAAGCTTTTCCGCAATCCCCTCTTTCAACGTTATCCTGACACGCCGCTCGGCGACATATCGCTTCCCCCGCTCCACGTCGGCCGGCGTTACGTCTTTCAGCACCTCCAGACCGTATGCGGACTTGCCCGCCACCGCGCCCAAGGCTATGGCTATGGGGAGTCCCGCCATTCCCGTGCCGGGAATCCCCACGCCCATGGCATTCTTCAATATGTTCGCACTGAGGAAGACGCTGGCCGCGACCGGCGTTTCCCCCAGCGCTTCTGCCGCGCGGGTCACACAAAGAGACACGCATATAGGTTCCGTGCATCCCATCGCCGGCACCACCTGCCGCTTCACCAAACGGATGATGCGCTCCCGCTCCGCTTTCTCGATTCCCATGTCTTATCCTTTTCCCGGTCCGAAAGGTCATTCGTCCGCCAGTTCTTCGTCCTCGTCCTTGATGTCCGCCTCGGGGGTATAGCTCGCGTAAAAAGTGTCATCCCCGCCCGTGCCGCCGTCATCCTCCGGCTCCGGGTAGTTTTCCGTCTCTTCGTCCGCGACACGGCGGTTGCCGTCCTCGTCATATTCCGGTTCGGGCATAAAGTGCAATTTCTCCACCGGCTCCCGCTTCTTGGCGAAAATGGCCTCTGTCCAAGTCCCCTTCGCGATTTCCAAGACTTCATAACCATCGGCGACCTTGTGTTCCAGCGTACCGCCCGCGGCATGGATGCGCGAAGCCGGCAGAGTTGTAGTGCTAATGTAGAAAGCCGACTCTATGATGTCCTTTATCGCCAAGGATATGGAATTCCAGCCGCCGCCGAAGTTGCCTTCTATCAACCCCAGCAGGTCGGACGCCGTGATATGCTTGATGTTCTCGTAAGAAAGATCCGTAATCCGGCGAATCTCTTTCTTACGTATGGCTACAGCCCCCTTGCGCTTGTCCGCGCTGGGCAGGATGACATAATCCCCGTTATCGTACCTCATGGCTTCCCGGTCGTCTTTCGGGTCGAAACGGCACACGTCGAAAGCCAGCCGGATGACGTTCAGCACTTTCTCCTCGGACGAGGAGAATCCCTCTTTCTTGATATCCTTTTGCCACAATTCCAAAAGCCCCTGGACTTCCGCTCCCCATACGTTGCTGGCGTTCAAATCGAGAACCGACTCCAAATGGCAATTCTTCTTCTGCATATCCTTTCCTCTTTGTTTTTGGCAAAAGTATAAAATAAATGCGTTCTACCACAAGTTTTTTCGAGAAAACGAACACAATGTCCCCCAAAAAAAGTACCTTTGGCCGTGTTAATCCGATTTCAACAAAAACAAAGACCCATGAAGAAACCATTATTGACAGTCTTGACGCTCCTCACCTCCTCGTTGTGCGTGTGGGCGAATCCCGTGGACCGGGCAAAGGCCAAAGAAATAGCCGCGGCCTATATGCGCGGGAGCCAATCCCCCGAACCTGTGGAGACACCAGTCGCCAAACGCAAGGCCGGCAACGGGCAAGCCCCGCTCTACATCTTCAACCGGGGAAACGGG
>CAYPMY010000190.1:0-2042 GCA_964412085.1 uncultured Paraprevotella sp. | reverse complement strand
TCTTTCTCTACCATGATCTTGAGGATTTCCGTGTCCGTCTCCCTCATGCCCCTGGCGGCCATGCGCCCGATACAGGCTATCGTTTTCTCGACGTCGCCCTTGACAAGGCCTTCGCCGTCCCCGAAGGTGTTTCCGTCCATGGACATCTCATGGCCCAGTATGGCGGCGTCGAGGGCGGCGGCTATCTTGGCGGCGCAGCTTCCATTCGCCCCGTCGCAGACGATGCCGGAGGCATTGGCCAGGGTGTTTGTTATTGTCCTGCCGATTGCCTCGTAGTCGCCTCCATGGAGATAGGTGATCGCGGCCCCGCTCCCGCAGCCGGCGCATACCGCCCCGCAATAGGCGGAGAGCCTGCCGATGCCCCGTTTCTGGAGCAGCGCGACGAGATTGCTGACCACAAGGGCGCGGTACATCCGTTCCTCCGTGGCGTGCAGGTACTGCGCATAGACGATGACGGGCACCGAACAGGTTATGCCCTGGTTCCCGCTGCCGGAATTTATAATCACGGGCAGCACGCATCCTCCCATCCTCGCGTCCGAGCCGGCGGCGGCCATAGCCCTGGCATGGCCACGCACGTCATTGCCGTAATGGCGTAAGAGCGTCGCCCCCACGCGCCCGCCGTATCTGTGGGTCAGGCCTTCCTGGGAGATGCGCATATTGTATTCCGCCTGGCGCTTAAGCATGGGGAGCACGTCGTCAAGGTTCACGGTATCCGCGAACTCGAGGATGTCCCTGAGGTTAAGCTCCTCCATATCCAGCGCGTGGCCGTCTTTCTCATCCTCCGCGGCCGCTTCCTTTTTAAACAGGCACTCGCCATCGCGTTCTATGCGTATGAAATTCGTGTGCTCGTCCTTTATCTCCGTGAGCGCCCTGTGTTCCCTGCCCTCCATCTCCACGATGATATGGAGCTTCGCGGGCGAGTCCAGCAGCTCCACCGAGCAGATGCCCTTGCCCAGAAGTTCCTTCGTCTTTTCAAGATCCTCCGGCCGCACCTTGCTTAGCACCTGCAAGTTCAGGGACGCGTCGCCCGCGACCGCTCCCAGGACCGCGCTGGTGTCGATTCCTCTCATGTTCCCGGTCGTGGGCACGACGACCGCCTTGGCATTCTTTATGATGTTGCCGCTACATCGAACGCGGATATTTTCCGGTTCCCCGCCCAGCGTTTCCCTGGCCTTTGCCGAGGCAAGGGCGATGGCGATGGGCTCGGTACACCCAAGGGCAGGCAGAAGCTCGTCCTCCAGGATGCGCACATAGGTTTTATAGCGCTTCTCATCCAGCATAGTTACCTCCTTGTCTGTCCGCGCCCGCCATGCAGGCAGGACATTTATCACTTTATTTTCCGCCATATGAAGCCTGATAACCGCGAAAACCCGGTTGCCGCGGCGCGGCGCTGGCAGCCTTTGCGATACGGCCGTGAGTCGCGTTGTGCCCGGAAGGTTCCTCAGCGCGAAGGCCTGGCTCTCTTCCATGGGTTCTTCCATGCCGGGAAACACCGGGCGTATGTGTGAATTCCCGTGTGACGGTACAGGCGTGCCATATTCCTCAGTATATCCGTTTACAGCAGCCAGGTCAATAATCATTGCGGTTTTTCAGGCATCCGCCGGGACCGCCCCGTTTCGTGCCCGGACGTCCATGTCAAAGCGTACATGCAAGGGGCTGGAGCCGCCGCGCTGCCGGTGATTGCGCGGCATAGCCGGGGAAAGGGCTTACTGCGTGAAGCATCTGTGAGCGATTGCCTTACATCGGGTAGAACATCGGCGAGCCCGGCCCTAACGGAAGCCGCAGCACGTACCATATAATGAACATCGCGATCCAGGCGAGCAGGAACGCTACGGAATACGGCAGCATGGTAGAAACAACGGTGCCGATTCCGGCCTTCCTGTCATATTTCTGGAAGAAAGCCACGGTAAGCACGAAAAACGGCATGGTCGGCGCGATTATGTTGGTGCAGGAATCGCCGATGCGGTACGCGGCCTGCGTGAGTTCCGGGGACATGCCGAGGCGCATGAACATCGGGACGAAGATGGGAGCCATGATTGCCC
>CAYPMY010000189.1:0-2059 GCA_964412085.1 uncultured Paraprevotella sp. | reverse complement strand
GGCACCGGGCGAATCGTACTCGTGATTCTCCACCAACGGCACCCACATGGGGCAGGCTTCCCCGCTCACGACGATGTCGGGATAAAGTTTCCGGATTTCCAGCGGATAGGAGCCGGAACTGATGGTGCCCGACGTGGCCAAGACCCCCACGTGGCGGCTATGCGTAATCCTCCCCACGCACTCCGCGGTAGGGCGGATGACACCCAGCACGCGGCGCGCCTCCCCTCCCGTTTGCGGGAGGTCGTTCTGCTGGATGGTTTTCAAAGCCTTGGCCGAGGCCGTATTGCAGGCCAGTATCACCAGGCGGCATCCCAAGCCGAAGAGTTTCCGGACGGCTTCGCGCGTGAACTCGTACACGACCTCGAACGAACGGGTCCCGTACGGCGTGCGGGCGTTGTCCCCCAAGTAAAGGTAATCGTACTGCGGCATCACCTGACGGATTTCGTGCAGGATGGTCAGTCCGCCGTAACCGGAGTCGAACACTCCGATAGGCCCGGGCTTTTCGGCCAAAGGGACTTTCATGGCTCGAGGCTAATGGGAAGCTGGAGCTTTTCCTTCACATAATTCGTCACGTCGTCGGCCGCCGCAGGATTGACGAAGGGACAGGTGTTACCGTCCGTGTTGACGATGCAGGCATACCCCCTTTCCACTCCCACGGCACGTATGGCTTCGTTCAGCAAGTAAAGCATGTCGGCCTGCAGATCCTTCTCCGCCTCCGCGAGCAGCTTCTGCGACTCTTCCTTGAAGCGGATGCCTTTGGCCAAGAGGTCTTGCAGCTCTTGCTGGCGCTTCAACAAGATGTTCTCCGGGAATTCCTTCTGCCCTTGCAGGAATTCCGCGAACTTCCGCTGGAATTCCTCCTCACTCCGCCGGGCTTCCTTGTCGTATTTGGACTTCAAGTCCGCCAGCTTTTGCCGGGAGACCTCGAACTCGGGCATGGCCTGGAATATGGCATTGTAACTCAAATAGCCGAACCTGCCCTGCGCGGCCTGCGCCTTGGCGGCGAAAGGCAGCGACAAGAAAGACAGGCACAAGGCCAACTTGTTCATTTTCCGTATCATGAGCCGATGTTATTGACCGTAACAAAGTTATTCATTTTTATGTCATGCCGGCAAAGGACAGACTTCCTTTCTCAGCCGTCGGATGATTTTTCGCACGCCGGGCCGGACGACCGATGCCTGAAAGAGGAGATTGTCAGGAAACAGGATAAACGACAGGAGGCACAAAGGGAGATTTCTCCGGCAGTGAGAATGCCCTCCGGAGAAGCCTTTGTATGGGGACAGGGAACATCCCGCCTATTTCAAGCCCAGCTTCTGCTTGATTTCCGCCGTCACGTCCGTGCTCAGCGTCGTGCTGACGTAAGGGATGCCCGCTGAAATGTCCATGATGTAGACGTAACCGCCTTCGGCGCCGATTTGTTTGATGACCCCGAGCATCTTGTCGGAAATGGCCTGCATCTTCTGCTGCGAGGTCTCCTGCAAAGACTTTTGATTGTCCTGATAGCTCTGTTGGATACGGTTGTACAAATCCTGCAGTTCCGTCTCGCGGCGCTGCCTCACGTTATCCAGCAAGCCCTCCTTCTCCTTGTCGTACTCTTCCGACTTCTTCTTCAGCTCGTCCTGCATGCGTTTCAGGTCGTTCTCATACTGGGTCTGAAGCTGTTGGATTTCGCTCTGGGCCGTGGTGTATTCCGGCATGAGCTGGATGATGGCGCTTGAATCGAAATGGCCGAACTTCTGTGCGAAGACTCCCGCCGGCACGAGCAACAATGCCGTCAAAATCACTTTTTTCATCTTACTCTATTTTATATTACTATTCTCAATATCGCGTGCAAATGTACGAATGTTAGTTGGAATATCCTAATTTCGTCAGGACTTCATTGCTTATATCTATCTTCGGGGATGCAAAAATGATGCCGGCGTCGGACGCGCGGTCCAGGATCAACGAATACCCCTTGCTGTCCGAAATGTCCTTCACGGCGTTGTATATCTCGTCCTGGATGGGAGCCATCAGGCTCTCGCGCTTCTTGAACAGCTCGCCTTCGGGCCCGAAATACTTC
>CAYPMY010000188.1:0-2102 GCA_964412085.1 uncultured Paraprevotella sp. | reverse complement strand
TTTCTTGCCGGACGATTTCGCCGCGCCGCGGCTGAAGCCTGCCCCTGCCCCGGGTGCCGATGTCTTCTCATTTCCCGGCGAATTTTTCGAAATGCAACCTGTCCATGTCAAGTTCCGAATCAGTATGAGGGGCTTTGTCCTCCCCCTTGTGTCCGAGGGCGATGACGCACAGCACCTCGTACCTTGACGGGATGCCGAGTATTCCGCATATCTCCTTGCTTGCGGAAAGTCGTTGTCCTTCGCGGCCGCGTATCTGGTTCCAACATGCTCCGAGGCCATATCTTTCCGCTCCGAGCAGGATATAACCTGCGGCGACGGACGAGTCCTCAATCCAAAGTTCTCCCTTTGTCTTGTCGACAACCACCACGATGGCGGCCGCCGCGTCCCGGACCGACGGTGCGCCGATTCGCTTCGCGCCGGCAATCCCGGCAAGTTCTTCCTTGTCGTCCACCACTACGAACTCCACCGGATTCTGACCGTAGGACGACGGGGCATACATTCCGAACTTGACAATGTTTTCCAATGTGTCGCGGCTGATTCCCTCGTCGGTGTATCTCCGCACGGAACGGCGGTCACGGATAATCTTGTCCAAGGAGTCGTCTCCCGCGTCGGCTTGGCCGGCCACGGAAGTACCGTTGCATGACGCTCCCATGAGAAGCACGCTTATTAAGGCAGGAATTTTGATTTTCATGTTCATCCGAATTGTCCGGCCGCGAAGTTACGAAGAAAGCCGCGACGCCATGTTGGCGTGCGGCTCAAATGAATGTTTCCCTCTGGCTCAATTCAAGGCCGAGGGCGATATTCCGTACATTCGCTTGAACAGCGTGGTAAAATGGGAGCGGTTCCTGAATCCGACGGCGAAGCAGGCTTCAGACACGCCCTTGTGCCCGTTTTCAATAAGCTCGCGTGCCTTTTCCAGCCGCTTGTGGATAAGCCATTTTTCCGGGGTAAGCTCACTTATTTTCTTGAAGTCGCGCTTGAAAGTCGCGAGGCTTCTCCCGGAATATGAAGCGAACTCCTTGATTGTCAAGTCTGACATGAAGTTCGCGTTCATGAATTCTTCCAAATCTATTTTCCACGGCTCGGTAAAGTCGAACAGCATGGGGATTATGCGCTTGTCGGTCTCCGTCAAGGCTAACAGGGCTTCGTGCGTTTTCAGGCGCATCATCTCCTCGCTTGGTTCCTCTGAGGTCTCAAGATATGGCGTAATCGACAGGAAAAGCCCGTCGAACTGTGGCGCGGAGGGCAGTTTTATCACGGAGAGACGCGAACACTCGATGGCTCGGGAAATGTCATGCCCTTTGGCCGCCACCTCCTGATATGCCTGCTTCAGGTACTCGCGGTTGAACATCATCGTTATCCCCATATACGCTTCATCCCCGAGGGAATGCTTGGCGATGTGGACTTTGTGGTCGCGGCGGATGAACACGCATTCTCCCTTGTGGATTTTGGTTGTCGCCCCGTTCTCTTCAAGGGTAAGTTCCCCGGAGCAGACGTACTTCAGGCAATGTTGCGGGTTCTTGAAGCTGCACAGGCTGTCATCCTTCTGGAGATGCGCGAGGAAGACGTCGGCATATTGCCGTATTGCGGGATTGTCCATGCCAGGTTTTGCGGTTTTGCGTGCGGAGACATGTTTTTTTCGTGCGGGTCCGCGGGACGCCTCGCTACCGCCTGGCAGCGAAAAGTCGGGTCTCCCGCGTGCCACCGTCTTGTCCCGCATTGTCGCGGAAGAAGACAAGGGGAAGACATCCCGTCCGGGAATGCCTTCCCTTTTTGTCGTCCTGCGGACGGCTCCGAAGCCGTCCGCAGGATTCATGGGCTTACCGGTGCCGCACCGTGAACTTGCGGCTGCGGCCTGCCTGTCCGCACCGGGCTTCCAGGACGTA
This sequence comes from uncultured Paraprevotella sp., assembly GCA_964412085.1. Lineage (GTDB taxonomy): Bacteria > Bacteroidota > Bacteroidia > Bacteroidales > Bacteroidaceae > Paraprevotella. The sequence continues at coordinate 216 of CAYPMY010000188.1, read as the reverse complement.
CATGCCGTCGGGAAGTCCGCTTGTGTCGAACGAGGTCGCGGTTCCGTTCGCGCCCCTTTGCGTGAGCAACATGTGGCCTTGCAGGTCATAGATGCGGAAGTCCACCCTTTCCGGGCCGCCGTCCGAGACGTAACGCGCGTCGAGGCGGCGGTCGGCGGGCAGCGGGCCTACGTCGAACGTGCCGGCATCGTCTTTCAGCGTGCCGCCGACATGGCT
>CAYPMY010000187.1:578-2118 GCA_964412085.1 uncultured Paraprevotella sp. | reverse complement strand
AATTGCCATGCGCGGATTATTTTGGTTACCGCCCGCTGCCTTTTTATATACAGGTTGTGTTTTCTGTCTGAGCGGATCGCGCCGCCTGGCATCACGAAACACGGTCGTGAGCGGTGATTTATTTTGAGAGAGCCGGCGCCTTGATGAAGACCTGCCCGGGGTCAATCTCCTCGCGGATCATGCGGATGACTTCCGGATCCGGCGGATCCAGCTTAACCGCCCTTGACACGTCAATCTCAAAGCCGGTATTCTCCTGGACTTCCTCCGGGCTCGTCGTCTCATAATACCCGTCCAGGTACATGCGCCTGGTCTTATCATCGAATTTCAGGATTCCAAGGTCGGTGACGACAGCCTGCGGCCCGCGGTTTCCCGGAAGGCCAAGCCTCTCGCGTCCCCCGGGGCCGTCAATCCAGCCCGGGCTGGTCACATAGTCAATCTTTGGCATGAACCTTCTCTTCTCATGCTGAATCATGATGACCGTGTTCGCGAACGTGGCGATGCCGTTCGCGCCCCCTGAGCCGGTGAACCGGGTCTTTGGCCTGTGATAGTCGCCGATGCACGTTGAGTTCACGTTGCCGTAAGGGTCAATCTGCGCCCCGCCTATGAAGGCGATAAGCCGCTCGTTGCCATGGAGCCATTCATTCGTCTCAAAGCCGATGAACCTCACGTTCGGCCACTGCACGCCGCAGTGCGCCATGAACCGCAGATCGCCGACGGAATGAGGCACCTCAATCGGGGCGCAGTCCATGAGCCCGCTCTCCACTATCAGGTTGCACCCGGGAGCGAACAGCCTCTTCGCGACCGACGCGCCTATAAGCGGCAGGCCGGTGCCGACAATCGCGATCTGCCCGTCATGGATGCATTTCGCAAGCGTTATCGCCTGCATCTCCTTATTCGTGTAATTCGTGTAATCCGACATGTCCTTCCTCCGTTTATGCCGTTTATATGTGACTGCCCGTGGGGCTCTCTTAATTCGTAAGCTGCATAAATGCCTTTCTCAATTTGCCGGCTGCCAAGAGACCTTCCTTAATTTGTCTTCGGCGGCATTTATCCCTTCTTTAAACTTTAGTTTTCCGTTAAAGGCAAGAATCAGCCTTCCATGCTGACATCGGCGGCATACCCGTATCCGGGCGTCACGGTCAGGCCGATAAGCCTGGACGCGCCCAGCTTGTTAAGATATTCGTCATGGCTCTTAAGCCCGTATACCCATTCATCAAGGAACGCCTTGAAAGTTTCGTCGGTCTTGCTGGCCGCGCCGTATGCCTTTAAGAACTCGTTATCGTAATCATAATAGCCGTAGCACTGCGACGGGTGCGCGCCATAGGGCACATGGACGACCGCGCTCACGCAGAAACACGGCACCTTCGTCAGTTCCGGGTTTTTCCTGATTTCCTCGTTGCTTATCAGCTGCTCGCAGGTAACAATCACCTTTCGTGCCGCGACAGCGATGTCCACGTCATGGAACTCATCCCCGGCGATAATGCAGGTGCCGTCCGGCGATGCCTTCTGTACATGGATAATGGCAGTGTCGAGCTTCGGC
>CAYPMY010000187.1:0-568 GCA_964412085.1 uncultured Paraprevotella sp. | reverse complement strand
GGTTGTCCATATACACGAATTTGTCGTCCGGGAGTTTGTCTATCGTTTTCCTTACTTCCTTGCTGATTCCCCACTCATCCACAAGGCCGGAGCCCATCATCAGCCTGACCGGAAGGAAGGGGAGACCCAGCGAGGCGGCATGCAGCATGAGCATGACCACATCCTGTGAATAGTCCTCGAACAGCAGCTCGCCCCTCTCAATCTTGGCGCGGAAGCGGCGAGAGACGTTCGTTACGCCCGAGTCCGCGGTATAGCAGTTGATATAAGCCTTTACCCTGTCCTCGCCGATAAGCATGTCCCAGTCCATGCCCGCCGGACCCGCGATGGCAATGAAATCTTTCTTTCCCTGCCTTAAAATCTCGCGCACCGCCGCATGGGGCTTCTTATCCGTCGTGAACCCGCCGAAAGATATCACATCGCCGTCCTCCACATATTTAGCGACTGCCTCTTCTAACGTGCATACCTTACTGTCCACAGCATGACCCCCTTGAAATACAGTAGACTGTTACTGTTCACAGTCCATTCATATCGAGTGCCCGGGCATGCCAGTCCGGGGAAAAACACGCTT
>CAYPMY010000186.1:0-2194 GCA_964412085.1 uncultured Paraprevotella sp. | reverse complement strand
CTTCCACGCACATGGAGGCCACGTCGGCCCGGAACGTGTCGACGGAGACGACGGCCTCGGGGGCGACCTCGCGGATGGTTCCGAGCCCTTTCCGCAGTCGTGCCATTTCCTCCTCCGTGCCGACGTGTCCCGCGCCGGGACGCGAGGAACAGCCGCCGACGTCGATCATGTCGGCTCCCTCCGCGACAATCTGTTCCACCCGCTTCGCGATGCCGGACGCGGTCTCCTTGCGGCTTCCGGCATAAAAGGAGTCGGGCGTGACGTTCAGGATGCCCATGACCCTCGGCGTGGAAAAGTCCATGAGCCGTCCGTTGACTCTTATGGTGCGCTTATGCCCTTCCATTGTCTTGCAGCGTTCACGTGCAAATGTACGCAGAATAATCCGGTTTTCCATGCTTCTCGGACCATATTTGCATGATGCCGCGTCGCGGCAAAATATTTCGGGCAAGTTTTGCGTTTTGCTCCCGAATTACATTATATTTGCGGGACAAAACACAGGATCATGGAATTGCCAGACCTTTATGAGCTTTACAGGCGGCATCCGGCGGTGACCACCGACAGCCGCAAGTGTCCGCAGGGAGCCTTGTTCTTCGCATTGAGGGGGGATTTCTTCGACGGGAACGCCTTTGCCGCCCAAGCCTTGGAGAAAGGGTGCGCCTACGCGATAGTGGACGAGGCCGAGCATGCGGCGGAAGGCGACGGGCGTTACATCTTGGTGGAAGACGCGCTGGCGGCATTGCAGCGGCTGGCCCGCCATCACCGTGAGCAGTTCAAAATCCCGGTCATCCAGGTGACGGGGACCAACGGAAAGACCACGACGAAAGAGCTCGCGGCGGCAGTGCTTTCCCGCAAGCATAACGTGCTGTACACGCAAGGGAACCTGAACAATCACATCGGGACGCCGAGGACCTTGCTGGAATTAAGCCCGGAACATACCATCGCCGTCATCGAAACCGGGGCGAACCATCCCGGGGAAATCAAGGCTCTGGCCGAAATCGTGAATCCGGATTTCGGACTAATCACCAACGTGGGCATGGCGCACTTGGAGGGATTCGGTTCCTTCGAGGGAGTCATGCGTGCGAAGGGAGAGCTTTACGACTTTCTGCGAGCCAAGCACGGCACGGTCTTCGTAGACCATGACAGTGAAGACTTGAAGCGCATGGCCGGGGGCTTGCACCAGATTCGCTACGGAAGCCCTTGCGAAGAAATCCTGAACGTGGAGGGAGAGGCGCTCGAATGCGCCCCTTTCCTGAAGTTCCGCTGGCGGGCGGCCAGAGGCGAGTGGCAGGAGGTGCAGACCCGACTGATAGGCGCCTACAACATGCAAAACGTGTTGGCGGCGGCGGCGATAGGGCGCACCTTCGGGGTGGATGCGGATTCGATAAACCAGGCCTTGGCGGCATACGAGCCCGGGAACAACCGTTCCCAGCTCGTGGTGACAGACGACAACAAGCTCTTGGTGGACGCTTACAACGCCAACCCCACCAGCATGAGGGCGGCCATAGAAAACTTCCGGGACATGAAAGCGGAACGCAAGATGGCCATTCTCGGCGACATGGGGGAATTGGGCGACAGCAGCTGGAAAGCCCATCAGGCCATCGCGGACTTGCTCGTGGAATCCGGTTTCGACCACGTGTGGCTGGTGGGGCCGAAGTTCAAGGCGGCGCGCCATCCCTTCCGCACATTCGACAATGTGGACCAGGTAAAGAAGGCTTTGGCCGTCAAGAAGCCCAAGGGTTACTATATATTGATCAAAGGGAGCCACAGCATGAGGATTTACGGCTTGCCGGCCTACCTTTGACGGGGCGGGCTCCGGGGCTTCTGCCCCTTTCTTACGGGGACATCCGCCCCGGGCTTGGCCCGTGGAACGCTTCCCCGCAAGATCCGCGGCGCAAGGGACAAGAGCCGGGGCATGTCCCGGGCTCACGAGGGAAGCGGGACGGGGACGCCCCGGCAGGCTTTACCGCATCCGCCGGTTTGCAAGACGGCGCGGCCGGGCCTGCCAATCATGCGGATCTGCCGTTTCCTTGCCGCAAGGGGTGCCCGCGGACTTGTCAAAGGGAGGCCGGAGCTGCCTTGCCATAAACCAAGCAGGCAAGATGGCTCTCGGGGAACGACTGCACGGCATTTCCCCGTTCTGCCGGGATTAAGTTTTTTCCTGCGCCGAACGGTTTCCCCAACCTCTTGCAAGCGG
>CAYPMY010000185.1:0-2227 GCA_964412085.1 uncultured Paraprevotella sp. | reverse complement strand
GCAAGGACGCGGATACGCGATTCTCGCAAGGCCGGAACTGACATTCTGACAAGACGCCACCCGGCGGGCGGACGCCCCGCCCCGGGCAGATTCCACCTGCAAGTGCAAAATCAAGCAACAAATCCGAAGAACCCGGCGGCCGGAGCCGGGAATCCGGGCCTCGGTCCCGGCCGTTCGTTCGTCTTGATTGCCTTTTTTGCCGTTTTCCCTGCCTCAAGAGACAGTTTGGCACACGGTTTGTCCTCCTCACATAATAAATAGCGCGTCCCTTGTCCGGGAAGCACATCCAAACCAGATTAACAATAAAAAGCAGATACATTATGGGAAAGATCATTGGAATTGACTTGGGAACCACGAACTCTTGTGTTTCCGTATTCGAAGGTAACGAACCGGTAGTCATCGCCAACAACGAAGGCAAGCGCACGACCCCCTCCATCGTGGCGTTCAAGAACGGCGAACGCCTGGTGGGCGATCCAGCCAAACGACAGGCGATCACGAATCCGAAGAACACCATTTTCTCTATCAAACGCTTCATGGGCGAGACCTACGACCAAGTGCAGAAGGAAATCATGCGCGTGCCTTATCCCGTGGTGAGGGGAGACAACAACACGCCCCGCATGGACATCGAGGGCCGCCTCTATACCCCGCAGGAAATCTCCGCCATGATTCTCCAAAAGATGAAGAAGACGGCCGAGGACTACCTGGGGCAGGAGGTAACGGAAGCCGTGATTACCGTGCCCGCCTATTTTTCGGACTCGCAGCGGCAGGCGACAAAGGAGGCCGGGCAGATCGCAGGCCTGGAAGTGAAACGCATCGTGAACGAACCGACAGCCGCGGCCTTGGCCTACGGTGTGGACAAGTCCAACAAGGACATGAAGATCGCCGTGTTCGACTTGGGAGGCGGCACATTCGACATTTCCATTCTTGAGTTCGGCGGCGGGGTGTTCGAAGTCCTTTCCACCAACGGCGACACCCACCTCGGGGGGGATGATTTCGACCAAGTGATTATCGACTGGCTGGCGGCCGGCTTCAAGGCGGAAGAGGGGGTCGACTTGAAACAAGACCCGATGGCCTTGCAACGTTTGAAGGAGACCGCAGAGAAAGCCAAGATAGAATTGTCTTCTTCCACGACCACGGAAATCAACTTGCCCTATATCACGGCCGTGGGCGGCGTGCCCAAACATCTGGTGAAGACCTTGACACGCGCTAAGTTCGAACAGCTGGCGGACAGCCTGATCCAGGCTTGCAAGGTGCCGTGCCAGAAAGCGATGCAGGATGCCGGCTTGAGCAATTCGGACATAGACGAGGTGATTCTCGTCGGGGGTTCGAGCCGCATCCCGGCCATCCAGAAGTTAGTGGAAGGCTTCTTCGGCAAGGTCCCGTCAAAGGGAGTAAATCCGGACGAGGTCGTAGCGGTGGGCGCTTCTATCCAAGGGGCCATCCTGAACAAGGAAGCCGGAGTGGGCGACATCGTATTGCTGGACGTGACGCCGTTGTCCATGGGCATCGAGACGATGGGCGGCGTGATGACGAGGCTGATTGAGGCCAATACGACTATCCCGTGCAACAAGAGCGAGGTCTTCAGCACGGCCGCCGACAACCAGACGGAAGTAACCATCCACGTGTTGCAGGGGGAGCGTCCGATGGCCGCCCAGAACAAGTCCATCGGCCAGTTCAACCTGACCGGCATTGCCCCTGCCCGCCGCGGGATTCCTCAAATAGAGGTGACCTTCGACATCGACGCCAACGGCATTCTGAAAGTGTCTGCCAAGGACAAGGCTACCGGCAAGGAGCAGGCCATCCGCATCGAGGCTTCCTCCGGTTTGAGCAAAGAAGAAATCGACCGCATGAAAGCCGAGGCTGAGGCTAATGCGGATGCCGACAAGAAAGAGCGTGAAAGAGTGGACAAGATGAACCAGGCCGACTCCATGATTTTCCAAACGGAGAACCAGCTGAAAGAGTTGGGCGACAAGATTCCGGCCGACAAGAAACCCGCCATCGAGGGAGCCCTGCAGAAATTGAAGGACGCCCACAAGGCGGGTGACATCGCCGCCATTGACGCCGCCATTGCCGGAATGAACGCGGCATGGCAGGCCGCCAGCGCGCAGATGTACCAGGGCGGCGCGCAGCCCGGGGCTGGCACGCAGCAGGATGCTGGCGGACAGGGCAATGCCAACGCCGGGAACTCTTCTGCCGATGATAGCATCCAAGACGCGGACTTCGAGGA
>CAYPMY010000184.1:0-2270 GCA_964412085.1 uncultured Paraprevotella sp. | reverse complement strand
AGTGGGGACGGAACATTACGACCTTGCCGACATGGGCAACAAGGTCAAGGAGACGGGCCAACGGTTGCACCGCCGTATCCGCATGTGCATATGGAAAGCATGGAAGCGTCCGCGGACGCGAGTGCAAAGCCTAATCAGGTGCGGAATACCCAAGCAGAAAGCCTACGGATGGGGCGATACGACTCAGGGTTATTGGCATATGGCCGACAGTTGGATAACGCGCAGGGCGGTGCCCGACGATGCGCTATGCCGGCAAGGACATGTGTGGATAGGTTGTTACTACAAGGCTTCGGCCTTGCCGGAAGGTTGAGGAACCGCCGTATGCCGGACGGCACGTACGGTGGTGTGAGAGGACGAGTGAACACGAAAGGAGGTGAACGTTCTGATCAGTGTTTACCTCCTACTTGATTATGATGTGACGCGGGTTACCCCTGCAAATACTCATGCATGCTACCGGCCGCCTTCCGTCCGTCGCCCATGGCGAGAATCACGGTGGCACCGCCGCGTACGATATCCCCTCCCGCAAAGATGCAGGGGATGTTGGTCTGCATGTCCTCGTTCACCACGATGGTGTTCTTACGCCCCAACTCCAGGCCTCGGACGGAAGTGGGGACAATGGGGTTGGGGGACACGCCCACGGCCACAATGGCCATGTCGATGTCCAGCGTCACCGTGGTGCCCGGCACCGGCACCGGACTGCGGCGCCCGCTGGCATCCGGATCGCCCAGCCGCATCTTCTGCAGGACTACCTGTTTCACCGCCCCCTTTTCGTCGGCCATGTACTCCAACGGGTTGTGCAGGGTGAGGAACTCGATGCCTTCCTCCCTGGCATGCTTCACCTCTTCAGCGCGGGCCGGCATCTCGGCCTCCGAACGGCGGTAGACGATTGTCACCCGCTCCGCGCCCAGACGTTTGGCCGTGCGGCAGGAGTCCATGGCCGTGTTGCCCCCGCCCACCACCATGACACTTTTGGCCAAATGGATGGGCGTGTCCGCATCCGGGTTGGAGGCGTCCATGAGGTTGACGCGCGTCAGGTACTCGTTGCTCGACATGACGTTGATGCTGTTCTCGCCCGGAATGCCCATGAAGTTGGGCAAGCCTGCGCCGGATCCCACGAATATGCCTTTGAAGCCCTCGTCCTCCAGTTCCTGCACGCCGATGGTCTTGCCCACAAGGCAGTCCTTTTCGAACTTCACACCGATTTTCTCCAAGTTCCGAATCTCCACGTCCACAATCTTATTGGGCAGACGGAACTCGGGGATACCGTATTTCAATACGCCACCGACCTCATGCAAGGCTTCGAACACCGTCACGTCATACCCGTGCTTAGCCATGTCGCCGGCAAATGAAAGTCCGGCAGGCCCGGACCCGATGGCGGCCACTTTGATGCCGTTTGCCGGGGCACATTCCGGGACGGACATCATGCCGCTCTCGCGTTCGAAATCGGCCGCAAAGCGTTCCAGATAACCGATGGCCACGGCGGGTTCGCCCATCCTCAGGTGGATGCACCGGCTTTCGCATTGTTTCTCTTGCGGACAAACACGCCCGCAGACAGCCGGAAGCGCCCCGTTCGATGTTCTTGATGAACGACGGGATGTTGACGCTTACCGGACATCCCTGCACGCATGCCGGGTTGGCGCAGTCCAGACAGCGCTTGGCCTCGGTCACGGCTTGCCCGGTGCTGAGGCCGACGTTCACTTCTTCCGTGCGCGTGGTGGTGCGGTACGCGGGGTCGAGCTCCCGCATGACGACGCGCGGGATGGCCGCGCGCTCCCTCGGCTTCACGGACTTCCGGATTTCCTGCCGCCACGGCGCGTGGCGGTCGGTCAGCTCACCGAGCGGGGTCGTCGTATCCATCCGGGAAGCGTCGGCCGCACAGGCTTCTCCCGCTTGGAAGCCGGCACTCCCGGACGTGCTTCCGGACGCCTGTCCAAACCGCCGCATCTCTTCCGCCTCTTCCTCCTTGAAGGCTCCCATACGCTTGAACATCTCATCGAAATCGACCTGATGCCCGTCGAATTCGGGGCCGTCCACGCAGACGAAGCGCGTCTTCCCGCCCACGGTGACGCGACACGCGCCACACATGCCCGTGCCGTCCACCATGATGGTATTCAATGACACGTCGGTCGGGATGCCGTATTTCTTGGTGAGCAGGCAGCAGAATTTCATCATGACGGCGGGGCCGATGGCGAAGCATTTGTCCACTTTCTCGCGCCGGAAGACGCTTTCCATGCCTTCTGTCACCAGCCCCTTGCGGCCGTAACTGCCGT
>CAYPMY010000183.1:0-2298 GCA_964412085.1 uncultured Paraprevotella sp. | reverse complement strand
TCATAGTAAGCAAGGAAGACGAATCTTTTCAATCTCAAGCGATTGGTTTTCCAATTTCAAGCGATTGTTTTTCCAGTTTCAAGCGATTGTTTTTCCGGTTTCAAGCGATTGTTTTTCCAGTTCCAAGCGATTGGTTTCCCGCGCCGGGCAAAACGGCATCCCTTCCCGCAGGGCGTGGGGGAGCAGGGGAAGCCGGCTTTTCCCGGAGTGCTTTCGGGCGCCGGCTTTCCCCCGCCGCGGGAAGGCTCAATCCTTGAGGTTGGGCTTTTCCAGCCCGTAGCCGTATCGCTTGTCGGCGGCCTTGAGCAGGAATGCCACAAACAGGGAAAGGGCGGCTATGCCGGTGAAGATGCACATGGGGAGGGTATAGTCGTAGAGGTTGGCCGCCTTGCCGTCCACCATTTCCCGGCCTGCGACGCAATGGTTTTCGAGCACGTTGCCGATGAGGACGGGGATGCCCCACAGCCCTATGTTCTGGACGAAGAATATCAGGGCGTATGCCGTGCCCAGCTGCTTCACCGGGAATATCTTGGCCACGGACGGCCACATGGCGGAGGGGACGAGCGAGAAGGCTACGCCCAGGACTATCATCAGGACGATGGCCACCCAGGGGGCATGCACGAAAGGTACGGCGTAGATGGCGTGCACGCAGATGAGCATGAAGGACCCCAGCATCATGATGGAGGCCGCTTTCCCTTTCAGGTCTATCATCCCGCCGAACACGGGGGTCAGGAACAGCGCGCCCAAGGCGGGAAGACCCGCAAAGGTGCCGGCGATGTCCTCGGGCACGCCGTATTTCGTCACCATCAGCTCGGTGGCGAACTTCTGGAAGGGGAACACGCAGGAGTAGAACAGCACGCACAAGAGGGCGATGAGCCAGAATCCCGGGTTGCCTACCACGGCTGCCACGTCGTCGAAAGAGAACCTTTCGCCGCCGCCGCGGGAGGCATCGATCCTGGCTTGGCGGTCGAGCCTGCGGTCCATGAGGGTGAAGCCCAGGAAAGAGGCCAGGCCGCCGGCAAGCAGGATGACGCCGACGAGCAACGGAGTGCCGAGATTCCAGTTCCTGGCCACGGGGATGGCCGCCGCGTACGCCACTTGCGAGCCGACGCGGGCCAAGGCGACCTGCACGCCCATGGCTAAGGCCATTTCCTTGCCGTTGAACCATTTGGCGATGACTTTCGTCACCGTTATGCCGGCCACCTCGGCGCCGACGCCGAACACGGAATATCCGGCCGAGGCCATGAAGACGTCCTGTTTGTAGCCGAACAGCGTCTCGCCGCTCCCGCCGAAGCGGGTGATGGCGGCGTATTCGCATGTCGCGCCGCCTACCATCAGGACGGCGGACAGCAGGCCGGTGAAGCGGATGCCGAACTTGTCCAGAATCAGCCCGCCCCAGATGAGCATGAGCAGGAACACGTTGAGGAAGCTGTAGGCTCCCGTGAAGAAGCCGAACTCGCCGCTTGTCCAATGCAGCTCGCCTTCGAGCATGCTTTTGAGCGGGGCCATGATGTCGTTTACGTAGTAAGCGGCCATCATGGTGAAAGCCACGATGAGGAGGGCCGACCAACGCGCCCACATGTTGTCGTTTAATTTTTGATTCGAAGTCTGGTTCATGAGTTTATCGTTTAATTCGTTTTTTTCAACCAACGGTCCAGCCAGCGGAAGAATGTGCGCTGCCACAAGATGCCGTTTTGAGGTTTCAACACCCAGTGGTTCTCGTCCGGATACAACAGGAGCTCGGCCGGGATGCCGCGCATGACGGCGGCATTGAAAGCCGACTGCCCCTGTGAGCTGAGGATGCGGTAGTCTTTCTCGCCGTGGATGCAGAGGATGGGCGTGTCCCAGCGGTCTACGTAGAGGTGGGGGCTGGCGGCGAAGGGGTCTGCCTTTCGCCTGCCGTCCGCCTTTCCCGCATCGTCCGGGCCGGTGTCCTTGCGCCAAGGAGCCGCGCCGAGGTCCCAGTTGGGGAACCACATTTCCTCCGTCTCGTAATATTGCTGTTGCATGTTGAAGATCCCGTCGTGCGCGATGAAGCATTTGAAGCGTTTGTCGTGGTGCCCGGCCAGGTAGTACACGCTGTATCCCCCGAAACTGGCTCCCACGCAACCCACTCGGTCTTTGTCCGCGTACGGCTCCTTGCAGATGTCGTCCACGGCGCTCAGGTAGTCTTGCATGCACTGGCCGGTGTAGTCCCCGCTGATTTCTTCCAGCCACTCCATGCCGAAGCCCGGCAGCCCGCGTCGGTTGGGAGCGATGACGATGTAGTCGTTGGCGGCCATGATTTGCAGGTTCCAG
>CAYPMY010000182.1:0-2318 GCA_964412085.1 uncultured Paraprevotella sp. | reverse complement strand
ACCTCCAGATTATGAGTCTGTTGCTCTGACCAACTGAGCTACAAGTCCGGGACGACTTCCACTTCCTTTTGAGACCGCAGGGCAAAAGTAATATGATTTATTGAGATATGCAAACAATAAAGGTAAAAATGGAGGGGAAAAACTTTCAATATTGCCGCAACTATTGTATTTTCGCATCGCGGAATCATGCATGAAACAGGAATCGCATGTTTAAGGTAAGGATGAGTACGAAAGAGACAGGCTGGTTGAGTGCCGGCTTGAACGGTCTGCAGGTAGAAGAGAGCCGTGTCCGCCATGGAAGTAACGACGAAGGAGAATGAAGTTCATTACACTTGCCGACCCCTTGCCTTATCAGGCTTGTGTCGCCACGATAGGTTTTTTCGACGGCGTGCACGGGGGGCATCGCTTCTTGATACGGCAATTAGCCCGCTATGGCACGGGGCATGATTTAGCTTCTCTGCTGATCACGTTCCGCACTCATCCGCGTCAGGTCATGCAGGCCGCTTATCAGCCTCAGTTGCTGACCACGTATGACGAGAAGTGCGCGCAGTTGGCTACGACGGGGACGGATTATTGCCTGACGTTGGATTTCACCACAGCTTTGGCAGCCCTGCCGTCCCGTCGCTTCATGGCTGAAATACTGAAAGAGAAGTTATCTGTAAAAGTCCTGATCATAGGACACGACCATCGTTTCGGGCATGACCGTTCGGAGGGATTCGCAGAGTATGCGGAATATGGACGGGAATTGGGGATGGAAGTCGTTCGCGCGGATGCCTTTGCCATGGGCGGGGTGAACGTGAGCTCGTCTATGATCAGGACCTGTCTGGCCGAAGGCGAGGTGGGGATGGCGGCACGTTTCCTGACCCGCACATACGAATTCACGGGGCGCGTCGTCCATGGTTCCCGCGTAGGGCATGAGTTGGGCTTTCCTACGGCAAACATACAGGCGGAAGATTCGCAGAAGTTGGTTCCTAAGAACGGCGTGTACGCCGTTCGGGTCAAAGGGGAAACAGGCGGGGAGGAGCATATTTGGGGCGGAATGTTGAACATCGGTCTTCGGCCGACGATGGGAAACGGTGAGAACCGCACCATAGAAGTGCATTTGTTGGATTTTGCCGGAGATCTGTACGGTTGCCGCTTGACGTTGGGCTTCGTCAGACGTTTAAGAGACGAAAGGAAGTTCAGGAGCAAAGGGGAATTGGTTCGCCAGCTTCGCGAGGACGAGGCCATGGCGAGAATGATTTTAAGAGGGAGCAATGGCTTGGAAAGGAGGTTGTCATGAAACGCACGGTTTGTCTGGTGATCATTTTCTTGTCGACGCAGTTCTTGTCTTCCTTGGCAGTCCTGTTCTGCTTCAATCTTTCGGACTTGCTTCACGAGGGACGTTTGGACGTGAATGCATTGGCGGCTTCTCCTTCGGCCTTGGGGCTTTCTCTGTTATTGAGCGGGGCTGTGGTGTGGGCCGTGATGACTTTGTTGGGGTGGACAGACCGCAGGAGTTTCCGTTTCGGGCGGATGAAATGGCCGGTATGTGCCGGCGTGGCTTTATGGATGTTGCCTGTCATCTTTATTGTGAACCTGCTGTTGGAGACTTTGGCGTTAGAGGACTTGAACAAGGACGTGTTCGCCGCGCTCGTGCACAACGCTTGGGGGGTCTTGGCCGTCGTCCTGGCCGGGCCTTTTGCCGAGGAACTGGTGTTCCGGATGGGAATCCAGCGGCATCTTGTCCGGCACAGGATGCGTCCGTGGGCGGCCATTCTGCTTTCGGCCTTGATATTCGGTGCCGTACACGGCAATCCGGCGCAGATACCGGGAGCTGTGGTTTTCGGCTGGGTCTTCGGTTGGTTGTACTGGCGGTCGGGAACGATCTGGATTCCGGTTGTCGCGCATGCCTTCAATAACTTCGTGGGTGTCGCCATGATTTGGTACACGGGAGATGCGGATACCACTTTGGTGGAGCTGTGCGGAGGTGCCGGCGCGGCTTCCGTTTGGGCTTTGTTTGCCTTGCTTTGCGGATATGCGGGTTGCCGTTATTTGGACGATGCGTTCGGGGCAAAGGGAGAGCCGGGACGGTGAAGAACGTGCGGGCTGCGTCCGCGGGTGTTCCTTGATTTCCCGGACATCTCATTCCTTCCCGGTGATTTCACGGGAACGCCTTTCATTTCTCAGGGCATCCATAACCCTCTCGATACAAAGCGGATACGTTCCTGACTTTCAATCATTCGTCTTTCAGTTCGTGCCGGGCATAAGTCGGGTTGAATGCCGTTTTCCGTTTGGCGCAGATTTGTTTTCCGTTTGGCGCAGATTTGTTTTCCGTT
>CAYPMY010000181.1:0-2338 GCA_964412085.1 uncultured Paraprevotella sp. | reverse complement strand
CGACCCGTGCGGGGCGGAATCGCATTCCGCCGGCGCGACCGCACCGGCCGCTCGCGGACTCGGCCGCACGGGGCGGCATCCGCATGGGTACACGTCCGGGATGCCCTGCCGAGGCGGCTGCCGCCGCGGCGTCTTTCCGGAAGGAGAGGAACGGCGGGACTTCCTCCGCCCCGGCGGCCATCGGCTCAAGCGGCGGCGCGGGCGGGATTTGCCGCACGGGGGCTTCCCGTCTCGCGCCGCCCGCCTCGCGACCAGCCGGCTACGGCAACCTCCGCCGCGTCCCGACGCACGATAAGGAGGAAGCCGGACTGCGTCCCGCTTCCTTTGACGCGGGAACGGAAAATAAACGATGTCAAAGGCGACGCCTTTCCCGGAAAAACATTATATTTGCCGCCATACAAATAGGAAGAAAGGCGTTTCTGTTCCGACTGAAAAGGCACAAGAGCTTTTTGCTCTTATTCTCTCATCTGAAAACCGCCAATTTGAAGTACGTGAGAATAGGCACCAGAAGGTTCACGTCCGTCTACGGGCGTGGATCGTTCATGCTTATCCACGTACAAGGTTACTTGGCGGTACCTCAGATGAGGATGGGTCGTGGACGGTCTCGCTCTGTTTTTACAACCATGGTACACATCGGCCAAACCATACGGCAAGAACTTCTCCGCCAGAGGCGCAGCGTAGCCTGGCTGGCCGGCGAGCTGTTCACCGACCGCACCAACATGTACCGCATCCTGAAGAAAAGAGACTTGGACACCGCCCTGCTGTACCGCATTTCCTCCATCCTCCACCACGACTTCTTCAACTATTACTCGGAAGAATTGGAGCGGGAGGGATAAGCGGGATGTGGCATTCTTTGCCACATTTTGTGGTAAGAGATGCCACGGATTCCTGCCGCGGGGGGACACGAAAAGGCATACCTTTGGACTGTCAAACCTTGAAAGATTCAGACTATGTTCAAAAAAAGCATTGCATTAGGCATGGCTTGCGCCATGATCAACCTCAGCGTGTCTGCCGCCACGCCGCTGGAGAGGGGAAAGGGACTTTCCGTCAGGCTCACGTCGGAAATAAGCAGCAAGCACTTGGAAAAGGCCAATCCCGCCAAAGCGATTGTCTACAGCGACGTGAAGTCCGCAGACGGCAAGGTACTCATCAAAAGCGGGACTCCCGTCCGTCTGGAACTAAGCGGGAAAAAGGCAAAAGGCGCGGGCAAGGCAGGCTACGTGGAAGCCACCTGCGCTTCCACCATGGCCGTTGACGGGCAAGAAATCCTCTTGGATGGCGGCACGAGCGCGGAGGGAGACGAGCGCAGGATGCTGGCGATAGGATTAGGAGTGGGATTAGGACTGACCTTCCTTTTCGGCTTCGGCTTCCTTTTCACTCTCATCAAAGGACGGGACGCCGCCATTCCTGCCGGCACCGTGATACGCAACGTCTTCGTGGCCAATGATTACATTATCCAATGAATAAGAGGGGAACGCGGGCGCGCACGGACTCTCCGGCGCACCCGCGGCACGGACGGCCCCGGACGGGATACCGCCGGCCGGTCGTGACAGTCCCTGAGCCTCACTCCCGATTCCGCCGCGCGGGTCTTCCGGCGGCGGAATCGCGCGCGTGGCGGAGAATCACTTCCACGAAGTCCTTCCCGTACTTCTCCTTCTTGAACTCACCGATGCCGCTGACCGTCCCGAAAGCCTCCACCGTTCGCGGACGAACCTCGCAAAGATTCTGCAACACCTTGTCGGACATGACGATATAGGGCGGGAAACCTTGTGCGTCGGCCAAACGCTTACGCAAGGCGCGCAAAGCCTCGAACAGTCCACGGCTGTCTGCCGCCGCCGGAGCCACTGCCGGATGCCCGCCCGTGAACAAGACGGGAGCCGCGACGGGGCGAAGGGACTTGCTCCCGCCTTTCCGCGGCTTCTCCTTCCTGCGGATAACGGCCAGTTCCACTTTCCTGCCTTTGTATAAGACCTGCCTGCCGCCTTCGGTCAGCTTCAGGTGGTTGCCTTCGTCGTAAGCTATCTCGAACAGGCCGTTCTGCAACATCTGCATCAGGTAGTCCTGCCAATCGCGCGACGGCACATCGCGCCCCGCCCCGAAAGTCTTCAGCGTCTCAAAACGCCCCCTCGTCACCTCCGGGCTGAAATTGCCGCGCAGGATGTCCGTAAGCGTCCTTGCGCCGACCTGTCCGTCAGCCCGCACGATGGCACTCAAGGCTTTCTGGGCCAATGTCGTGCCGTCGAACCGTCGCGGAGGTTCCTTGCACACATCGCAATTCCCGCAATCCCCGTCGGTATGTTCCCCGAAATAGTTCAGCAGGATGCGGCGACGGCACACG
>CAYPMY010000180.1:0-2368 GCA_964412085.1 uncultured Paraprevotella sp. | reverse complement strand
ACTTGAACCGCAGTATGTCTGTTCGTATATCCGGCATCATCGGTACGAGTATTGTTTTAAGTTTCTGCAAAAATATAAAAAGACATTTATTTCGAGAAAATGTTGCAAGGCTTGCAGAAATGCCGAAGCGTTCCCGCCTTATCTTCCCGGCATGTTCGGGGATGTCCCGTTCCGAGACATATTCCCCTTGTTCTTCCGCGCGGCGACCGCCACGAGAATTTGCGGGCCGCATTTCGGGACGGGAACAAGCGAAGCACTCAACGGCGCGCCCGCGGGTCATGGGAGACGGAACGGATTGCGCGTTCCTGCGCGACTTCATCCTCACCCATCCCGGCGAGCGAAGCCATGAACGGCCTGACTGACGCGCGAGGAAAGGCATGCACGGCGCGCCGCCGCTACGCTTCCTCCGGGAGCAATATCCGTTCCATGTCTTGCTCGCGGTGGAAAATCCGCACCTCTATCCCGAACCTGACGTGCAGGTGCTCGGCCAAGCGTTGCGCGGAATACACGCTGCGGTGACGGCCTCCCGTGCATCCGAAAGCGAACATCAGGTCGGTGAACCCGCGCCGGAGGTAACGCTCCACATGGGCATCCGCCAGTTTGTAGACGCTGTCCAGGAACGTCAGGATTTCGCCGTCCTCTTCCAAGAAACGGATGACGGGCTCGTCCAGACCCGTCAGGGATTTGTACCGCTCATACCGCCCGGGGTTGTGCGTGCCGCGGCAGTCGAACACATAACCGCCCCCGTTCCCGCTGGCGTCTTCGGGAATCCCTTTCTTATAAGAGAAGCTGAACACGCGCACGACCAACGCCCCCCGGCCATCGTGCCGGGAAACCGAAGCCGGCCCTACGCCCGCACGGAGCGCGCCGGCCACACGCTCCGTTCCCGTGTCCTTTCCGCGCCGTTCGTCCGGCCTTGCGGGGGCTTCCGTCCGGAAAGCCGGCAATTCCACCATCCGGCTCAACACGTCATATAAATAAGGATAAGGGCATTCGCCCTCCGAGAGCCACTCGCGCAGGTTTCGGACGGCCGGGGCGATGCTGTCCAAGAAATGCCTCTTCCGCTCGAAGTAGCCCCGGAAGCCGTATGCCCCCAGCACCTGCAACGTGCGTAACAGGACGAAGAGCCGCATGCGCCCACGGAACCGTCCTTCGTCCATATCCGCGTACGACCGCGCCGCATCGAGGTACACCGCCATCAGTTCGCGGCGCAGCCCCGGGTCGTAACGTGCCGAAGCCTGCCACAGGAAACTGGCCACGTCATACTCCACCGGCCCGCGCCGTCCGCCTTGGAAGTCGATGAAGCAAGGTCGTCCTTCCCTGTCCAACATGACGTTACGCGCCTGGAAATCCCGGTATTGGAACGCGTGCCTGTCCGCGTCGCCCGCCAAATCCTCGGCCATCTCCGAAAACGCCTCTTCCAACTTCGCCTCGTTAAAGTCCAGCCCCGTGGTCTTCAGGAAACAATACTTGAAATAGTTCAAATCGAAGGAAACTGCCGTCTCGTCCATAGAAGCCGTCGGGTAACACCGCCTGAAGTCCAGGCCTTCCGCCCCGACGAATTGGACGCGCGGCAGTTCCGCCATCGTCCGCCGCAACAGTTCCTTCTCTCCGGGGGCGTAACGTCCGCCCTTTCCGCGACCGTCCGACAGCGCGTTGAACAGGCTGCGACGGCCCAAATCGGTTTGCAAATAACACAAACGGCTTTTCGAGACAGCCACGACCCGGGGCACGGGCAACCCTTTCCGCCCGAAATGCCCGGCCAAGTAAATGAAAGCCTCGTTCTCTTCCCGCGACGTGCCCGCCACGCCTATGAGGGAATCCCCTCCGGCATCCCCGAACCGGTAATACGTGCGGTTGCTCCCGGCCCCGGGCAACTGCTCCACGCTTTGCGGCGCACAGCCCCTCCACTCTCCGTATAGCCGCAGCAACTCTTCCATGCCCCTCAACCTTCATGTTTCCAAATGGCCATCACTTTACGCCGTATGGCGCACACGTTCAGCACGCTGATCGACAGGCAAAGCGCCGCCCCCAAGGCGCATGCCGGCCAAAGGCCGGCCTCCCCCATCTGGGGGAACAGCAGCAGGATCATGTTCAAGTAATAACTGCGGAGCCATGTCAGCAGGAACACGGCCAGGCACAGCACCAGCACGTTCATCCCCACCGTCAAGACTTGGTAAGGCAGACAGACCCTCCGGGGGCTGTAGCCGACGAGCAGCAGGTTTTCCAGCTTCTCCGTGTTCTTCTGCACCAGCAGGTAAATGCTCAGCATCAGGAGGTAGAACGACAAGGCGCAGATGAGCAGTCCCACGCCCATCACCACGCCCGACACGATTTTCAGGAAATAAGTGGTCTTCCCGGCATCCAG
>CAYPMY010000179.1:0-2371 GCA_964412085.1 uncultured Paraprevotella sp. | reverse complement strand
CCGTGGCGGCAAAGCCTCCCGTGTCGTGGTGCGCGGAAGTGTACGTTTGTTTGAAAAAATAGTAATAATGCGTCAATTTGCGGCGGCTGATGCCATAAATCGTCGCGGGAGCTTGGCGGGGCGGCCTTGTTTCGGTAATTTTGTCTTGGAGAATCCGTAACGGGCATCCTTGCTCCGGGTGGAAGCAGGACAAGCCTTTTTGTTTAACGACATAGCGAGCAACATCCATGAAGAAATGCGCTTATGCAGTATGCGCTTTGCTGTGGGCCGGCTGCACCGCCTCCCGTCCCGCGTCGGACGGCAGCAAAGACCGTGGGCAAAAGGAGGCTGCGCGAATCGACAGCCTCGCCCCCAATCCTTTCGTCCGTCATATCTATGCGGCAGACCCGTCGGCCCACGTCTGGGCCGACGGGCGCTTGTACGTCTACGCTTCCCATGACATCGACCCTCCGCGCGGTTGCGACCTGATGGATCAGTACCATGTCTTTTCCACCGGCGACATGGTGCACTGGACCGACCACGGCGAGATCCTCCGCGCCTCGCAGGTGCCTTGGGGGCGCAAGGAGGGCGGCTTCATGTGGGCGCCTGACTGTGCCTGCAAGGACGGCACGTATTATTTCTATTTCCCCCATCCCAGCGGAACGTACACCAATGACAGCTGGAAAATCGGGGTGGCCACGAGCAAGGAGCCGGCGGCCAACTTCACCGTGCGGGGCTACATCGAGGGCTTGGACCCGCTCATCGACCCCTGCGTCTTCGTGGACGACGACGGGCAGGCCTACCTGTACCAGGGCGGGGGCGGCACGTGCAAGGGCGGACGGCTGAAGGACAACATGATGGAGATAGACGGCGCGATGCGGGTCATGGAGGGGCTGGTGGATTTCCACGAGGCCGCGTGGGTCCACAAGTACGGCGGGAAGTATTACCTTTCGTATTCCGACGGGCACGAGCCGGGGCAGGAAGGCGAGGAAGGATATAACCGCATGCGTTACGCCGTCGGCGACAGTCCGCTCGGCCCGTGGAAGCACATGGGCGTCTACATGGGCGGCTCGGACTGTTTCACCAACCACGGCTCCATCGTGGAATACAAGGGCGAATGGTTCGCCTTCTACCATTCGATAGCCTTGTCCGGCAATCCCGCGCTGCGTTCCGTCTGCGTGGACCGCTTGTACTACAATCCCGACGGTACCATCCGCATGGTAGAGCGGCGCAAGTGACGCGGGCGCCTGCGGAGCCCGGCGGCCTTTCCCGGAAATGGATTCTCACTCAAACCAAGGAATGCATGAACAAGAACATCTGTGGCTTATGCGCCCTTCTGCTGGCCGCGTGCGTGGCGCAGCGCCGCTCCGCCGTGGCGGGCGGGGCCGAGGAAGGGGGAGGGACGATAGACAGCCTCGCGCCGAACCCTTTCGTCCGTCATATCTATGCGGCGGACCCGTCGGCTCACGTCTGGGCCGACGGACGCTTGTACGTCTACGCCTCCCATGACATCGCCCCGCCGCGCGGTTGCGACCTGATGGACCAGTACCATGTCTTTTCCACCGGCGACATGGTGCACTGGACCGACCACGGCGAGATCCTCCGCGCCTCGCAAGTGCCTTGGGGGCGCAAGGAGGGCGGCTTCATGTGGGCGCCGGACTGTGCCTGCAAGGACGGCACGTATTATTTCTATTTCCCTCATCCCAGCGGGACCGACTGGAACGGGAGCTGGAAAATCGGGGTGGCCACGAGCAAGGAGCCGGCGGCGGGCTTCACCGTGCGGGGCTACATCGAGGGGATGGACCCTCTCATAGACCCCTGCGTCTTCGTGGACGACGACGGGCAGGCCTATATCTACAACGGCGGGGGCGGCACGTGCAAGGGCGGACGGCTGAAGGACAACATGATGGAACTGGACGGCGCGATGCGGGTCATGGAGGGGCTGGTGGATTTCCACGAGGCCGCGTGGGTCCACAAATACGATGGCAGGTATTACCTTTCGTATTCCGACAACCACGAGCCGGGGCAGGAGGGCGTCGAGGGCTGGAACCGCATGCGTTACGCCATCGGCGACAGTCCGCTCGGGCCGTGGAAGCACATGGGCGTCTACATGCAGCCCACCCGTCCGGGAACGGGTGTCACCAATCACGGCTCCATCGTGCGGTACAAGGGCCAGTGGTTCGCTTTCTACCACAACAGCGCGCTCTCGGGCGACCCGTGGCTGCGTTCCGTCTGCGTGGACAGGCTCTATTACGACGCGGACGGCGCCATCCGCATGGTGGAACAGCGTTGACAAGGGGCGTTTGTCCTGTTTTCCGGCGGCGCCTCCTGCGGGAACCGCGAGGCGGAAAGGGGTGGAAAACGATGCGGGAAACCGTTCGCCTTAGATCGG
>CAYPMY010000178.1:0-2390 GCA_964412085.1 uncultured Paraprevotella sp. | reverse complement strand
TGAAGAACATGATAGCGAACCTCACGGGGATGATTTGCGACGGCGCCAAGCCGAGTTGCGCGTTGAAGTTGACGAGCGGGGTTTCCACGGCCGTGTTGTCGGCCATGCTGGCCATGCAGCAGAAGTGCGTGAGCAGCGTGGAGGGCATCATCGACGACGACGTGGACAAGAGCATACACAACCTGACGAGCATCGGCGCCGAAGCCATGAACGAGACCGACCGCAAGGTTCTGGAAATCATGACGCATAAGGGCTGAGCCCGTATCGGCCTTTTCCCGAGAAGGGAGCGGGCGCGGATTCGCTTTCCCCGGTCCTTGCCGGACGCCTGTTGCGGGGAAAGGGCTGTATCCGCAGTTGTTGTTCATGGGCTGTTTTTTGAAGTTCTATGGGACGAAGAATCAAAATGCTTTTCGCATGCGGCTGTGTGGCGGCCTGGCCTGCCGTGAGCCCGGCTCAATCGTTCACGTGGTATGCCAGTACGGAGGGAGACACGTGGAAGACATCGACCGTGAAGATGTCCGGGCAGGCTGCGGACGCCCATGTGGCGGTGGAGGAGAACGCGGCGCCGATTGTGGGATTCAAGGCGTGGGGCGCCACGTTTAACGAACTGGACTGGGACGCATTGGGCCTGTTGACCCGTGATGAACAGGACGAGATACTGAAAAACGTGTTTTCCCCGGAGGGAGACCTGCGCATCTCCCGCGGGCGGATTCCCATGAACGCCAACGACTACGCCCGTTCCTGGTACAGCTGCGACGAGGTGGCCGGGGATCTGGAACTGCGTTACTTCAACATAGACCGTGACAAACAGGCAATCATCCCTTTCATACGCGCGGCACAAAAGCATAATCCCGGCCTGACGTTCTGGACATCCCCGTGGAGCCCGCCCGGCTGGATGAAAATCACGGGGGATTATCCCGTGCTGGGCGGCAAGTCCAACCACATGCCCGAAAAGATGAACTACATCCTTTATGGCGACGCGGGCGGCAAGGCGGACCTCGAAGAGATGAAGCTGGTCGGCAAGAGAGGGGACAAGTTCCCGCGCCAGTTGGCTACCACGGACTACTTCATACAAGACCCGCGTTACCTGCAGGCGTACGCCGACTATTTCTGCAAGTTCATCGACGCCTATGGGGAACAGGGGGTGGACATAGACATGGTGGCATACCAGAACGAGGCATACAGCTACACGCCTTACCCCGGCTGCGCATGGACGGCCGGGGGAACGGTGCGGTTCAACCGCGACTATCTGGGACTCGCGCTCAGGCGACGACATCCGGGGGTGAGGCTTTACCTCGGGACGTTCAACACCAACCGCGCGGACTACGTGCGGAAAATCGCTTCCGACGCGAAGTTGCAGGAATACGTGAGCGGCATGGCATTCCAGTGGGAAGGCCGCGAGTCGCTCCCCGTGTTGCGCGGGGAGCATCCGCAGTGGGACTACATGTGTTCGGAAAGCGAATGCGGGCGGGGCAGCTTCGACTGGGGAGCGGGCGAACATACCTTCGAGCTGGTGAACCATTATCTGGGCAACGGATGCAACGAGTACACTTTCTGGAATCTCGTCATGGCCGACGACGGCGAGAGCACGTGGGGATGGAAGCAGAACGCCCTGATTCGGGTGGACTCCGAGACGCGTACTTTTGCCTACACTCCCGAGTATTTCGCGGTGAAGCATTACGCCCGTTTCATCGCGAAAGGCAGCCGGGTGGTGGCGCACAAGGCGCAGGGGGACGACGGGATGCCGGTGCTGGTCTGCCGCGGCCCCGAGGGAAAGTACGTCGTCGTCGCGGGGAACTTCAAGGACGAGGCTTCCCCTCTGGCCGTCAGGATAGGGAAGAAGTGCCTGTCCGCCGCGCTGGCGGCGCATTCCTTCAATACGTTCGTGATGGAATGACGCCGCCCGCGTGCCGGCGGGAAGCGGCGGCAAGGGCCGGCTCCTCAAGGAAACGGAGCCGGCCCTTGCCGTATATGAAAATCCGTAAGGCTTGTTAAAGCTTGTTATATTCGGCCTTGGATGTCCTTTTGCGAGTAAACCTTATGCCCGGAAACGGGTCATACTTCCGTGAGACAAAAAAGAATGGTTTAACTAAAAAGGTAAAGATTATGAGAAAAATGATGATGGCCGCATGTTTTGCTTTGCTGGCCGGAAGCACGTTGCAAGCACAAGAGAACGGGGACGCGCCGCGCAAGCGGATGGATCCCGAACAGATGGCGAAGCGGATGGCCGGGAAACTGATGTTGGACGACGAGACGTCGGCGAAGTTCGTCCCCCTTTATCAGGAATACATGCAGAAGCTGGCGGAATGCCGCGCGCCTCAAAAGGAGAAAGGACCGCAGGCGGCGCAGTCGGACCAGGAAATAGACGAGGGCATAAAGGCCCGTTTCGC
>CAYPMY010000177.1:2264-2544 GCA_964412085.1 uncultured Paraprevotella sp. | reverse complement strand
TGAGGAGATGGCGCTTGAGCAGGGATATCTGGTAACGGTAAACAACACGTTTGACAATCCGGAACGCGAGACTAAGGTTGTCGAAAGCCTGATCCGGCAGCGCGTGGACGGGGTAATCTTGATTCCCAGCGAGCAAAGCGAGGGAAATTACGAGAGCTTAAGGAGGATGGGGATAACGACCGTGGTCGCCGAGCGCCCGGTTTTGGATGCAGTCTATGACTACGTGCTGGTGGACAATTTTGAGGCGGCATACGGCATGACGAACTACCTGCTGGAGCGG
>CAYPMY010000177.1:0-2254 GCA_964412085.1 uncultured Paraprevotella sp. | reverse complement strand
ATGAAAAAATCGCACTTCTTACGTGGGACGCCGGGAGCATAAGCCTTCGGGAACGCCTGTCGGGATACAGGGTGGCGCTTAAGGAACATGGCATACCTTACCGCCCGGAATATGTTTGGGAGGGCGCGTTCTCGATTGACAACGGCAGGAAGATGACGGAAGACTTCCTCCGGCGCGGGGCCGGCTGCACGGCGCTGATTTTCGGATACCATGTCTTCGCGGAGGGCGGCCTGCCTGTCTTGCAGCGGGCGGGCGTGCGGATTCCGGAGGATTTATCCGTGGCAATGATTGGCGACCCGGACTGGCTGCCTTTATATACGCCCGGCCTTACGCATGTGACGCTTCCATCGGCCGAGGTAGGGGCGCAGGCGGCGAGAATCCTGTTTGACCGCATATTGAATAATGAGGAAAGCCCTGCCGTCAGGCGTATCCTGATTCCGGGAAGATTGATGGAAGGCGGCTCGGTAAAATCCCGTGCCTGAAGCGCCTGGCATCACGCGAAATGAAAGCCCGCGACGCGTCTATGACGTCCGGATGGCCTGCCTTAAGGAGTCCACCCTCTTGTCCGCTGGAACCGGGCTTTTATAATATTTTAAAGGAGGCAACGAAATGAAGAAAAGAATCTTTGCGGTGGCCATGGCGGTAAGCGTGATGGCCGCGACCCTCGCCGGATGCGGCGGGGGCGGCAGCGAGTCCACGACGGCGGCAGCGACGACCGCGGCTGCCACTACTGCCGAGGCGACGACAGCGGCGCCCGAGACCACGACGGCGGCTGAAACCAAGGCGCCCGAAACCACGGCGGCGGCGACCGAAGCTGCATCCGAAACGAATTGGCCGGAGTATGACATCACGCTGACCGTAGCGTGGAACCCGGGCGGGGTTACCGACCTGACCGTCCGCGCCTATGCCGATGTCCTTTCCAAAGAGCTCGGCAAGAACATCACCATCGCGAATACCGCGGGCGCATCCGGTTCCGTAGGAACGATAGCGGTCTGGGACGCCCCGCGTGACGGCTACAATCTGCTCGGCGCCAGCATGCAGGCTACGGTTACGTTCCCCTGCTACGGCTATACCGATTTCACGACGCGCGACTGGGACATCTGGACCATGGCGTACGCGCCCAATGTGGTCGTCGTTCCGGGCAATTCCCCGTACAACACGCTGGAAGAGCTCATTGAGGGCGCAAAGGCCGAAACGCTCGACTTCGGAAGCGCGGGCGCCGGTTCCGGCGGACATACCGGCATCGAGATCCTTTCAAAAGGCGCGGGCTTCGAGTACAACCATGTTCCGTATGACTCCGGCGCGAACTGTATCGTAGCGACCATCTCCGGCGAAGTCGACGCGAACTGCCAGTTGATTACGGAAGTTATCGACTATGTCGCTTCCGGCGATTTAAAGTGCCTCGGTGTGATGGCTCCGGAGGATCTTGTCGTCGGCGACATCACCATCCCGTCCGTCCTTAAGACCGTTCCGGAAATGGAGAACGTGGTTCCCATGGGCGAGACAATCACGCTGGCCGTGCCGAACGGCGTCGACGAGGCAATCCTCAAGAAACTTGACGAGGTTATGCCGAAGGTCGCCGCGAGCGAAGAATTCCAGAGTTTCTGCGAGAGCAAGGGCATGGTCGTCGTCTATAACGACAGGGAAGCCAGCCAGGAATATGTTAACAAGATCGCATCTCTGGTCGACTGGACCATGTATGACTGCGTAACCGTCACCATCAGTCCCGAAGAATTCCCAATCAACCTAATCGAGTAACTTTCATTTGAAAAACCGCAGTGTCGCCCCCGCTCAAGCGGCGGGGCGGCATTTTTTATATACCTTTGGTATACCTTTTGCCCGGCGGGAAGTAAAGCGAGAAAGGAAGCAGGCGGTATATGGAGAAAGACAAAAAATATCTTGATTTTATAACATCCCTTGTTCTTCTTGCATTGGGTTCTTATGTGTTCGGATACGGTATTTTTGTCTATACGAGACAAAATACGAAATTTACCACCTCAGCCGGATTTCTGCCGGCGATTCTGGGAGGCGCCCTGATCCTGTGCTCCCTTATGCTGATGTATGACAGCCTGCGGGAAGTCGGCCTGCGAAAAACCCTTAATCAAATCAAAACATGGTGGAAAGACGATGTTGTCCACAGCAAACAGGCCCACAGCACCCTGATTGGCATGGTGCTGATGGGCATATACTCCTGCGTTATGATGTCGTTTCTGCCGTACTGGCTGGCGACGCTGATTATGCTGCTGTTCCTGTT
>CAYPMY010000176.1:0-2568 GCA_964412085.1 uncultured Paraprevotella sp. | reverse complement strand
CCCAAAAAGACGAGCGGGAACAGCCAGATGAATTGGAACGAGTTGAAGAACATGACAAGACTCT
This sequence comes from uncultured Paraprevotella sp., assembly GCA_964412085.1. Classification (GTDB taxonomy): domain Bacteria; phylum Bacteroidota; class Bacteroidia; order Bacteroidales; family Bacteroidaceae; genus Paraprevotella. The sequence goes on along the minus strand of CAYPMY010000176.1, from coordinate 2,504 downwards.
CTGCGATTTTGACGCGCAAAGTTAGCGGATTAGGATAGTTCCTCCTACGATTTAACGAAATTTAACCGCATAAGCCCCCGTCTTATGACGCACGGGCATTGATTGTCCGCCTGCCAAGAGGGCCGGATTCGGCTTCTGGCTTCGCGGAGGCGTGGACAGCGTCCCGGCGGAGCTTCGGGCAAGTCCGGCTCCGGCGCCGGTCAGGGCCCGGCGGAAGAGTAAAAGCGGGCGGGGCTGTCATGTCCCGTTTGCGTCCGGAGTCGGCGGGGGCGCGGAGGGCGAGTCTTCCTTTTCCGCCTCCGTGTTGTTTTTCGGGGCTTCCGGCGTGTCGAACAGGCCGTAAGTCGTGCGGAGGACGCGGAATTCCGTCCGGCGGTTCAGGGCGTTGCAGATTTCCTGCTGCTCCTCGGGCAGTCTCTTGATGAAGGCCTCCGTCAACGTGTCGTTTTCATGCAGGAATGCGTATCGTTCCGTCAACCGCCTGCGGATGACCTTCGGGCGTGTCTCCCCGTATCCGATGGGAGTCAGGCGGTCGGTGGTGATGCCGTGTGCTATCAGGTACTTCACCACTGATTCCGCCCGGCGCTGGGAGAGGCGGACGTTGTACTCGTCCTTCCCCCGGTAGTCGCAGTGCGAGCTGAGTTCGATGGTGATGTTCGGATTGTCTTCCATGAGCGCGACGAGGGAGTCCAGCGCGAGAGTGGAGGAATCCGTGAGTTCCGCGCTGTCGAAAGCGTAGAACACGTTGTCTACCAGTACGGGGACCGTGATGGAAGCCAGTTCGAACTGAAGCACGTATTCCTTGCTCACGCTGCTGGTGTCCGCCCGCAGCTGTTCCTTATGGTTCAGGAATCCCTTGCACGTGCCCAGGAACACATAGTCCACGTTCGGCTTGATTTCCTGGGTGAACGAGCCGTCGCCTTTCACGCTCAGCTTCAGGTTCGTCCCGTCGTTGCCCACCATGTAAACCAGTCCTTCGGGGAGTTCGTAGCCGTCTTTCTCGTAGACCCATCCCTTGACGGTGAGCAGCACCTCGGGGCATTCGAAGCTCATGATGTGGTCCCAGCCCCGCGCGTCGCCCCGGTTGGTACTGAAGAATCCCCGGTTGTGCAGTCCGTCGAAAGTCATGGCGAAGTCGTCCCCTTGCGAGTTCATCGGGTATTTCAGGTTCTCCACGGCCCATGCGCCCGTGCTGTCTTGTACGGCCTTGAACAGGTCCAGCCCTCCCATGCCGACATGCCCGTCGGAGGAGAAATACAGTTCCCCGTTCGGGCGGAACGAGGGGAACATTTCATCCCCCGGAGTGTTGACGGGCTCGCCGAGGTTGTCCGCTCCGCCCAGCCCGTGTTCTCCTATTTCGATTCGCCAGATGTCCAGCCCTCCTGCCCCTCCCGGCATGTCGGACACGAAGTACAGCCATTTGCCGTCCGGCGAAACGGCGGGATGGGCGCAGGAGGACAAGGTGTCTTTCGTTATTTCCAGCAACCTGGGCGTGCTCCAGCTGGCGTCCGCCCGTTCCGAGGTGTAAATCTGCGCGTACCGCGGGTATTCGGGGTCGTGCGTGCAACGGGTGAAGTACATCGTCCTGCCGTCCGGCGAAAAGGCGCAGGCCCCCTCGTCGTACTCGCTGTTCACCTCGGATTCCACCAGTTCCGGCGGCTGCCATTTCCCCTTGTCGTCTTTCCGGGAGAGGAAGATGTCGCCGGGCTTGATGCCCGTGATGCCGCTCAGCTCGTTGCCTGTGGCCTGCGGGCGTGTGGAAGTCAGGTACAGCATGTCCGTCTCGTCGCCCGCCAGCATCGGGCAGTAGTCCGAACGGCGGGCATTGAGCAGCGGCTCCTTCTTTACCGAATACTGGGTGGGCTTCCGCTTCCAGAGGGGCGCCATGGCGCAGCCCTGTAGTCCGTGGCGCGCCAGCACGTCGCCCGGCTTGTACTGAAGGAAAGTCTCGTAGTTCTGCGTCGCCTTCTTGTAATCGCCGTTCTTGCGCTGCATCTCGGCCAGGTAGAAGTAAACCATGCTGTCGGGGTAGTTGTAGCGTGCCGCGTTCTGGTATGACCCGATGGCCCGCGAGGTGTAATTGATGCGCCGGTAGCAGTCGGCGGCCTTGTAGCCCCTTTCGCCCCTCTTGGCACGTTCCTTGGGCTTTGTCCGCATGTAAGCCCTCCGGTATTCGGCGGCCGCTTCGAAATATTCCCCGATGGCGTAGAACCTGTCCCCCTTTTTCACGTTGCTTTCCGCGCTACAGCCTGCGAGCCATAGCGTCACGAAAACCGCCCCGAGAAGAGAATGCCGCTTTTCCATAATCCGTTCCGGTGTGCAAATATAATTTTTTTATTTCTATTCGCCTTTCCGGTTCTCCGCTTTTTTTTGGAGGGGCGCGGAGGCTTCGGGAGCGTCCGTCCGTCCACGGGCGGCCTCCGCGCGGACGGGCTTCCGCCGGGACTGTCGTTTTGTCAGAATGTCAGTCCCGGCCCCGCGTGGCCCGCGTATGCGCGTCCCTG
>CAYPMY010000175.1:0-2575 GCA_964412085.1 uncultured Paraprevotella sp. | reverse complement strand
TTTTCTCGCGGCAAGGGCATCCCCGCCTTGACCGACGCCACGAAGCCGGGAATGCAGTCCGCGGCCCTGCCCTGCCCCATACCCGGCCCACCGCCCCGGCCGCGCCTGCACGCTCCTGACGCGCCCGTGCCGGCATGACCCTCCAGACGTTTCCCGTAAGGTCCCGCCTGCCGTCCGGCACCGCCCGGCGCGCATTATCCCCGGCCGCCATGCGGATTTTCCTTCCCGTCGCGTATCGCGTTGCCGCCTTTTTCGTACCTTTGCACGGAATTTCATTCTTTTTCATCGCACGGACATGGACAAGGAAATCATCATCAAGTGGGGCTTCATCGGGTGCGGGGAAGTGACGGAGAAGAAAAGCGGGCCGGCATTCAGCCTCGTGCCGGGCTCCGGCATCGAAGCCGTCATGAGCCGCAACAAGGAGAGGGCGCGCTCATACGCCGAAAGGCACGGCATCCCCAAATGGTACACCGACGCGCAGGAGCTGGTGGACGACCCCGGCGTGAACGCCGTCTACATCGCCACTCCCCCCTCCTCGCACGCCACTTACGCCATCATGGCCATGAAGGCCGGCAAGCCGGCATACGTGGAAAAGCCCCTTGCGGCAAACTACGAAGAATGCTGCCGCGTCAACCGCATCTCCCAGCAGACGGGCGTGCCTTGCTTCGTGGCCTATTACCGGCGTTACCTGCCTTACTTCGCCAAGGTGAAGGAACTGATACGGGGCGGAGCCATCGGACGGGTGCTCAACGTGCAGATCCGGTTCGCCGTCCCCCCGCGCGACCTGGACTACAACAGCCGGGAACTGCCTTGGCGCGTGCAACGCGACATCGCGGGAGGAGGCTATTTTTACGACCTTGCCCCGCACCAGCTGGACTTGCTCCAGGAGTTCTTCGGGCCTATCGTCAAGGCGCGGGGATACTGTACCAACCGGGAGGGACTGTACGACACGGAAGACAACGTCAGTGCCTGTTTCCAATTCCCCGACGGCACGCCGGGTTCCGGCTCATGGTGCTTCGTGGCCCACGAATCGGCCAAGACCGACCGCATCGAAATCACCGGCGACAAGGGACTGGTCTGTTTCTCGGTATTCACCTACGACCCCATTGCCCTGCATACGGGACGCGGCCGCGAAGAGTTCGTCGTCCCGAACCCGGAACACGTGCAGCTTCCGTTGATTCACAACGTCGTCGAGCACCTGCAAAAACAGGCGATCTGCACCTGTGACAGTGTGAGCGCCACCCCGGTAAACTGGGTCATGGACAAGATTCTGGGGAAGCTGTGAGGCGGGATTGCGGGAGAAGCGCCGGCGATGCACGCACACCCCTCCCCGTCTTCCCACCCTCCCGCGGCCTCCCGCCGGGGGAAGCCTCCGCGGCCGCCTGCCCGCCGACGGCACGTCCTGCGCGCCGTTCCCACGCGCCGGGCGGGATTCCCATCGGAAGCATCCTTTTCACACCTTGCGGCGGGAAACAGCCGCCCGGAGGCTTGCATTCCCGGACGAGCCATGGTAACTTTGCATTGCGGCCGGGAGGAACGCCCCGGGCCGAAGCGCCTGCAGGAAGCGGGGGCGGGCGCATCAGAGGGAGAGTTTGCAGGCCCGATGAAATGTGAACGCCGGAAGCGTCGCAAGACGGAAGCAGGCAATTCCGAATCCCGCAAACGCAAAGCATAAAAACATACACACATGGCACCGGCAAGTTCCCCCGTCCCCGTCCCCACCGAAAAGCATCCCTTTCAGCCGTTCCTCCCGCCCCGCGCGCGCCTGCTGATGCTGGGAAGTTTCCCGCCCCAAAGGAAACGCTGGTGCATGGATTTCTACTACCCGAACTTCAACAACGACATGTGGCGCATCATGGGACACGTCTTCCACGGCGACCGGGACTGGTTCGTGGACGGACGAGCCGGATGCTTCGACAAAGGGAAAATCGTGGAGTTCCTGCTCGACAAAGGCATTGCCCTGTACGACACGGCTTCCGCCGTCCGCCGCCTCCGGGGCAACGCGTCGGACAGCTCTTTGGAAGTCGTCGTCCCGGCCGACCTCCCCCGTCTGCTCGGGCAAATCCCCCGTTGCACGGCCGTCGCCGCCACGGGGCAAAAGGCCGCCGACATGTCGTGCGACGCTTTCCATGCGCTGCGGCCCGCCATCGGATGCTTCGTCCCGTTCACGGCCGACGGGCGCGAATTGCGGCTGTACCGCATGCCGTCCAGTTCGCGGCGTTATCCCGTGAAAATGGAAGAGAAAGCCGCCTTCTACCGCAAAATGCTGGAGGAAAACGGCTTGCTGTGAGACGCCGCCCCTGCGAGCCCGGTTCCGTCCCGCCCCTCCCGGCCTTCCCGAAGACGGGAGGAAGTCCCTTGTCGCAAGAAATCTTCAACGCGCCCCCGCCGTCCGCGCCGAACGGAAAAACAATCCCTTGAAACCGGGAAACCGTCCGCAGGAGATTGGAAAAACGTTTGGCTGAGATTGAAAAATCATTCGCAAGAGATTGGAAAACCGTCCGCAGGAGATTGGAAAATCGTTTGGCTGAGATTGGAAAACCGTCCGCCGCAGGGAAAAAGGGGCGAACGCGCC
>CAYPMY010000174.1:0-2637 GCA_964412085.1 uncultured Paraprevotella sp. | reverse complement strand
GGTCTCTTTCGTCAAAGCCTTCGTTGCGGGGAGCGGTCGTGTCCGGCAAGGTCGGGAGCGGGCTTCGGTCTTCGCCGGTCAAGCGGCTGCTTCCTTGCACGGGTGAGAGCATTGGCTCCGCCCCGGCTTGCCCGTGCCCCGCCCTGCCTTGGCGCGGTGCGTCCCCGTAAGGGCCGCGCAATCCCGCGCTTTGCCCGCGCCAAGGGGTCAGGGGGTCAACTTCCCTGTCCAGTATCGGGCTTTCTCTTCGATTTCCTTTTGCCGCTTTTCCATGTCTCGGATGACGCCGCATTGCCGTAAGGCATCCGGGGCGGCCTCCTCGTCCCCGCCGACGCCGGAACGGGCGAAATTGTCTGTGGAGATGTCTTTTCGGGCATCGGCCATGATTTGCCGGTCGAGTGCGGCGGAGGCGGCTTCCCATTTACGGATGACGGGCAGGCAGAGCGACGGGACAAAGTCCTTGCCGCAGGCGTCGGGGTATATCTCGTGCAGGAGATTCCAGGTCCAGGCCCAGGCGAAGTCGTCATATCGGTCGTGTATAAGCCCGAACCGTGTGTCCAGATCTTCTATGCGGCCGACCAGCCCGGAGGCGACGGCTTTCATGACACCGTCGATTTCGTCCATGGGCGCCAGCATTCCGCCGACGTCCTCCCAACGGTCGCCGCATGCCACACGGGGGCGCAGGGCGTCGCACAGCCCGTCCGAAGGCGTGTCCTCGTGCGCTTCCAGTTGCCGTATCAGTTGTTCGCCCAAGTAGCGGTCCAAGGCCAGCCGGTACCATTCCATGCCTTGCTTCGCCGATTTCTCTTTGATTCGCAGGCCGTTCCGGGAGATTTCCCGGGTGTCCCCGTCGAAGCGTCCGCATAGTTCTTCCAACGTGGCCCGCGCCCGGAACACCCGCCCCATCGTATAGGGAGAGAATGCTTCGAAGGAGACCCGGTCTGTTCGGGGCGCCCGGGGCGGGCGGCCGTCGCGTGCGGGCCATTTCCCGATGTCGCGCAGCGTTCCCACCCCCCGCAGGTTGATGCCGGGAACCAGGTAAGGTGAAGAGCCTTCTCCCACGACGTAGGAGAACGGCCATTCGCCGCTGTCGGTACGGGGGGCGCAACGTCCGGCGACCAGCGAAAAAGCCCCGATGCGTGCGGGCCACGAGATATGGCTGCCCGAAGCGGTCTTGCATCCCCGCTCCAGCACGCCGTGGTGGAACGGCCCGAGCTTGTAGGCGTGGTTGCTTTGGTTGGTGCCCGAACCGGCGTTCATGAACGAGAACATGCCGCCTATCAACAGCGTGGACTTGTGGTGCGTCACCGTGTAGGGGCCGGCCAGCACGGCGCGCGCCTCGCCCTCTTCCGCCTGACAGTTGCAACCGAAGTAGGAGTCCGTGGCGGAAAAGCCGTGCCCGATGGAGGAGGCTTGTCCCACGTGGCAACGGGTGAGCGCCGCGCCGTCGGCGACGCGGCAGCCGGCTTGCAGGATGAAATCGCGGGCGATGACCAAGTCGCCCACGAAGGTGGGGGCGTCCGGACTACTGCATATCGTGCCGTTCTCCAGCCGGACGGCGCCTTCCAGGCGGCTGCAGGGCCCGATTTTCACGTCATGGACCAGCCCGCAGCGGAGTATCCGCGCGCTTCCGCCTATCTTGCCGCGGCTGCCGGTCTGCCGCGCGGCGTAGTCCGAAGCCAGCCTGCGGAGGCTCCGCGCGAACGGGGCTTGGCGGAACATGGCCTGCATGTACGCTTCCTGTGCCGACAGGCGGTCGTGGATGAGGATGTCCCGTCCCCCGCCTTCGCTCATGACGTGGAGCTCCGTGCCGTTGCCGAAGGAAGACGGGCCGGTCATGGCGATGGTGTCCGTGTGGAGGATGATGCAGCCCGGGGCGATGTCGTAATGGGCGATGTACCCGCGGACGTGGGCTATCAGGCAGTCGTCGCCCACGTCGGTGCAGTGCAGCGTGGCGTGGCGGATGCCCGTGTGGAGCGTGATTCCGCCCGGCAGGGCGACGGTCTTCCGGAATTTCCCGACGCGGTTGTGGCCGGAAAAATGCACGCACTCCACATGGCGGAGGTCGATGTCCGGGTGGACTTCGACGAGTTGCCAGTCCTCCGCCGTGCAGCCTTGCCGTTCCAGCTGCCGGATTTCGGCAGGAAGCAGTTGCCGGTAGGCCGTGCCGGGATGCTTCGGTGGTTTCATGTCTTTTTCCATGCTGGTTTGTTCAAGTTCCTGTTTGGAGGCATAAAGGAACGTTTTTTTTTTGAAAGTCGGCGGGGTTCGCCTTGTTTTTTTTTGCAAGTCGCCCCCGGACTGCGGGGCCGCGCGCCGGACTTCGGGGACGGGGCCTTGCCGAACCGGTCCCCGGCCCGTAGGGCTGGCGGCCCCGCCTCGCGGCGGACGGCTTCTTGTCCCCCGTCGAGCGGGAAACCGTCCGCAGGAGATTGGGAAATCATTCGTTTGAGATTGGGAACCAATCGTTTGAGATTGGAAAACCGTCCGTTTGAGATTGAAAAATCAATCGTTTGAGATTGGAAAACCAATCGCTTGAGATTGGAAAACCGTCCGTTTGAGATTGGGAAACCAATCGCAGGAGATTGGAAAACCAATCGCAGGAGATTGGAAAATCATTCGCAAGAGATTGAAAAA
>CAYPMY010000173.1:0-2676 GCA_964412085.1 uncultured Paraprevotella sp. | reverse complement strand
TTCGGCACACCTCCTTCATTTTGTCGTGAGTCTTGCGTTATCGGATGTCTGCCGTGTAGTTGTCCGAGATGGCTTTGGCAATAGTCTTGAACTCCTCGTCTGTGAACGTCAGTTTAGGGTTGCTGAAAAGCATATCCTTTTCGTCCTGCATGGGAATCAAGTGGATGTGTGCATGAGGCACTTCCAGTCCCAAGACGGCCTGCCCTACTTTGATGCAAGGAAAAGCCCTTTTGATGGCCGCCGCCACATGCTTGGCAAAGACTTGCATCGCGCCGATTTCCTCGTCTGACAGGTCGAAGATGTAATCCACTTCGCGCTTGGGAATGACCAGAGTATGACCTTTCACCAACGGGTTAATGTCGAGGAAAGCATAGAAACGGTCATTCTCCGCACATTTATAGCTCGGAATCTCGCCGGCCACGATTTTACTGAATATGGTAGCCATGGCGGTTATTCAAATGAGATGTTCGTGATTTCCAGTCGTATGGAGCCTTGGGGGATCTTGATTTCTGCCACATCGCCCACCTTTTTCCCCAGTAACCCCTGTGCGATGGGAGTCCGGACTGAAATCTTACATTCTTTCAGGTTGGCTTCCGTTTCAGAAACGATGGTGTACGCCATCTTCTTGTTGTTTTCTACGTTCCTCATCTCCACCTTAGACAGAATCTGCACCGTGTCGGCTTTCAGTTTCGAGGCGTCGATGATTTTGGCATCGCTGATGACGGCCTTTAACTGGTTGATTTTCATTTCCAGCATGGCCTGATGCTCCTTGGCCGCATCATATTCCGAGTTTTCGCTCAGGTCGCCTTTGTCGCGTGCCTCCGCGATGGCCGCCGAGGCCGCCGGACGTTCTATGGTTTCCATTTCTTTGAGCTGGGCCACCAGTTTGTCGTAGCCCTCTTGTGACATATAAGCCATAATTATTCCTCCTATTATATATATATGTGTTTTTACTTGAAAGGACAAAAAACAAAAGAATTCCGGCTTTAATCAGCCGGAACCCCTTTGCCTTCCCTTTGATGATTCGATGCAAAGTTAAACTTTAAATTCTGAACCACAAAGATTTTTGCGTTTTTTCTGCTTTTCATGTCGTTCCTTTGGCGGGCGGATATGTCTTTCTGTTCCCTTTTTGCACGATTCGTCTTTCCTTTTCCGCGCGAGTCGACACGTTTTGTTTTCGTTTGAAGTGTTATCGTTGCAAGGAATGGATGCCCGCGTTAAGATACGTCAAGCGATGAATAGGAGTATTTTCTTTTATTCGCATAACTGTCTGATTGTCTTTTCCAAATCCTCTATTTGCTCGTCCCGCGCCACAAGGTCGCCGTGGCGGTTGATGAGGAAATAGGTGGGAAGACGGCGCACGAGGTAAGAGCCCAAATAGCCGGAGGCTTCTCCTCGGCCTTCATAGACGCAAGTCCATGGCAGGTGTTCGCATGCCGTTTTCCAGTAATGTTCGTCGGGGTCAACAGACACTTGGTAAATGTCGAAGCCCAGCGAGGAATACTTGTCATACAATCCCCTCATCTGCATGATACGTTCTTGAGAGGAGGGAAGGGAGTAGGCTGTGAAGTCCAGCAGAACGACTTTATTCCCGATGTCGGAAAGCCTGCGGTTCTTGCCGTGTATGTCCGGCAGTTCTATGTCGATGATGCCGGTTGCGGTTATCTTTTCCGGGTCGAGGCCTTCCAATGATACGGGGGTGGGGCGTTTGGTGTTCTTCATGCCTTGTATGGCGATGTTGTGCAAGTTTTCCGTGCGGCTGGTGCCCGGATAGTTCGCGTCCCATGCCGTGGCCACCGCCCCCACGAACTTGATGTCGTCCGGATTGTTTACCGGGTTGAAGACGAGCCTTCCGTTTACGGTCTGGAACAGGGCGAAATAGGCCGGAGCCGAGGCCGGGTTTTCCATGATGTAGTGCCTTTTCATTTCGTCCTTATAAAGGTTTGTTCTTTCACGTACGAGGCGTTCCTGTTCCCCTATCGTCAGGGTCTTGTCGTCCATGATGTCCTTGATGGACTGTTGCAAGGCGATAAGTTTGCTGTTGATTTCCTTAAGGGTCTGGCAATTTTCGGATCCTTCCACTTCATAGCCGGTGTCCATGTCGGGAAGACTGGCCTCCACGCGTATGGTCTCCGTTGAGTCTACGGACAAGTTGACGATTTGCCGATGGATACGCAGGCGGTAAAATTCCGGATTGGACGGACGCTTGCCCCGGAAACGGAACAGGCCGTCTCCGTCCAGACGGGCAGAGTCGAGCGCCTCTATCCCGTTCAGGGTGACGGCTTCGAAGTAGAGCGTCTTGCCGCCAGCCCCTGCAATCCGACCGTTGATTTCAAACTGCTCTCCCTTGTCCTCGCAAGCCGCGGCCAGCATCGCGAGGGCGGCCATGGCACATATCGTTCTTCTCATCTCGGCATCATGTGTTTGCAACCTGTTTACAAAGATAATGGCTTTCGGCTTTCGCCGGGGGAATAAACCGTGGTTTTTTCATGAAATAGCCGGATTGTGCGAATTTTTATAGGGCTGAAATCCGATTTATCAATATTTATGCGTACATTTGCCCGATTTATTGATGATACATTTTAAGAAAACAAATGAACGTAATTAAGAAAACAGTCGAACTGCCTGATGGGAGAACCATCAGCATCGAGACCGGGAAATTGGCCAAACAAGCCG
>CAYPMY010000172.1:0-2697 GCA_964412085.1 uncultured Paraprevotella sp. | reverse complement strand
CGGTGGACACTATGGTCTCGATGATGCGGTTGAAGTAGGCCTGCTTGTTGTAGTCTTGCGGGGACTCGTGCAACAACTCCTCTATGATATAGGCGAATTCCTCGGGGAGCGCCTTGCGCACCTTGGAACGCGTGTATTTGGAGGAGGCCGACTGGCATACGCTTACGAGCTGGTGAAGGGTGATGTTGTAGAAGTCGTCCAGGTTCTTCTCGGAGTTCTTGATGTACTGCAGCTTTTGTTCGGGGTAGTAGATCAGGGAACAGAGCTGCCGGATTTCCGACTCCCGCATCGTGTTCCCGAATATTTCGTTCACCTTGCGTTTGATGTTGCCCGACGCGTTCTTCAAGATGTGTTGGAACGCCTCGTATTCCCCGTGTATGTCGGCCAGGAAATGCTCCGTGCCTTTGGGCAGGTTCAGGGTGGCTTCCAGGTTGATGATTTCCGTGCATGCGGTGCCGATGTCGGGGACGCTTTGGGAGAGCAGTTCCAGGAGTCTCATGTCGTTCCGGATCTTTTCGTAGGAATACGTATGGGCCATATGGCGTTTGCGTTTCGTTTGTTCTTCATGACAAAATTACGCAAATCTTTTGTCCCCTACAATGTTTGCGGACGGTTTTTCGCGGCAGGCCGGCCCCGGCGGGATGCGGCGCACTTGGTGTTAATTCTTCCAAGAAAGCATTAATATACCGAAAACGGCGCCTTTTGATGGCGAAAAAAACGTAATCTTGCAACCTCATAGGATTGGGAAATGCGGAACAGGACTTTTCGTGCCATGCCTCTGTGCGGGCAGCCTCGCGTGTTTGCGCGGGCCGCCGGAGGAGGCGGGCTTGCGGCCGGGGCTTGTGGAACAGCCGGGGCGGATGACCCGGCTTCCGGGGGAAGCGGGGAGACGGCCGCCGCGCCCGGCCGGGGCTGTTCCGGCCGCGGGGGCGCGTGCGCGGACTCTGCGGGAACCGCATTGCGGCCGGGCGATGTGCGTGTCATATATGAAACAGCCAAGCGGGCAACATGAAGACAGACCGACTTACATACGAAGGCGTGCCGACTCCTTGCTACGTCGTGGAGGAAGATTTGTTGCGGCGGAACCTGAAGCTGATACGGGACGTAGCCCGGAGGGCGGGGGTGGAAATCATTTTGGCCTTCAAGGCTTTCGCCCTATGGAAGTCGTTCCCTGTATTCAGGGAGTACATCAGCCATGCCGCGGCCAGCTCTCTCTACGAAGCCCGTTTGGCAGCCGAGGAGTTCGGCAGCAAGGCGCATACCTGCTCCCCGGCGTACACGGAACGTGATTTCGACCGGATACTCTCGTGTAGCAGCCATGTCACGTTCAATTCCATGAGCCAGTATGACCGTTTCTATCCGCGCGTGGAGGAGCATAACCGCCTGTTCCCGGGCGAACGCGTCTCCTGCGGGCTTCGCATCAACCCGGAATATTCGGAGATAGAAGTGGATTTGTACAACCCTTGTGCGCCCGGTTCCCGTTTAGGCATGGCGGCCTCGCAGCTCCCGGACGAACTGCCTGCAGGAATCGAGGGATTCCACTGCCATTGCCACTGCGAGAGCTCTTCCGAAGCGCTTGAGCATACCTTGCGGCATATAGAGGGGAAGTTTGGGAGGTGGCTGTCCCGGTTGGGATGGCTCAACCTGGGAGGCGGCCATTTGATGACGCGGAAGGATTATGACGTGGACCGTTTGGTGGCCGTTTTGAGGAGCCTGAAAGGGCGTCATCCCAACCTCGCGGTTATCTTGGAACCGGGCTCGGCTTTTGTCTGGCAAACCGGCTCGTTGGTCGCTTCGGTGGTCGATGTCGTGGAAAACAAAGGGATACGCACGGCCATTCTCGATGTCAGCTTCACTTGCCACATGCCGGATTGTCTGGAAATGCCGTACCGGCCGACGGTGCGTGGCGCCGAGGCGATGGAGCCGGATGCGGCGGGACGGGCGGCCTCGGAAGAAAACGCCTATCGTTTGGGCGGGAACAGTTGTTTGAGCGGCGACTACATGGGCGCATGGCGCTTCGACCATCCGCTCGCGCCGGGCGACCGGATTGTGTTTGAAGACATGATACATTATACCACGGTAAAGACCAACATGTTCAATGGCATCAGGCATCCTGACATAGCGATGCTGCACAGCGACGGGACTTTGGAATATTACCGGCGTTTCGGTTACGCCGACTACCGGGACAGGATGTGTTGAGGGCAGAAGAAAAAAAATGAAATGGCGGTCGATTTTTTCCCGTGCAGATGCTTGCGTTTAAAAAAATAATTGTACCTTTGCAATCGTATCCGGGGGAATGCGAAAGCTGATGAACTCAAGGGGGCAAGCGTCTTTTGCGGGAATAGCTCAGTTGGCAGAGCACGACCTTGCCAAGGTCGGGGTCGCGAGTTCGAGTCTCGTTTTCCGCTCAAGATAGGCGGAGGCATCTTCTCTGCCCAGGTGGCGGAATGGTAGACGCGCTCGTTTCAGGTGCGAGTGTTGAGAGACGTGCAGGTTCGAGTCCTGTTCTGGGCACATTGAGTGTGTTCTGTATCTCCGGAGAGATGGCGGAATTGGTAGACGCGCTACTTTGAGGGGGTAGTGACAGTTGTGTCGTGGGAGTTCGAGTCTCCTTCTCTTCACTTCGCATAGCGATTGACCCTGCGGGAATAGCTCAGTTGGCAGAGCACGACCTTGCCAAGGTCGGGGTCGCGAGTT
>CAYPMY010000171.1:0-2777 GCA_964412085.1 uncultured Paraprevotella sp. | reverse complement strand
TTCCCCTACCTTTTATATTATTCATTGCTAACAAGATTAAATTAAATAATTCCGATTTATTATACTAAGCTAAGCTAAAAGAGAAAAGGACAATATGAGCGTATTGTATAAACATACAGAAAGAACCGACTCCCTATTCTATTTTTTTTCTTCTGATAATAAATAAACTATGAATTATCTCGAATAAAAACGAGAAAAATATCTGTATATTATGCAAACAATGAGGCTTAAAATGCATATCTTTGTATCGAAGTAATGAGGGACAGGGAAGTATGAGGAACAAAGACAGCCGCTTGGAGGCCATTAAGATGGTCGTGTCTGCACAGGATATTTCAAGTCAGGGGGAGTTGTTGCGTGAGTTGGAAAATGTCGGTTTCAAATTAACTCAGGCTACGCTTTCCCGCGATTTGAAGCGACTGAAGGTGGCCAAGGCGATGAATGCCTCGGGCAAATATGTATATGTGTTGCCGGCTTCGCCTCTTTACAGAAGAGTCTCATACACTCATTTGACCGCTTCTGCCGCACATCAGGCCGGTGTCTTGTCCGTGAGATTTTCAGGCAATTTGGCTGTAGTCCATACTTTGCCCGGCCATGCAAGCCATATCGCATACGATATGGATAACAAAAGGTTTGAAGAAATATTGGGGACATTGGCCGGAGACGATACCATCATACTGGTGTTGGCGGAAGGGGTCCCTTCCGGACTGGTCCTGCGGCGGTTGGCCGAAGTGATTCCCGACATACAAAGTGAATACAAAAGGACGTAGAGGCAGCATATAGTCAAGGAATAAGTGGAATACAACGATGGAATCAGAGTGGTTGTGGCAGATGCCGGCCACGAAAAGTACGTAGATGTTATTCTTGCGACCATAACGGATTCTGCGAAAAAGAGAGGTTCAGGAATAGCTTCCCGCACGCATGAATACATAGTCACGAAGATGAAGGAACGCAAGGCTGTCATAGCTTTGGCCGGAGAAGGCGAAGAAGAAGAATTTGCCGGGTTTTGCTACATCGAAAGTTGGGGGAACAAGGAATATGTAGCCAATTCGGGACTGATTGTCGTAGAGAAGTTCCGGCATCATCATATAGCTACCCGCATCAAGCAGACGGCTTTCACGCTTTCACGCTTGCGATGGCCTCATGCCAAATTGTTCGGGTTGACGAGCCAGGGCGCCGTCATGAAGATTAATACGGCACTGGGGTATGTGCCGGTCACTTTCTCCGAACTGACGGACGACGAGGCTTATTGGAAAGGTTGCGGCACGCCGGAGCATCCGTGTTGCGTCAATTATGACATCCTACAACGCACGGGGCGGAGGTATTGCGTGTGTACGGCCATGTTGTATGACCCTGCCATGCATCCGGACGAGAAACTTCCGGTGGAACTGCCGGAAGATGTGGTGAGGATGGCCCGACGGGCGGCCGCAAAGAACCTGCGTTAATCGGAACAGGCAAAATAAAAGGAATATTATGGCAAAAAAAGTAGTAGTAGCATTCAGCGGTGGTTTGGACACCTCTTATGCGGTGATGTATCTGGCCAAGGAAAAGGGGTATGAAGTGTATGCGGCGTGTGCCGACACGGGCGGTTTCAGTGCCGGGCAACTGAAAGCCAACGAGGAAAACGCCTATAAGCTGGGAGCCAAGTCATACGTCACGCTGGACGTGACGAAGGAATATTACGAAAAGAGCCTGCGTTACATGATATACGGCAATGTGTTGCGCAACGGCTGTTACCCGGTTTCCGTGTCCTCCGAGCGTGTTTTCCAGGCTATCGCCATCGCACGTTATGCCAAAGAGGTGGGTGCCGACGCGATAGCCCATGGCTCGACCGGGGCAGGCAACGACCAAGTCCGTTTCGACATGACTTTCTTGGTGACGGCACCCAAGATGGAAATCATCACGCTCACGCGCGACGGCAACTTGAGCCGCCGGGAGGAAGCGGATTACCTGAACCGGCACGGTTATCATGCCGATTCCGCGAAGGCGAAGTATTCCTACAACGTAGGTATATGGGGAACGTCTATCTGCGGCGGCGAGATTCTGGACAGCAACCGGGGATTGCCTGAGAGCGCTTATCTGAAACATCCCACGAAGACGGGGACGGAACTGTTGAAGATTGGTTTCAAGAAAGGCGAGATTCGTAGCGTGAACGGCGTGGAGTATGACGACAAGATCAAGGCGATACAGGAGATAGAAAAGACAGGCTCCGCATACGCCATCGGACGTGACTGCCATGTGGGCGACACCATCATCGGCATCAAGGGGCGCGTCGGTTTCGAGGCGGCCGCCCCGATGCTGATTATCGGTGCACACCGCTTTTTGGAAAAATACACGCTGAGCAAGTGGCAACAATATTGGAAGGAACAGGTGGCCAACTGGTATGGCATGTTCCTGCACGAAAGCCAGTACCTGGAACCCGTCATGCCAGACATCGAGGCCATGCTGACCAGTTCGCAACGCAACGTGAACGGCGTGGTGACATTGGAGCTTCACCGATACGGCTTTACCACAGTCGGCGTGGATTCTCCGGACGACTTGGTAAAGAACAAGTTCGGCGAGTATGGCGAGACCCAGAAAGGATGGACGGCAGAGGATGCCAAAGGCTTCATCAAGGTGACTTCCACTCCGCTCCGCTCGTATTACGCGAACCATAAGGATGAAGAAAGGATAAGATAGAACCCGAAACGAAAGAAAACATGGAAGGAGAGAAAAGACTGGAACGCCCTCGTCAGGGACGTATGCTCGCCGGCGTATGCGCCGCGTTTGCCAAGTATTTC
>CAYPMY010000170.1:0-2812 GCA_964412085.1 uncultured Paraprevotella sp. | reverse complement strand
CATGGGCAGTCCTTGCGCGAACGATGCGGCCAAGATTGCCGCCGAGATAAAGCGGTCGGTAAAGGAGGAGCAAGCCCGTATCATGTCTTTTAAGGAGAAGCAGATGGAAACGGAGGCGAATGTCGAGAAACGGCGTATGCAAGCCATTGAAAACTTGGCAATAGAATACTATAAAAGCCGGCCTGAATATTATTTCGTGTTGTGAGCCTGACGTTTTTGCCCGTGAGTTGACCGGGACGCGTGCCGACGGACATCCGGGCGCGGGATGGTCGTGTCCGCATGAGGCAATGGAGGGCGGTCGGCTTTGGAGACGTGCCGGCCGCCTTCCCGCATTGAGGCCGCCGAATCCGGGGACCCTGCCGGTGCCGGCCGAGCCCTCCCGACGATGCGGCGGCGTTTTGCCGCTTTCATGAGTCTTGCCCGCTCTTGCCCGCATGAGGCTGATGGCAAACGCCTGCCGACGTGCCCCTTCGGACAGGCGCGGATGGCCGGCTTCGCCCCTCCTTTGTGGGGTGAACCGCGCCCGCATGGGAAAAGGCCGGGGCTCGTCCGGTTAAACTGTGTTAAATCCGTTGGGGGGGGGGTAAAATCAAACTGCTAACTTTGCGGCACGAACGGCCGGGAGAGGCGGGCGACGGGCCCTGCCGCCTGTTCCGCGGCCAATGGAAGAATTGAAAGGGCCCGCAAGATTTTATTCAAGATGAAAAAGGTGTTATTGGTTGCCGCCGCCTTGGGTTCGATGACGGCGGTTCAGGCTCAGACGATGAAGGAAGAGGTCTCGAAGAGCCGGGAACGTGCGGCAAAGCCGCAGGCCTTGTGCGACAACAGTCCGGAAGAATGCGGCAACGGGAAACCGGATGTTTTCGGGAAGTCCGTTGATGTGGCTGTACTTTCTGTCGCCAGCGGCGGGCAGTCGGGGAATCTCCGCAAGCGTCGGAACGGTGAGGCCAAGGACGGGGTAACGGTCGTTACGGTCAAGAAACTGACTGCCGAAGAGCGGGCGGCGCTTGGCACCGCGGCCACGGCGGAGGGCGCGTTCGCGAAGAAAG
This sequence comes from uncultured Paraprevotella sp., assembly GCA_964412085.1. Classification (GTDB taxonomy): domain Bacteria; phylum Bacteroidota; class Bacteroidia; order Bacteroidales; family Bacteroidaceae; genus Paraprevotella. The sequence continues at coordinate 1,763 of CAYPMY010000170.1, read as the reverse complement.
GCGTTGACTTCGTGAAGGAAGCGTCCGCCGAAGCGGAATCCACCTCGGCGTCCGCCGGAAAGGAAAGAACCCGGTGAAAGCCGCGAAGACGGCAAAGCTCGCCAAAGGAAACCGCGTCTGTCCTTGAATCAGGGAATGCCGCCCCCGGTTCTTCCGGAAGAACCGGGGCGCAGGCGGAAGCCTTGCAGGAAACCAACAGATAGGACAGAATGAGGAACAATCGTCGCTGAGGGTGTCCCATGTGGTGACGGGCACAGTCTTCCATTCCGTCAGCCTTTCCCTGCTCGGCGAGGGATATTCGAAAGACGACGTGGTCATGGCTTCCGTCCGCCGATGACGCGCGTCTGACCGCGTTTTTCAGCGAAGCCCGGAAAGGATACTGGATTACTATGGAAAGAACACTTCGAACATGCTGGAGAAGGCGCGGACGTTGGCGGGCATGCAGCAGTTCGACGAGGCCATGGCCTTGCTTGCCTCGTGTCCGGAGACATTGCCGCGATATAAGGCGGTGGCCGTTGCCATGAAAGAGATTTACGCGGCATACCGGCAAAAGGCCTGCGGCGACATCTTGCAAAAGGCGCGAGGCGCCTGCGCCTTGGGCAATTACGAGGAATCGGTGCAATGGCTTGATGAAATCGACATGGGCAGTCCTTGCGCGAACGATGCGGCGGCGTTTTGCCGCCTTCATGAATCTTGCCCGCATGAGGTTGAGAGCAAACGTCTGCCGACGTTTGCCCCGAACAGGCGCGGATTGCCGGCTTCGATTCTCCTTGGTAAGATGAACTGCGTCCGTAAGGGAAAAGGCCGGGGCGCGTCCGGTTAAACTGTGTTAAATCCTGGGGGTAAAAATTAAACTGCTAACTTTGCGGGGCAAGGCATCCGGGGCAGGCGGATAAAGAGTCCTGCCGCGTGCTTTAAGGCGACAATAAGAGAATGGACAGGACTCGTCCGTAAAATCAGCGTCATGGCAAACATGATTGTTCACGGGATTAAGGACGACAGGACTTGCACCGCCACTCATGAGAAACATGATACACATATTGAGCATACTGTTCCGCAACGAGATTTCATGGTCGGAAGTCCCCTTGTTCAGAGGCGCCGTCATAGAGGCGTTCCATGGGCAAGCCGACGCGTTGTACCATAACCACGAGGGCGGTTCGTTCCGTTACGCTTATCCCTTGATTCAGTACAAGCGCATTCGCGGGAAGGCGGCCATAGTGTGCATGGAGGAAGGCACGGAGGCCATAGGCGAGTTCCTCTCGGAGGGGAATTTCTCTTTCAGGATTGGCAACCGCAACGAGGACATGGAGATAGAGAACGTGTTCTCGCGAAGGTTCACGATGCAGGTGTGGGACTCGTCGTTCCATTACCGCATACGCCGTTGGTTGCCGCTCAACTCGCGGAACTACATGAGATATAAGGGAACGGAAGATTGCTCCGAAAGGATTTCTTTCTTGGAGAATATCTTGGTGGCCAACCTGCTTTCCGTCCTCAAAGGATTGGGGATACACGCTGGCAAGGAGATAGGATGTAAGTTGACGTGGCTGAGCGCCCCTTACCGATTGACGAACAAAAACGTGAAGCTGATGGCCTTCGATGCGGAGTTCAAGACGAACTTGTCGTTGCCCGACTACGTGGGAGTGGGCAAGAACGCCAGCATAGGGTACGGAGTGGTTACACGGGTGAAAAAGCAAACACAAGAATAGGCATATATGGATACAGGAAGAGAACTTCTTTATTTGGCCGCCTTGTTGCACGACATC
>CAYPMY010000169.1:0-2830 GCA_964412085.1 uncultured Paraprevotella sp. | reverse complement strand
CGGACAAAAGTAATCAATTGCGGGGAGAATCGGGCGTTTTGCCCGCAGGAAATGAAAACGGAATCGCTTTTTCTCGTCCCGACGGCAAGGGACGGGACACCCGTGGACACGAAAAGGAACCTCCCCGCATCCGCCGTCGCGGACGGACAAGGGGAGATGAAAGGTCTGTCCGGCTCAGGGTCACCGCAACTCCAACGCCACGATGCTCATCGGCGGCATCTTCACGGTCAGCCTGCCGTCTTTCAGGCTCGCTCCCTCGAAGTCCGCCGGCCTCACCGCGTCGGGCCGCTCGAACGTGTTCTTGTCCGTGATGTCCTTGCAGGTCAGTATGCGTCCCGCGACGGTCTTCACCTCCATCCCGGACAAGTCGACGGTGACTTCGTCGGAGTTTTCCAAATCCACGTTGGACAGCGAGACGTGCACCGCCCCGTCCTGCGACTTGGAAGCCGTGACACCGAGCATCGGCAACGTGCGCCGCCCGCCGTCATCCCCATGGCGGCGCGCACCTGACGCGTCGCGCACCGGACTTCCGCAGGCAGGTAAACGGCATCCTGGTGCACGTTGTACATCTGGAAGACGTAATACGACGGCGTAAGCACCATCTTGTCGCCCTTCGTCAGGATCATGCTTTGCAAAACGTTGGCCACCTGCGCGATGTTGGCCATCCTGACGCGGTCGGTGTACTTGTGGAACACGTTCAGCGAGAGGGCGGCCACGAAAGCGTCGCGCATGGTGTTCTGCTGGTAGAGATGCCCCTTCACGGTGCCGGGCTCTTCGTCCCACCATGTCCCCACTCGTCCACCACCAGGGCCACCCGCTTCTTCGGGTCGTACCTGTCCATGACGGCGGCATGTTCCTTTATGCAGTTCTCTATGTCGAGGCACTTGCCCATCGTCCAGTAATAGTCCTCCGCGGTGAAGTCCGTGGCCGAGCCCTTGCTTCCCGACCAGCCGGACACGGTATAGTAATGGAGCGAGAGGCCGTCCATCCGGTCACGCGCCTGCTTCATCAGCGTCTCCGTCCAGTGCAAGTCGTATTCCCCCGACCCGCTGGCTATCTTGAACAGGCGGTTGCCGCCGTAATTGCGGCAGTAAGTCTGGTAGCGGCGGTACAGGTCGGCGTAATATTCCGGGCGCATGTTGCCGCCGCAGCCCCAGCTCTCGTTGCCCACGCCGACGTATCTCACGTGCCACGGCTTCTCGCGCCCGTTCCGCTTGCGCAACTCGGCCATCGGGCCGTCCTCCGCCGTCATGTATTCCACCCACTGCGCCGCTTCCCGCACCGTGCCGCTCCCCACGTTCATGGACACGTAAGGCTCGCACCCCAGCAGTTCGCACAGGTTCAGGAACTCGTGCGTCCCGAAGCTGTTGTCTTCCACCGTGCCGCCCCAGTTGCTGTTCACCATGCGCGGGCGGTTCTCCTTGGGGCCGATTCCGTCCGTCCAGTGGTATTCGTCGGCAAAGCATCCTCCCGGCCAGCGCAACACGGGTATCTTCAGAGCCTTCAGGGCTTGAAGCACGTCGTTCCGGTAGCCGTCCGTGTTGGGGATGGCGGACTCCTCGCCCACCCACAGCCCGCCGTAGATGCACGTTCCGAGGTGCTCGGCGAACTGGCCGTGGATTTCTTTGGGGATGGATTGCCCGGCCTGGCCGGGAAGCAACCTTACTTGCGACCCGTTCTGCGCCGCGAGCGGCAGTGCTACCGTCAAGACCGCACCCATCATCAGCTTTCTCGTTTCCATGATACCAAAAGAGATTAAATCGTTGCAAATATACACGTATTCCTTGAGAACCCCTCCATTTTTGGTTAACTTTGCGCGATCAAGAAACAGAATCTCATCATCATGGAAAAGAAAGAAACGTCCGGGAAATGGGGACTTGCGGTTGCCTGCGCCATCGTGCTCCTGTCAGGGCTATGGACTTATCTGGCGTTCTTCCATACCACATTCGGCATCGGAAGCACCGTACACCTATATATAGATGCAGACGACACGCCGGATTCCGTACGGGCCAAAATCAAGAGCACGGCCCGTCCGGGCATCTTTTCCGGGTTCTCCGTACTATCCGCGCTAAGCGGATATGCCGTGAAAACCGGATGCTACGCCGTGGAACCGGATGATGACATGTTCAGCGTATTCCGCCAACTGAAACAGGGACGCCAGACACCCGTCCGGCTGACCGTTCCCAGCGTGCGGACGACAGACCGCCTTGCCGGCACTTTGGGGAAGAAACTCATGATGGACTCTGCCATCGTGGCGCAACGCTTTGCCGACTCCGCATTCTGCCGTCAGTACGGCTATGACACAGCGACGATAGCCTGCCTGTTCATCCCCGACACGTATGAAGTGTATTGGAACACAAGCCTTGAGGATTTCATGAAACGCATGCAGAAGGAAAACACCGCATTCTGGAACGAAGGAAGGCTCCGCCGGGCGGAAGCCGCCGGACTGACACCGAACGAGGTCGTCACCCTGGCTTCCATCGTGGACGAAGAAACGGCCGACAACGACGAAAAGCCCATGGTGGCCGGCATGTACATCAACCGCCTCCGCGCCGGTATGCCCCTGCAAGCCGACCCGACGGTCAAGTTCGCCCTGCACGATTTCTCCCTCCAGAGGATTTACCGCAGACATCTGAACGTGGAAAGTCCCTACAATACTTACCGCAACACCGGCCTGCCTCCCGGCCCCATCCGTATCCCTTCCGTCGCCGGTATCGATGCCGTGCTGGACTATGTCAAGCATGACTACTTGTACATGTGTGCAAAAGAGGACTTTTCCGGCACGCACAACTTCGCACGCACCTACCGCGAGCATCTGGCCAACGCCGCC
>CAYPMY010000168.1:0-2880 GCA_964412085.1 uncultured Paraprevotella sp. | reverse complement strand
GCGTCCACGCCATGTCCCGCGGGCCGGACACCGCGAGGAGGGGCGTACCCTCCGCGCCCTCGTCCCGCGCGACGGCGCGGAAGCCGTGCCGCACGAGGAAATTCCGCGCCCAATAACGCGAAGCCTCGTCGGCGGCTTCCATGCGGACGACCCGGCTACTGCGGTCCTCCGGCGCGTAAACGCCGCGCACCGTGTCGAAGCGGACGGCCGCGCCGCCGAACAGCCCGTCCATCGCCCCGGACAGCACCAAGTCCTCCGTCTCCCCGCACAGCATCGCGCCGCCCGGCTCCAGCAGCCAGAGGCGGTCGGACATGGCCAGGGCCTGGTCCACGTCGTGCGTGGAGAGCAGTACGGCCTTGCCGTCTTCCACCGCCAGCCGCCGGAGCAGCCGCGTCACCTCCATGCGGCTCTCCACGTCGAGGAAAGCCGTGGGCTCATCCAAGAGAATCAGCGGGCATTCTTGTACCAACGCCTTGGCGATCATGGCTTTCTGACGCTCCCCGTCGGACAGCTCGGCCATGCGGCAATGCGCCTTCTCCGCCATGCCTACTTCTTTCAACGCCCGCCATATCAAGGTCTTGTCGCCCGGGGACAGGCGGCCGAAGAAACCCGTGTAAGGCTGACGGCCCAAAGCCACTATCTCGTAGACGGACAACCCGCCTGCCTGCGTGCGGTCGGTGAACACCACGCACACGGCCCTGGAACGTTCCCTTGCCCCGTAAGCACCCGAAGGCTTCCCCATGAGTTCCAGACGGCCGCACAAGGGAGGCTGCATCCCGGCCAACGTGCGCAAGAGCGTGGATTTCCCGGCACCGTTGCGTCCCAGCAGGCAGGTCAGTCCGCCACCCCGCAGGCCGAAATCCAGTCCGCGAAGCACTTCCGTCACCCGTCCGCGCTGGCGGTAGCCCACGGCAAGCCGTTCCCCCTCAATCACCGTCCGATTTCCCATCAGTCGAAGTATCGCATCCTGCGTTGGTTCACGATGACGTATATGATTACCGGCGCGCCCAGCACGGGCGTCACGGTGTTCAAGGGGAGAAGTCCCGCCTCGCCGGGCAGGATGCAGACTAAGTTGCAGAGCAGGGCCACCGCCCCGCCGCACAGCAACGTCACCGGCAACAGGGCGTTGTGGTTGGACGTGCCCAGCATCATCCGGGCCACGTGCGGCACGGCAAGCCCGATGAACGACACCGGGCCGCAGAAGGCCGTGACCACGGCCGTCAGGATGCCCGTCACCGCCAGCAACACGCCGCGCGTCCGGCGCACGTTCACCCCTAAGTTCTCCGCATAACGTTCGCCCAACAACAAGGCGTTCAGCGGTTTCACCAGCAGGACGGACATCAGCAGGCCGAGCAGCGTGAATGTGGCGAGCCACGGCAACTGCCCCAGCGAGACTCCCCCGAAGTTGCCCATCCCCCAGACGACGTAGGAGTGCACGCCCTCGGCCGTGGCGAAGAAGTTCAGCAAGGAAATGGCCGACGAAGCCACGTAGCCCGTCATGATGCCGGCAATGAGCAACATGACCCCGCTGCGTATCAGCGTGGAAAGGAAAAGGATTACCCCCATGACCAGCACGGCCCCGGCAAAGGCCCCGGCCACCACGGCCAGGAAGCCGGAAAGGGAAAAGACCCCGGCCGACAGCGTTCCGCCCCCGGCCAGCATGACCAAGGCCGCGCCGAGGCTCGCCCCCGAACTGATGCCCAGGACGGACGGGTCGGCCAGCGGGTTGTCGAACACCGTCTGCAACACGAGACCCGAGGCGGCCAAGGCGGTCCCGCAGCACCAGGCCGTCACGCACAAAGGCACACGGGATTCCCACACGATGAACGACCATGCCTCGTCTCCCGCCGACGCGCCCGCCAAAGCGCGGCAGACGGCCCCGGCCGGGATGTCCACCGAGCCGAAGAACAGGTTGGCCGCCGCCAGCACGAGCGTGGCGGCAACCAGCGCCCCCGCGCACACATATCCTTTACGTCCCACAGGAATGCCCGTTTTCATTCCGCTAATTTACGAAAATATCTGCCTCCCGTCCCGTCGGACACGTCCGGATGGAATATTTTTATCAAATCCTCGAGCAGACGTTCGGGGTGGAAAGGCGTTTCTTCGTAATAAGGCACGCGCCCCGTGTTGCAACCGTACACCCGCCGCTCGCGGAAGGCGCGGAAGCCGGCGTAGGGCGCATAGTCTTTTTCCAAGCCGCGATAGGTCTTGTCCTCCGGCGAGTTGTACTTGATTAGCCAGAAGTCGGCCTCACGGGCTTTCTCGTACACCGCCTCGAAACTCATGGGAGTCGACCCGCTGTTCCCCAAGTCGCCGAAGACATAGCCTGCCCCGGCATCGGCATACGTCCGCCCTGCCGTGCTGCGCCCGCCCGGCACGTACCACGAGGAGCCTGACTTCAAGTCGGCGAACACGGTGGGCTTGTCCTCCATGCCGGCCACCTTGCCGGCCCATCGCAGGTACTCGGCCTCCACCCGGGCGAACAGGGAGTCGGCCTCGTCGGCCTTTCCGAACAGCAGGCCGTAGAAGCGCATCCATTCGGCACGCCCCAACGGGGAAGTCTCCATGTAGTCGGCACATTCGACGAGGGGAATGCCCAGCTTGCCCAACCGCCCGTACCCCCCGCTGTTCTCAAAGGGGGAAAGCATCACCGCGTCGGGGCGCAAGGCGACGAGCTTCTCCACGTCCGGATTCATCCCGCCGCCCAAGTCCGCGATGCGCCCCGTGCGGCATCCCTCCCTGACGTACGGCAAGTCGATGTAACGGAGGTCGCACACTCCGCCCACGGCAGACTGCGCGCCCAGCTCTTCCAACAGCCCGCAATGGACGGACGAGCAGACGACGGCTTTCCGCAACGGCACGCGCACGACCGTCCCCTGC
>CAYPMY010000167.1:0-2936 GCA_964412085.1 uncultured Paraprevotella sp. | reverse complement strand
ATCTACCTCGACGAGACCGTGATGCGCATGTGCTACACGCACCGCCGCCTCTTCGTCCAGCTGGCCCAACAGCTGTTGAAAGAGGGGCAGAAGGACAAGGCGCTGAAAGTGCTGCAACGGGCAGAAAGAGAAATCCCGGGCGGCATCGTCCCGCACGAGGCTTTTTACGGCCATTCGCTCGAGATGGCCGGCGCCTGGTCGGCGCTGGGACACAAGGCGGAAGCCGGAAAGCTGCTCGATGACGTGTGGCGGAACGCGAGGGAATACGTAGAATGGTATCTAAGCCTGAACGACAAACGCCTGTCGCAATCGTCGAAGGACTGCTGGATGCAGATCTACGTGCTGGACGACATCGCCAAGAGGTGGGACCTTATCGACAAGAAGAAAGCGGAGGCCTGCCGCGCGGAAGCGGACAAGTACGTTTCACGCTGCCACCAGAAAGGCATGCGCCTGTAGCCCCGTCCGGAACCAGAAGCCCATGTTCATAGAACAACCCGCAGTCTTCCTCCGGTGGCTGTATCCGACCGCGATGTGGCGGGCGAGCCGCAAGGAGGAAGCCGTCTACCTGACATTCGACGACGGGCCGGTGCCCGAAGCCACCCCGTTCGTGCTGGACACATTGGAACGTTTCGGCGCCAAGGCCACTTTCTTCATGGTGGGGGACAACGTGCGCAAGCATCCCGACATCTACCGCATGGTCGTCGAACGCGGGCACCGCGTCGGCAACCACACGTTCAACCACATCGGCGGCTTCCGCCATTCGAGCGAAGAATACCTTGGGAATGCAGACAAGGCCAACCGCCTGCTGCACACCGACCTGTTCAGGCCGCCCCACGGCTGGATGCGGCCGCGGCAGTTCAAACGGCTGCGCGAGCACTACCGTGTCGTCATGTGGGATCTGGTCACACGGGACTACAGCAAGAGGATGACGGCGGAAGACGTGGTGGACAACGTGAAACGCTACGCGCGCAACGGCTCCATCATCACGTTCCACGACTCGCCGAGAAGCATCGGCAAGCTGCGGACGGCTCTGCCGGAAGCCCTGCAATGGCTGAAAGGCCGGGGATATGCTTTCAAGGTGATAGAATGACGGGCGTGGGATGGCGAAGACAGGGGACATACTTTCCGCCGCTCGAATAAAGGCCGAGGCGGCACGCCTCGGCTTTTCCGCCTGCGGGCTGGCTCCGGCCGGGCCGGTCGACCCTCCGCACGCCGCCTTCTTCGGACGCTGGCTCGCCGGAGGGCGGCAGGCCGGCATGGCTTACATGGAAAGGCACGGGGCGAGACGGCTCGACCCCCGCCTCCTCGCGGGAGGATGCCGTACGGTGGCCAGCGTGGCCTTGAGCTATCGCCCGTCCGCGCCCATCCCTGACCATAAACTGCAAATCGCCTGGTACGCCTACGGACAGGACTACCACGGCATCATGCGGCAGAAGCTGCACGGCCTGCTCGAAGCCCTGCGGCGCGGCGTGCCGGGAGGAGCCTTGCAAGGCCGCGCCTTTTGCGACACGGCACCGGTGCTGGAACGCTACTGGGCGTGGCGGTGCGGCCTGGGCTGGATAGGCCGCCACACCCAGCTCGTCGTCCCCCGGGCCGGCAGCGCGTTCTTCCTCGGCGAGCTGATGCTCGGCCTGCCGGCGGACGTCTACGACGCGCCCTTCCCCGCCGGCCTTTGCGGGGACTGCCGCCGCTGCGTCGAGGCCTGCCCCACGCACGCCTTGGAAGAGGGGCGCGGCCTGGACGCACGCCGCTGCCTGAGCTACCTGACCATCGAGAACCGGGGAGAGATTCCCGTGGAGGCGGCAGGCCGGATGTATCCTTATTTCTACGGTTGCGACCGTTGCCTGCGCGCTTGCCCCCACTTGCGTTCCGCGCCTCCCGCCGCGGAGCCGGCCTTGGCTCCCCGTCCCGAGCTCCTGCGAATGGAAGAGGAAGACTGGATGGGGCTGGACGAGGAACGTTACAGGACGCTCTTCAAAGGCTCCGCCGTGAGACGGGCGGGATACGGAGGCCTCGTCCGCAACCTGAAGGCGCTGCGCGGCAACGGGGGCAAGTAGCGCGCCCCCCGTCCTCACGCCCTCCTTGCATCCTGTCAATCTGTCAATCCGAAGCCCTTGAGATTCCGTTTTTTCAGCACGGCGGCGCGCGCGGACGGAAAAACGCGATTCTCGCGCGCCCGGCGAAATCCATCATGCCAACCTTTTCCCTCCTTATGCTTACTTCCTGCCCGCGGCACCGGCCTTCCGGGCGCAAGTCCCCACGCGCCGCGTCAGCACGAAACGGCGCCGGCCTGACATCTTGACACTCGGGACCGTGCCGTCACGGGTGCCCGTCCAAAGAGGGAAAAGGCGGCCGGCGCACATCCGCACCCGCCCCGAAGCCGGTTTTTCCGGCGACTTGCGGACGTCGCGCGCCCATCCTGCGGAGAAAAAAAGTGTTTTCTCAGCCGAACGGAAGACGATTCTCTTGCGATTGACGCTTAAAAAAGCCTTGGAAACGTGAAAAAACGAGGCCGAAACGTGAATATATGTATTCGAATCGGCCTGGAAAACGCACGGAACGTGTCTTTCCGGCCGATTCCGCATTTCCAAAAAACGGCATGACGCTTACATTTTGTCGGCACAAAGGGGGATTCCGGCATCAAATGTCCAAAACCGGGGAAGGCGCGCCGGCCACGGCCCCTTCCGGGTCGTCCCCGGCGCCCGGGCGGCGCATTCCCCCGGGGATGTCGGGGAAAGGGCAAGGAGGCCGTTCCCGCCCCATTCGGGAACGGCCTCCCTTGCCACGCCCTTTCCAAGGCTTCCGCCTCTATCCTGCGCTTCGCTCAGTCCACCACGACTTTCCGCGTGCCCACGACATAAATCCCGCGCGAGAGTCCGTCCACGGCTTCCTGCGGCAGGACCGCGCTGCGCACCTTCACGCCGCTCACGGTGTAC
>CAYPMY010000166.1:0-3076 GCA_964412085.1 uncultured Paraprevotella sp. | reverse complement strand
CTTCCGGCCAGTGTACCATCGGCGCCATGATGAACTTCAGGGTGTGCCGTCCCAGACAGAGCGTGTCGCCCTCCTTGACGGCTTGCGTCCGTCCGGCGAAGTCGACGTCCTCGAAGAACCGGGGCATCATTTGGACGGCCTTGGCGCTGGCCACGATTGCGGCCTCGGGATATTTCCCGGCGAACCGTCCGATGCCGGCCGCATGGTCCGGTTCCATGTGCTGCACGACGAGGTAGTCCGGCTTCCTGCCGTCCAACGCCTCTTCCAGCCGGGCAAGCCATTCTTCCGTCTTGCGCCGGTCCACCGTGTCCATCACGGCTGTCTTTTCGTCCGTGATGACGTATGAATTGTACGAAATGCCTTGCGGCACGACGTACTGGCCTTCGAACAGGTCCAAGTCCAAGTCGTCGGCGCCTACGTATCTGACGTAGGGTGTGATGTTGTCATTCATGTCGCTTGATGTTGAAGTTTGGAAATCCGGCGCAAATATCGCACTTTTCTCTGGATCCCGCAACATTTCCCCTCGCATTCATCCCGCTCTCATCTGCCGCAACAGCTCTTTTTGCCTTTCGGAGAGGGCGGAGGGGAGTTGCACGTTGTATGTCAGGATCAGGTTGCCGCGCGTGCCGTCGGGATGGATGTCGCCCTTGCCTTTCAGGCGGACTTTCGTGCCGGGCTGCGTGCCGGGCCTTATTTTCAGTCTCAGCTTGTCGCCCTCCGGGGTCTGCACGATGACGGCCCCGCCCAGCAGCGCCGTGTACATGTCGATGTTCGCCGTGCATTCGCGGTCGGCGTAGCTTACGGTCCCGCTTTCGTCCCCGAACGGGTCGGCCCCCCGTCCGAAGCCGCCGCGGCCGCCGCGTGCCCGCCTTCCGCCCCCGCCGAACATCTGCGTGAAGAATTCGGAGAAGCCTCCTCCCGCGAACTGGCTGAAGTCGAATCCCTCGAAACCGCCCGCGCCCGCGCCTCCTGCGGCGGCGCCGTCCATGCCTGCCATTTTCCAGCGCTCGCCGTATCGGTCGTATCTGGCCCGCTTCTCCGGGTCGCCCAGCACGTCGTACGCTTCATTCAGCGCCTGGAATTTGGCCTTTGCCTTAGGGTCGTCGGGATGCAGGTCCGGGTGGAACTGCTTCGCCCTTTTCTTGTAAGCGGCCTTGATGTCCTTTTGCGGAGTATCCTTGCCGATGCCCATTATTTTGTAGTAGTCGATAAACGCCATGGTCAGAAAGCCCCTTTCAGCCTGATTCGCAACAAACGGGATGCCAATCTGTTTGTGGAAGGCGGCATTATTGTTACTTTTGCACGGGAAATCCAATTTCGGAGGGAAGACAATGGCAAGCAGCAGGGCAGAGAGGCGGACAGTGAGGTTGAAGATCGTGCATACCAGCGACGTGCACGGCAGTTTCTTCATGCGGGACTACGTGAACGACCGTGCCGCGAAGGGAAGCCTTTCGCGGGTGTACGCTTACGTGCAGTCGCTTCGGAAGGCTTATGGGGACAGGCTTCTGCTGATGGACGGCGGGGACATACTGCAGGGGAGCCCCGTGGTGTATTACGGCAATTCCTCGGCTTCTCCCGGGAAGAGCCTCGCGGCGGAAGTCATGAACTACATGGCATACGATGTGGGCGCGATAGGGAACCATGACATCGAGACGGGGCATGCGGTGTACGACCGTTGGACGGCCGACTGCCGTTTCCCGGTGCTGGGGGCCAACGTGATAGACAGGGCGAGGGGCGTGTGCTACTTGCCTCCTTATTGCGTGCTGGAGCGCCGCGGCGTGAGAGTGGCCGTGATGGGGATGACCACCCCGGCCGTGCCGAACTGGCTCCCGCCGGCTTTGTGGGAAGGCTTGGAGTTTGAGGACATGGTGTCCTGCGCAAGGCGGTGGGTCCCCCTGATCCGGGAGAGGGAGAGGCCGGACGTGCTCGTCGGGCTGTTCCATTCCGGCAAGGAGGGCGGCATCGTCACGCCGGACTATGCGGAGAACGCGGCTTTAGACGTTGCCCGCGAGGTGGCGGGATTCGATGTCGTCTGCTACGGGCACGACCACATGAAGAACTGCGAGACGGTGGAAGGCCCCGACGGCAGGGAGGTGCTTTGCCTGGCCCCCTCGAGCATGGCCGTGGTGGCGGGCGAGGCCGACATCGACGTGGAGACGGGACGGGAGGGCAACCGCGTGGTGTCCGTGAAGGGGAAAATAACGGACTTGTCGTACTACAAAGGCGAAGAATCCAAGTACATGCAACGTTATTTCAGCCGCCATGTCCGCAATACGGAGTATTACGTGGGGCAGAAAGTGGGCCGGCTCGTGCATGCGATAGAGAGCCGGGATGCTTATTTCGGCCCCTCCGCCTTCGTGGACCTTGTCCACCGCGTGCAGTTGGAGGCCACGGGCGCCCAGGTGTCGTTTGCCGCCCCTGTCTCCTTCGCGGCCAGCGTCAAGGAGGGGGACGTGTGCGTGCGCGACGTGTTCAACCTCTACCGCTACGACGACGTGCTGTACACCATGCGGCTCACCGGGCAGGAAATCAAGGACATCCTGGAGATGAGCTACGGGCTGTGGACGGCGCAGATGAAGACGCCGGACGACCACGTGATGCTTCTGGACTATGTGTTGGACGGAGGCAGGCGCCTGGGGTTCAAGAATCTGGCCCACAACTTCGATTCGGCCGCCGGCATCCGTTACGTGGTGGACGTGACGAAGCCCTGCGGCGAGAAAGTCCGGGTGGAGGGGATGGCGGATGGGAGCGCGTTCGGGCTCGGGACGTGCTACACGGTGGTCGTCAATTCCTACCGCGGGAACGGGGGAGGGGAGCTGTTCACCAAGGGAGCCGGCATTTCCCGCGAAAGGCTGAGCGAACGCCTGCTGGCCAGTACGGACAAGGACTTGCGCGCGTGCATCATGGAATATTTCAGGCGCAGGGGGGAGATAGACGCCCGTCCCTTGTACCATTGGCGCCTGGTGCCGGAAGCATGGGCCGTCCCGGCTTGCGTGCGCGACCGCCAGCTCCTGTTCGGGAAGCGCGGGGGAGGAAAATGACATACAAAAAACGTCCTGCGCCAAACGGGAAACCA
>CAYPMY010000165.1:0-3085 GCA_964412085.1 uncultured Paraprevotella sp. | reverse complement strand
GCGCGTTGCAAATCCATGACGGGGTGAACACTTCCGCCATGCCGCGCGAACGCGCGGTCTGAGCGTCGCGGCTTTTGAGGACACGCGGCATGATGACATGCCCGTTGTCTCCGGTGACGAGGCGGGGAAGAATGGGCGAACCATACCTGTACTCTTCACCAAGGTGTTCGTAGTCGGAAGTCGCCCAGAAGATGTTGCACTGACGACCCTCCCCGCTCGTCGTGTGGTCCTTGAGCAGGATGTCCAGCAGTCCGGGCGAACGCTGGAATATTTCGTCTTCCAATATGTCGGCTCCGACAGGCATTTCATACCGGGTTTACGGGCGTCTCCTGAAGAGACGGGATTGGCACGATATTCCAATCGCTTCCTCCATGCGGTATCTTCCTCTGTCGGGGTGGTGGGATTTGAACCCACGACCCCCTGCTCCCAAAGCAGGTACGCTGACCGGACTGCGCTACACCCCGAGAATAAAGAGAATGTGATTTCTCAAAAGCGATGCAAAGGTACGTCTTTTGGACGACATATTCAAACCAAACAACATGAATTCTACATGGCAGGGCCAACCGGCGGGCGCGGCGTCGCGGGACTGAATCGGAGAGTTCCTTTCGGGGAGCGGGGAAGTCCGGCTTCTCCCCCGGCCCCCGGTTTGTCCCGGCCCGCGCTTCCCTCTCAGGAGGGGGACGCCCGGGTTGCCGAAGTCCCTCCCTGCGGCCGCGCGCCAAGGGCGCGATGACGCCCGCAGGCTTCTCCCCTCCCCGCATGGGGCGGGAAGGGGGCCGGCGGCTCCCCCGAGGCTTCTCCGTCCGGGATTCCGCCCGTCTTCCCCCGTCCCCGGCGGCGCGTCCCGGCACGCCGGGCTTCTCACGGAGCGGCGGCTGTCATCCCTGCGAAATCACCACCGTCACGCCGCCTTTGCCCAAAGCCTCCTTCAGTTCCGGCTGCGAGACACCGTCTATCTTCCCCAACTTGGTGAAGTCCCACGAGTTGGCGCCGTAGTAGACGACGAAGTAGCGTCCTTGATAGAGGACGAGGTCGCCCGGCCCCGCGGTCGTGGGGCGGTCGTTGCGCGGAAGGCTCATGCCGAGCGCCCCCACTTTCTCCATGCCTGCGTAGTCGTCCATTCCCACTGTGATGTCGCCTTCGGCGAGCCGTTCTTTCAGGGCTTTCGCGGAAGAGTTGTCTTCCAGCGAGGCGGTGAACGTCCTGCCGCCCGCGATGGTCAGTTTGATCGTGTCTTTTTCCATCTCCTTGCCTTTTCTGCCGCGGGCAAATTTATGCATAATCTCCGGGACTGCAAAGGGAAGGCCGCAGGAAAGAAGCCTGCCGCGACCGTGAAGCCCCCTTTCCCTGCACGCTTCCGCCCGGCAGGGGCGAGGCTGTATTCCTGCCGCCTTTTTCACCGTTCCGCTGACAAAACGAAAGCTCACGCCCGCCTTGCCGGGGATGGAAAGACACCCGTCCCGCACATCCTGCGGCCGGTTTGTTTGCGTTTTTTTGCATTCCGCCCCGCCTTTTTGTCTTTTTTTTAAGCAAAAACGCGCGCAAATCTCAGGCGAACGGAAAATCATCCGGCTGAGAAAACACTTTTTTTCTCCGCAGATTCCGCGGGCGTTTCCCGCATCCCGGCCGGAATTCCTCCTGCGGACGAAGCCCGGACAGGCTTCCGGGACCCGTTTCGCTTCTATCCGGCGCGCCGCCGCCGGCAAAATGACGATGACAATATGACAGGCAGGAGGCGCGCCGGGCTTGCGTCCGGCTTCCCGGCCTGCGGCAGGAGCGGCCTCCCGCCCCGGCGTCATGACACGAAAAGGGGCGAAAGGCTTGCAAAAGGATTCCGCCAAGGCGCGCGAGATTCGCGTATTCTCGTGCGAGGCCGTCCCGGCCCGCGAATACGCGAATCCCGCGAGGGGCGGGTTGACATTTTGACACCCGCCCCGGCACATACGCGAAGGCGGCGCGCGCCGGACACCTTCGCCGGCACGCGCCGCCCTTCTTCAGCGGTCCCCCGGGCCGAAGCCCGGAAGCCCCCGAGCCCTACTTCTCGTCCAGTTCCACGACGGCGCTCCTCAGCTTGCCGCTTTGCGTCACGGCACGAATCCACAGGATCCGGTCGGCGGAGCGGTTGGCCTCCTTCACGGCTTCCTCGAAGTCTTCCACCGTGTTCATGGGCTTGTCGTTCACTTGCAGGATAATCCAGCCTTTCTCAACCCCGGCATCCGCCATCTTGCCTTTCTTCACGGCCACGACCTCCAGCCCGTTCGGCAGGTCCAACTGGCGTCTGGTCTCGTCGTCCAAAGGCTTCAGGGCCGCGCCGAACTGGTCCATATCCATGTGTTCCAGCACCTTGGTGTTGCCTTGCGCGTTGCGCAGCACGGCCGTCACCGTATTTTTCTTCTTGTTGCGCATGTAAGTGATCTTCACCTTGTCGCCCGGGCGCATCGTGCTGATGTTCTCCTGCAACTCGGCCATCTTCTTCACTTCCTTGCCGTTGACGGCGATTACCACGTCGCCCTCGCGCAGCCCCGCCTCGGAAGCCGTGGAGTTGTCCTGCACTTCGGCGATGTAGACACCGTTCAGCGTGCCCAGGTCTACTTCGTTGCCCTTGGACTTCTCGTTGTCGACGTACTGGGTCACGTCGTTACCCAGCACTCCCAGCTGGGCGCGTTGCACGACACCGAATTCCTTAAGGTCGGCCACTACCTTGTTCATGATGGTAGTCGGGATGGCGAATCCGTAACCGGTGTAAGAACCCGTCTGGGAATAAATCATCGCGTTGATGCCTACCAGCTCGCCGCGCGAATTGACCAACGCGCCGCCGGAATTGCCGCGGTTGATGGCGGCGTCCGTCTGGATGAAGCTTTCTATGGAATTGGCGCCCATCGAGCGTGCCTTCGCGCTGACGATGCCGGCAGTCACCGTGGAAGTCAGGTTGAAGGGATTGCCCACCGCCAATACCCATTCCCCCAGCTTCAGGTCGTCGGAGTTGCCGATAGGCAGCGTCGGGAAGTCCTTGCCCTCTATTTTGACCAAGGCCAGGTCGGTCTGCTCGTCCGTGCCGATGATGCGTCCCTTGAACTCGCGGTTG
>CAYPMY010000164.1:0-3162 GCA_964412085.1 uncultured Paraprevotella sp. | reverse complement strand
CTACTTCTTACGACTTCACGGAATGCTTGATGTTCATCAGATGCACGGCCACCAGCGCCGCCGTCTCCGTACGCAGGCGGCTCCGCCCCAAACTTACGGAACGGAAGCCGTGAGCCTGTGCCAGCCTCACCTCGTCGACGCTGAAATCCCCCTCCGGCCCCACCAGCACCAAAGCGTCCTCCCCGGCATCCAGCTCGTCCAGCAGGAAAGGCTTCCCCCCATCCGCGGCCTTGCCTCCGGGTGCCCCGTCCGCGCCGTCCGCGCCGGCCTCACCATGACAATGCGCGATGAACTTCTGTCCGGCGAACGGACGGGCCACGAAACGCCTGAAATCCTCCATCCCGTTCAACAACGGCTTGCGGGCCTTGAGGCTCTGCTTCATGGCCGACACCAGGATCTTGTCTATGCGTTCCGTCTTGACCGCCTTGCGCTCCGAGTGGCGGCAGTCCAGGAACGTCAACTCGTCGAAGCCGATTTCGGTAGCCTTCTCCGCCAGCCACTCCGTCCGGCTCATATTCTTGGTCGGCGCCAAGGCCAAGTGCAGGTGCCCGCTCCACTCCTTGGGATGCGGGACGGCTTCCAGCACCTTGAGGAGACAGCGTTTCCCCGTGGCCGCCGTAATCTCGGCCTTATAAAACATCCCTTTCCCGTCGGTCAGACGGATTTCGTCCCCCGCCTGCAACCGCAAGACCCGCGAACAGTGCGCGGCCTCGTCCGCCGGCAGTTCGGCATCCACCGCGACGTCCGGCGCATAGAAAAAGCGGACTTCCTTCATTTTCGCCGTTCTATCTCGTCGCGCAACTGCGAGGCCAGTTCATAGTTCTCGTCCTCCACGGCCCTTTTCAACGCCTCCTTCAACGCTTCCACGCTCACCGAATTCACCGGGATGGAATACATCCCGTCCCCCACTTCGCGCATATACTGGTGTTCCAGCAACGCCTCGCCGATGGTAATCGGGCAATTGAACGTATAGGCCAGGATCAGGCTGTCGGAAGCCTTGCAGTACCGGATCATGTGGAAGACGCTCTCCTTCCGGTAGAGGACGTGGCAGTAGGTCACGCCGCCCTCCACGGCGGCAATGCGCACTTCTTCTATGCTCATATCGCATTGCATGAAAGCCGCCCGCATGATGTCGGCCATGGAAGACGGCAGGGCGTTCTTCTTGTCCCGCCTCATCTTCATCAGCAAAAGGAAAGCCTCGCCCCTCTCTATCAGGACGGGCAGGATGCGTTCGCCGCCCCTTTCCTTCAGGACGGCCATGTATGCGGCACCGTCTTCCGTGCATTTGGACACGGTCAGCACTTTCAGCTCCTTCACCGCCTCGTTCATCTCCGGCTTTTCTCCTTGACCTCATGTTCGTACTTGAAGAACACGGCGAACAACACCGCCACAACCAAGGCGTAAGCCGCGAATATGCTCCAGCTCGCGTCCCAGCCGGCTATGACCTCATGAGCGGTGGCCGTCTCCGGCAAGGCGTACACGAAACGGTTGATGACGGCTTGCGCCGACAGCGTCCCTATGGTGGCGCCCAGCCCGTTGGTCATCATCATGAAAAGGCCCTGCGCGCTGCTGCGTATGCTGATGTCCGTCTCGTTGTCCACGAACAGGGAGCCCGATATGTTGAAGAAGTCGAACGCCACGCCGTAGACCACCATGGAGAGGATGAAGAGCCACACTCCCCCGCCCGGGTTTCCCGCCGCGAAGAAGCCGAAACGGAACACCCACGCCAGCATGGCCATGAGCATGACGCGCTTGATGCCGAAGCGGCCCAGGAAGAACGGTATCAGCAGAATGCAAAGCGTCTCGCTCATCTGCGATATGGAAATGAGGACGTTCGCGTGCTTCACCCCGAACGTCCCCGCGTATTCGGGGATGTTCCCGAAAGAAGTGATGAAGGGGTTGGCGAAGCCGTTGGTAATCTGCAGGCAGATGCCCAGGCACATGGAAAAGATGAAGAACAAGGCCATGCGCCTCTGCCGGAACAACGTGAAGGCGCGGAGCCCCAGAGCCTCCACCAGGCTCTTGCGGCCGCCCCCCTTGCTCACGGGACATTCCGGGAGGGTCAGGGCGTAGGCGGAAAGCGCCCAGCTCAGGACGCCGGAGAAGGCGAACTGGCCCGCGTTCTCCTGCATGCCGCCGAAATCCACCGTCCACATGGCGAGGATGAAGCCCACCGTGCCGAACACGCGTATCGGCGGGAAGTCCCTCACCGTGTCGAGCCCCGCGCCCTCCAAGGCGGAATAAGCCACGGAATTGGCCAACGCTATGGTGGGCATGAAGAAAGCCACGCTCAGCGAATAAAGGGCGAACAGGGCGGGGAACGAGGCGTCCGTGCCGACCCTGAACCCGTAGAACGAAGCCTCGAGCATGAACAAGCCCGCCAGGAAATGGCAGAGGCTCAACACCTTCTGCCCCTGCATCCAACGGTCGGCGATGATGCCTGCCAGCGCGGGCATGAACAGGGAGACGATTCCCTGGATCGAATAAAACCAGCCGATGTTCCCGGCCATGCCGATTTTCACCAGATAACTTCCCATCGAGGTCAGATAAGCCCCCCACACGGCGTATTCAAGGAAGTTCATCACCGTCAAGCGCACCTTCAGATTCATAGGTTCCTCGTTTTAAGCATTACACAGTCTGTCAAGACGTGCAAACTTACACAAAAAAAATCCGTTTCCATGCCGACGCGCGAAAAAAAGCGGCACGACGCCCGTTAAAAATCCCAAACCGCGGGTTGCTCCGACCTGCGACGCGGCACCGCGCGGCTGCCGTACCCCCGCGCCGGCGAGCCGGGCGCCGCATCCGGGCGAGGGCGCGCAAGTCCCCGAGGCCGCGCGGCGGAAGGCGCGTGCGGCGCTTCCCCTGCCGCGCCCGTCCCACCCCGCGCGCGCGGCAGGCACGGGCAAGCCGCAGTCCCGATGCGAGCCCGGCGCGCCGGCATGCGCCCTGCCCCGCGCCATCGGACGTAAACAAAAACGAAAACGGGGAGAGGCGCGGGGCCACCGCCCGCGCGGCAAGCCTAACCCGTTCAAAACGAGACAGGGACAATCCTCCAAGAGCATCGCCGGGCATCCTCCGCGACCCGCAGGACCAATCTGCGCCAAACGATTTCCCGTTCTCAGCCGAACGATTTTTCATTCTCTTGACATTGATTTCCCGTTC
>CAYPMY010000163.1:0-3240 GCA_964412085.1 uncultured Paraprevotella sp. | reverse complement strand
ATGTCTCAATATCCGATTCATTAATCCGATATGATATGCGAGTCCGGGACAGGCTTCCGCGCCAATCGGGACAAGCCCAAGTCGCCTTGTCCCGTCGTCCGGGGACTTCCGACCCGAGGTCTTTTGCAGTTCGGCGCGAACTCTCTGTATGACATGGAAAATACTGCATGGACTACGAAAGCCGGTTGCCGCTGCACTGCAGACTTACGGATAAGATTTGGAATGTGCATGATTCTATGCTGACCGAATCAGAGCGTAAAAAAATAGGATGTCGTTTTTCAGTCTTATGAAAAACGATACGGAACTACTTGTTTCAATCTTGTGCGGGACTGTCCGCCAGCGTCTTGGATTTGCCGACCGTTTACCGCATGACAATGGAAATACTTGAAAGAACTATGGATGTGCACTTGGAGAGGAGAGGCGAAAGACCCGGTGAAGCGCAAATGTCGAAACCGCCGCAATACGGAAGCAGACCATTCCGAAAAGATATTGCCTTGCGTCCTTACCAGCAAGAGACGAAAGGACGCACCTTGGCGGCATGGAGTTCCCGTGCCGGCATCCTCGTCCAAATGCCCACCGGCACAGGCAAGACCGTTGTGCTTGCCTCGCTTGTGAGCGAGATGATAAAGGATGCCCGGGAAGTTGGCTGCGTCTGGCTCATCGCCCACCGCCGCGAGCTGGTTGAGCAGATAGAGGCGACCGTGGAGCGGTACGGCATCCGGAAAGAAGACGGACTTGTACGGGTGATGTCCATCCAATGGTTGTCCTGCCATTGGGAGGACATGAAGGATGAAAGGCCAAGCCTTATAGTGATAGACGAAGCCCATCATGCCTTGGCGGAGACCTATCAGGAACTGTGGAGGAGATACCCCGATGCAAAAAAACTGGGCATGACAGCCACGCCCTGCCGGTTGAACCGCAAGGGCTTTACGGATTTGTTTGAAACACTGATAACCTCGTGGAGCATCGCGGAATTTATCCGTCAAGGGTGGTTGTCGGTGTTCGACTATGTGTCGGTCAGACCAGACAGCGATGATTACAGGCTTATTGGCAACCTGCAAAAGCGTGGGGCGGACGGTGATTACCAGATAAAGGAGATGGACACGGCGTTGAACAGGCGGCCGAGCATTGAACGCCTGTACGAGAGCGTCCGCCGGTATGCCGACGGAAAGAAGGGAATCGTCTATGCAATCAGTATTGCTCACGCGCGGAACATTGCTGCTTATTACAGCGGGCACGGGCTGAACGCCGTTGCCATTGACAGCAAGACACCCGCCAAAGAACGGAAACGACAGGTAGAGGACTTCAGGCAAGGACGCTTGCAGGTGCTGGTGAACGTTGACGTGTTCAGTGAGGGATTCGACTGTCCGGAAGTGGAATTCGTGCAACTGGCGCGCCCTACCTTGTCGCTTGCCAGATACTTGCAGCAAGTGGGACGCGGACTAAGGAAGAGTGCAGGCAAGGAAAACTGCATGCTGATTGACAACGTAGGGCTGTACCGTCTGTTCGGCTTGCCGACAGTGGAACGCGACTGGCAGGCGATGTTCGAGGGACGGTTGGCAGGGAAAGGATATGTTTCTGCCTCGCAGGCTGTCGGCTGTTGTACGGGAAACAGCGAAACTACGGATTTGCAGGACGCTCCGATGGAATGGGTCGTGACGCATGATCGGCTGTTGGATTGCCTTGCTTCGGAAGAAAGCCATGCGATTGCTCATTCCCCTGAAAGTCTTAGTGCTTTCAAGGACAAGACGAGCGGCCTTTACGGCTTGCGCCGCGGCAATCTGATAACAGCCGTGCCCCGGTACCATACCATATTCGACATCAAGGATAGTCTTGTTGCCGTGCGTTTCGAGAATATGACTACCGGCATCGTGGACGAGAATGGAGCAGTGAAACTGCAACTCGGCCGTCGTTTGAGACTGAAATTCCAGAGAGACAGTCTTCTTGCCGTGACCGCGCGGGACAGCAATGTGTCCTACATCGACTTGATGAACGGACAGACATACGGCAAGAAGCCGGAAGTGTTGGATTTCGGCAAGATACAGTTGCTGAAAGTGGGTTGCTGTTGTTACAGCCGTACCCAAGAAGTGTATAAAAGCGAACCGGGCGGCAGTCGGCAAAATGTGTTTAACTTCGGCTTCTTCCTGTGGATAACCGACTATTTCTCAACGCCCCGGTGTAGGCAAGTAAACGAGGGAGTCGACGGTTGGAACTATCACAGTGTGTGCCTGTTGTCGGACGACCATGAGACGTATTATTACTTCAGCGGCCTGTTGCCGGACGGAAGCATTGTCGTTGCGGACAGGAAGGGAAAGTATTACCATGTGGAGGAAGGCAAGGGCAAACGATATATTGCCTGCGAACATCCCAAGACGGAAGCGGAAGACTTCGACATAGTTGTCCCCCGTTTGAAGGCGGAAGCGGAAAAGCAGGCGACCGCACGGCTGGAACAGGAGAAATCCCGAAAAGCAGCCAAACGCTCGGAACTACTTGCGGAAATCGCTCATGCCCGGCCGTTCAAGTCCGGCATGAGATGGGGATTGAAGTTAGGCGAGCGCATTGTTGTCCCGCCCATATACCGCAACATACAGGAGCCCGTAGGCAACTATTGTGCTTTTGAAAGCAATCCCCAACAATGGGGCGTGCTGATGCTGGACGGGGAAATCGTCATCGAGGCACGGTACATGAACATCGAGATACGGCATAACGGAACTGCGAGACTGACCGTGATTCCAGGAAAAGTAAAGACTGTGAAGCTATGATTACACACTTCACTTCCCATATAGATAAAAATGGACCGCGCCCCAAAAGTTTTGTGCCTAACTTTTGGGGCGCTTCATGTATAGGCACCACAATTTTGAAGAAAGTCCCTGCATGGTGTGGGTCGATTAAAGTCAGGGAAGCCGTTCGGGGTTCTATGTGGAGAATAGGATAGGATTGGACAGGGATTTAGTCCGCCAATGGCATCTCCGATATGAAAAACACGGGGGGATGCGGTCTTCGCGAGGCCGGGTCATGTCCTAGCACGGCATACCTCAAATAAGTGACAAAAATCATGTTTCCAAAAAAGTTGGTGTCAACTTTTAATAAAATACTGAAAATTGATTATCTTTGCGACGAAAGAAGAAGTCTAATAAGAATCTCATTATATTACCTTAATAAATTAGTATAATTATGGTTTATTCACACGAAGTAGAAAACATGTGTTGTGTTGCCAAAGGCCCGAACCACGGGCCGGCT
>CAYPMY010000162.1:0-3297 GCA_964412085.1 uncultured Paraprevotella sp. | reverse complement strand
CCGCCTTTTTCGTCCCTTTTTGTCCGGCATCCTAACGCATGGAGGATGTGGCGGTTCGCGTTGTCTATCTCCTCCGCCTCCAGAGCGGCGAGATAGATACGGGTGGTCTTTTCCGAGTCATGCCCCATGGCCTCGCTGATGACGGGGAGGGGCACATGCTGTTGTCTGGCAATGGAGGCCCATGTGTGGCGGGCCGCATAGGTGGACAGCGGCGCGGGCAATCCGGCCATTCCGCCGATGGTTTTCAGCTTTCGGTTCACCAGCCTCAGCGCACTCCTGTACTGTCTGCGTGGGTCGTCCTCTGGATTCCGGATGATGGGTAGCAGGTAGGGTGTGCCACCAGTATCGTACTTGTCCGCTATCGCCTGCATCTCCTCCTCCCATTTCACGGTCAGTAGATGTCCCGTCTTCCGCCTGCGGTAGGCCACCACGCCGTCCCGAAGGTCGCTCTTTTTCAGGAAGGCCATGTCGACGAAAGCCATGCCGCGCATGTATACCGAGAGTAGGAAAAGGTCGCGGGCATACTCCAGTCGCGGTCGGAGTGTCAGGTCGAGTTCCCTTATCCGGCGGACGGCTTCCACGGGGAGGGCGCGCTTGCATGTCTTGTCGATGCCGGTGTACACGTGCTTGAAAGGGTGGGCATTCTTCACCAGCCCTTCCTCCACGGCCCTGTTGTAGATGGCTCGCAGGTTACGCATATAGTAGGAGACGGTGTTGGGGCATGCGCCACCCTCTTTCAGGTGGTTCCCGAACTTTGTCATCGCTCCGCCGTCCACCTCGTCCAGCGGCAGGTCTCGGCCTTGCCGGTACTGGGAAAGGCGGTTCAGCACGTAGGTGTACCGTTCGGACAATGCGCGTCTGCCCGTCAACCCAGCCTGCGTTGCCAGCCATCGGCCGAAGACGATGAATCCCTTTGGCATGCCGTGAGGTTTGTGAACTGGGGGAACGGCGCGCGGGGAGACATCCCGTCTGTCGGGTTTGCGACGGGTTGCCTGATGCTCTCGACCGTGTGGCATCGGTCTTTTTCGGATGTTCCGAGGAAAGGCTTCCGGGTATTCCTCCAGATGGAACGGATATTCCTGGGGAATTTGATTTGATTCTGCCGGTTCCATAACAATATGCTTTGCTGTTATACAATTAATAAATACATGATACAAACGTAGACACAGTGCCATCCTGAATGCTTTTGTGCCTGAACCGGCACGCCGGCGCGACCTTTTTGCGCGCGAAACCCGTGCTTTCCCAAACCTACATGGGCAACGTCTATCCCTGCCGTGGAATAGAGGAGCTTCCATGGCGTGACATTCATTATGTCCGGCTCGCCGGTGACGGGTGTTCGGATTTTATTGCCATGCGCGAGTTCGGCGTGACGGGGGACACGGCGTTGTCCGGGACTTGGCGGAAGAGGGGAGCCGCCTTGTCCGTCCGTCGCTACCGATGGGATTCCCGGCTTCGCCCGGGCTGATGCGGGAGTGGGAAGACCGTGTGCCCCTTTCGGGAGGCGCGGTTCAGGGGCGGGGGAAGCAGGGCGGCGAGGAAGTAAAATGCCTTTTTCGCGTTTGTCGCGGACTTCGGTAGGAAGTAAGGGTGGATAACGATAGGCCGATTGGCGGACTTCCGCGGGATTTTTTTGTGCTGGCATGCTTTTGCCTCTTTCCTTTTTGTATCTTTGCCACCATGTTGTTACCGTATTTGAATCCGGACGTGGCGGAGGCCGGCCTCGACGAGGCCGGGCGCGGCTGTCTGGCTGGGGCGGTGTACGCCGCGGCGGTCATCCTGCCGAAAGATTACCGCAACGAGATGCTCAACGACTCCAAACAGTTGAGCGAAAAGAAACGGTACTTGTTGCGCGAACAGATAGAGCGGGACGCATTGGCATGGGCCGTGGGCACCGCCACGCCGCGGGAAATCGACGAAATCAACATACTCAATGCTTCGTTTCTGGCCATGCACCGGGCGCTCGACCTGTTGGCGCTTCGTCCGGAGGCTCTTCTGGTGGACGGGAACCGTTTCAAGCCTTACCGCGACCTGCCGCATACCGCCGTGGTGAAGGGCGACGGGAAATACATGAGTATCGCCGCCGCTTCCATTTTGGCCAAGACCTACCGCGACGATTACATGCTTCGCTTGCATGAGGAATATCCAGTGTACCGCTGGGATTCCAACAAAGGCTATCCGACCAAGGCGCACCGTGAAGCCATCCGCCGCTACGGCGTGACGCCCTATCACCGGATGACTTACGACCTGTCGGGAGACGGACAGTTGGAACTCTTCGCTCCCGAGGGGATGAAAGGGCAGTGACCGATGGAGCTGGGTGTTTTCGAACGGCAGTTGAGGTTGATGGTGCTGCTCACGCAGAACCGTGAATATTCGTTGGACGAGTTGTGCCGCAAGCTGGACATGAGCCGCCGGACGTTGTATCGTTATCTGGAACTGTTCCGCGACATGGGGTTCGGGGTGGTCAAGCAGGGCAACGTTTACCGTCTCGACAAGTCGTCGCCTTTCTTCAAGGAAATCACCCAGTTGGTCCATTTCACCGAAGACGAGGCCCTCACGTTGCGGCACGTGCTCGACATGGCTTCCGACGCAGACCTGCGGGTGCGCCATTTGCGCCATAAGCTGGAGCGTATCTATGATTTCGGGATATTGAATGCGGTGGAGGCCGACCCGGGACAGGCAGAGAAACTCCAACGGTTGTACGAAGCCGTGAAACTCCACCGGCAGGTGGTGCTGCACGATTACAGTTCCGCTCACAGCAACCGGACGAGCGACCGTGTGGTGGAGCCCTATTTGTTTCTGGACTACCACGACGGGATTCGCTGCTACGAACTGAAAAGCGGCGAGAACAAGACGTTCAAGGTGAGCCGTATCGGCAGCGTGGAAGTCTTGGATTTGTTGTGGAGCCACGAAGAACGACATGCGAGGGTGTACACCGACCTGTTCCGTTTCAGCGGCGAGGGACGTTGCCGGGTCGTGCTGCGGGTCGGCCGCTTGGCGTGCAACCTGTTGAGGGAAGAATGCCCGCAGGCCGTCCGCTCGTTACGGGCCGGACGGGGCGGACCATTGGCTGTTGTCAACGGAAGTGTGCAGTTTCCAGGGCGTGGGGCGTTTCGTGCTGGGGCTGTTTGAGGACGTGGAAGTGCTGGAGCCCCCGGAATTCAAGTCGTTTTTGCGGGAGAAAATCAAAAGGATGGCGGACGGGGCGGGGTGAAGCAAGGGCTGTCGTCATATAAGTGAAGCCTTTCGGGAATGTCCGGCTCGGGCGTGGTCATACTGAATCTATACTCGTCAAATCTT
>CAYPMY010000161.1:0-3303 GCA_964412085.1 uncultured Paraprevotella sp. | reverse complement strand
CAGACATGCGGGAAAGCACTGTTCCTTTACAGAATCGCATTGCCCGGCATGCGCCGTTCCTGCGTGCAAGGCCAAGGCACGCCGCCGCTCCCGTGAACGCGAGACCGGCGGGGACGCGCCGGACACAATCGCGCGCGGCTTGCCGCGACGGTCCCGGCCGGACGTGGAACGGACAAGCAACGGCCTCGCGAATCCGCGCCCGCCGCCCGTGCCCGGCATGCGGAAAGGCATTGCCTGAGCCGGCAAGGGAAGAGGCTGCGGCCGGGACTCCGCAGGGGAAGACGGCGTAGCGGCGCGCGACGGCACGACCCGCGACGGCGCGACGGACATCCGCGACGGGAAGCGGGACGGCGCGCCGCCCCCGGCCGCGGGACCCAAGCCGGGAAGGCCGGCGGCCTGCCCGAGCCGCGCAAGCTCCCCGCTCCGCACAAGCCCGCCCGCCGTCCACAGGCAGAAAAAAGTCCCTGACATGAGTTCGGTCCTTCACAGGATACCTCATGCCAGGGAACTTACACATTAACCTAATTTCAACTGTATTCATTCATGGAAACCAGAAAAAGGTGTGTTTCCCCGCCATGGCCCGTCGTCCGGGACCAGACTCCTGAAACACGCGGCAAAGATAGGGCGGCCGCTCCCTTTCCATCGGCGACAGATGAGCAAAAAATGAGACATTTTCATCCAAATGCAATCCATGCGCCATTTCCGCCTGTTTTTGGCTCTTTTGTCCCAGTTCCCGGAAGGACGGCATCGCGCGGCAAGTCGCCAGATCCCGTCCCGCACATTGCGGTCGCGGGACAATTCCGGGCAGGACAAGTCCGTACCTCGTATCCATCCCCCTCTCGGGAACCAGGGCACACAAGATGCCGCGTCCCCCGATGGAAGCATGGGCACCATGCTCGTCCCCTCCCTTATCGTGGAGGTGAAATTCACCGCCCCGGCAGGCCGTTCCCCGCCGTCCCGAACAATCCCGTCCCGCCGCCCCATGCCGCGCTTCCGGCGATGGACACCCGCGCCAAAGCCGACACAGGCCGGCGTCTCCCCTGCGGACGGGGCGAGAATCCGGCGTTCCCTTTTCTCCATGATGCCGATAACCTCAAGGCTCGACCGTCCTGCACCGCGCCCTCGCCGAGCCTGTCGGCGAGGACACGGTATCGCCGCAAGGAAGCGGACATCGTGCCACCCGACCGTCGTCCCTTGATCGACAGCCCAGGATTATCCATTCCCCCTTTCAAGGAACGGGACATAAGACAACAAACGATAGGACACCGTTTTACCAGTTCACCGCCCCCGGCAGGCCGTTCCCCGCCGTCCCGAACAATCCCGTCCCGCCGCCCCATGCCGCGCTTCCGGCGATGGACACCCGCGCCAAAGCCGACACAGGCCGGCGTCTCCCCTGCGGACGGGGCGAGAATCCGGCGTTCCCTTTTCTCCATGATGCCGATAACCTCAAGGCTCGACCGTCCTGCACCGCGCCCTCGCCGAGCCTGTCGGCGAGGACACGGTATCGCCGCAAGGAAGCGGACATCGTGCCACCCGACCGTCGTCCCTTGATCGACAGCCCAGGATTATCCATTCCCCCTTTCAAGGAACGGGACATAAGACAACAAACGATAGGACACGTTTTACCGGAAAGCCCTTTCCAGGCCGAAGACTGCCGTCCCTCCGTCTTTCCTGCCCACATCTCCCCGGGGAAGATGGGCTTGGGGCTCAAGCCAAGAAGACGGCCTTAGCTCCCGTACATCCGTACAGGGTGAAGCAAGACCGAAACGGGCGACTCCAGAAAGATGCGGGGAAAGCCGCGCCGTCCGCCTGCCGCGGCAAGCGCTTCCCCGGGTTCACGGCAGGACGCGAAGGCTTCTCCCTTTCCCTTGATTCATCCGACAGTTGCCGCCCCGCCGTTCCGCACGAGGCTCATTTCCGTTTCATCACGCTATTCATCACCCGGACGGACGAGACCAACTTCTCCGTGGAGGTGAACACGTCTACGTTCCACACGTGCGAAGAACGCCCTTTATGCACGATCGTGGCCACAGCCCTCACCGTATCTCCCTCGTGGGCCGAAGAGACGTGGTTGCCGCTCACCTGCATTCCCACAACGTATTCATCGGGATTGCATATTACCATCGAACCTAATCCGGCTACCGTCTCCGCCAAGGCCAGCGTGGCTCCGCCATGCAGGATGCCGAAAGGCTGGCGCGTGCGGTGGTCTACCGGCATGGTGGCTTCTACCCTCTCGTGGGAAGCGTAGGTGTATTGTATGCCCAGGTTCCCTATCAACGTGGTCCGCGCCTGGGCGTTCAAGGCATCGAGCGGTATCTCGCTCTCGCGCACTTCGGCCAGGAAAGCTTTCTCCACGGCCACGGCCACGCCGTCTTCGTTGTTGGACAGGGTCACGTAATCGGCACAACGCTTCACCGAATCCGGGGCGTTCCCCATGGCAATGCCCAGATCGGCCAATTGCAACATGGTCACGTCGGCCACGCCGTCGCCGAACGCCACAATCTCGTCCGTCTTGATGCCCTCCATTTCCATGATGACGCCCAGCGTGTTGGCCTTGTCCACCCTGCTGCCCACCACCTCGAGGAAATACGGCTCGGAACGGAACACATCCAAGACCCCGTTCAGCCGGCGCTTCCAATGGCTCTCCAAATTGACCAAGGCTTCCTCGTCGTCGCTCACCAGCATGCACTTGCAAGGAGGGTAGTCTATCGCCGTGGAGAAAAATTCTTGGTGTTCCACTTTCATGCCGTTCAGCGCGGCTTCGGCTTGGACGTGCGGGTCGTCCGGGTTGTTCGTCACCACCGTATCCCCGTTATAGGTAAGGATTGAAAAACCGTTCTTCACGGCTTTCTTCTCCAAATAAGCGATGTGTTCCGGGTTGATGCGGCGCTCGAACACGACTTTCCCGTCGGAAGCGTTGATCACCTGTCCGCCGTTATAAGAGAGGATATACCCGTTATACGTACCCAGTTCGAGTTTCTTGGCCACCGGCATCAACCCGTAAGTGGGGCGCCCCGACGCCAACATGACGCGCACGCCCATCTGCTGTATCTTGAGCAAAGTGGTCAGCGTCCGCTTACTAATCTCTTTCTCGTCGTTCAACAGCGTCCCGTCCACGTCGAGCACCAACATTTTGTACTTCATACTCCCACGCCTTTTTTCGTTCTTGTACACAAATATAGTGAAAGCCTTTTAGAAAATAATACGGAAGAAGCGGTTTGTCGCAAAGCTTCACGTTTTTTAGGGAACAAGGCCAGCAAAAAAAGGCCGCTCCGCGCCGAACGGAGAAGCGCGGAGCGGCCA
>CAYPMY010000160.1:0-3398 GCA_964412085.1 uncultured Paraprevotella sp. | reverse complement strand
GCGGGGAGCTTGCCGGCCCGGCTCTGCCTGCGGCGCGGAAATGCAGGGGCCGGCCCGCGCCCTTCGGGCTTCTTCCGTTTCAGGCGCTTGCGGCGGCCTCCCTCGTCCGGCGGCCTCCGCCTCGTCTTCACCGTCGGCTTCCTCGCTTTCTCCCGGAAACGCCCGGCGCACGCCGCGTTCTGGCGGAAGGGCGTGAAAAGGGCCTCCCCGTCCGCGTATTCTGAGGCATCTTTTTGTTTTATTCGATGATTTGTGCTACCTTTGCACGTCGGGTTGTGGTATGCCTGAACGGTAAGACATGGATACACGAGGGCAATTTGAGCAGATAATGAAGGAGTGCCGGGAGCTGTTCGCCAAGAAGTTGCATGATTACGGCGCGGCGTGGCGCATCATGCGCCCCGCTTCGGTGACGGACCAGATATTCATCAAGGCAAACCGCATCCGCAGCCTGGAGGTGAAAGGAGTCTCGCTGGTCGGCGAGGGCATCCGCCCGGAGTTCATGGCTGTCGTCAACTACAGTATCGTCGGCCTGATACAGCTGGAGCTGGGCTATGCCGACGCGGAGGACATGACGGCCGAACGCGCCTTGGAATACTATGACAAATATGCCGGGCTCTCGCTCTCTTTGATGCTGAAGAAAAACCACGACTATGACGAGGCGTGGCGCGGCATGCGCGTCAGTTCCTACACGGACCTTATCCTGATGAAGCTTTACCGGACCAAGCAGATCGAGGCTTTGGCGGGGCGGACTCTGGTGTCGGAGGGCGTAAGCGCCAACTACATGGACATGATGAACTATGCCGCGTTCGGGCTGATAAAACTGACGTTCGGTGGATAGGATGGGATATGGACTGCGCCGGGTTGCCGTGAACGTCAGCCGCTTGTTGCTGGCCTTCACTTTCGTGTTCTCCGGGTTGGTGAAAGTCGTCGACCCGCGCGGCACCCAATATAAGCTCGAAGACTATTTCCAGGCGTTCGGCTGGTCGGGATGGGTCCCCGGCTTCTTGCCGCTCTGGCTGGCCGTCCTGTTGGCGGTGTCAGAGTTCTGCATGGGGATATGTCTGTTCTTCGGGATACGCCGGCGGGCGACTTCGTGGCTCTTCTTGCTGTTCATGGGCGTGATGACGCCGCTGACGCTTTATCTGGCCTTGGCCGACCCCGTGTCGGACTGCGGATGCTTCGGGGACGCCGTGCCGTTGACGAACTGGGAGACGTTCGGCAAGAACGTCGTGCTGTCGGGCTTGTCCGTGATAGTCTTCCGTTACCGCCGGCTGATGGTACGCCTTGTTTCCGAACGGAACGAGTGGATGATTTCCCTCTATTCCGTCTTTTTCGCCTTTGGCCTGGCGGGCTTCTGTGTCCATTATCTCCCGGTATTCGATTTCCGCCCTTATCATGTCGGGGCGAACCTGCCGCGGGCGATGGCCGTCCCGGAGGGGGAGGAGCCGGAATACCTCACGACATTCGTGCTTGAAAAGGATGGGGTAAGGAAAGAGTTCACGGCGGAGGATTATCCCGCGGACACGGCGGCGTGGCGTTTCGTGGAGAGCCGGACGGTGCAGGTGAGGGAGGGGCATGTGCCTCCCGTGCATGACTTCTCGATTACGACGTGGCCCGGTGGAGAGGACGTCACGGAGCAGGTCTTGTCGGACAAAGGATATACTTTCTTGTTGGTCTCTCCCCATCTGGAACTCGCGGACGACAGCAACATAGACCGCATCAACGGACTTTACGACTATTGCGGCGAGCATGGCTATGCCTTTTATTGCCTGACGGCATCCGGCGACGACGTGATCGGACGCTGGCAGGACTTGACGGGGGCGGACTATCCCTTCGGCTTGACGGACGAGACCACGCTGAAAACCATCGTGCGCTCCAATCCCGGGCTGGTGCTGTTGAAGGGCGGCACGGTGTATAACAAATGGAGTTGCAACGACCTGCCGGAAGAAGAGGACTTGGGCGTGCCGTTGGAAGACTGTGAGCTGGGGCGCTTGCAGTCGGGCTCGCGGGCGATGACGACGTTGCGCGTCGTCCTGTGGTTCCTTGTCCCCTTGGCCGTGCTGGTGTTTGCCGACCGGATATGGGCGGGGAGCAGGACGCACAGACGGTCGGAACATAAGAATAGAATCATAAACCTTTTAAAAGAAAAAGAAATGAGAAAGAAAATTGTTGCAGGCAACTGGAAGATGAACCTGAACTTGCAGGAAGGCGTGGCTCTGGCTACTGAGTTGAACGCGGCCTTGGCCGCCGACAAACCGAATTGCGACGTGGTCGTCTGCACGCCGTTCATCCACTTGGCTTCCGTGGCCGCCGTACTGGATGCTCATACTGTCGGCCTGGGCGCGGAGAACTGCGCGGACAAGGAGAAAGGCGCATACACGGGCGAGGTGTCCGCCGGAATGGTGAAGTCCGCGGGCGCGCAGTATGTCATTCTGGGGCATTCGGAGCGCCGTGCCTACTACGGCGAGACGGCCGAAATCCTGAAAGAAAAGGTGAGGTTGGCCTTGGAGAGCGGCTTGAAGGTCATCTTCTGTATCGGCGAGGTCTTGGAGGAGCGTGAGGCGGACAGGCAAAACGAGGTGGTGAAAGCCCAGTTGGCCGGTTCCTTGTTCGATTTGACGGCAGAACAGTTCTCCAACGTCATTCTGGCATACGAGCCGGTATGGGCCATCGGGACGGGAAAGACGGCTACGGCCGAGCAGGCGGAGGAGATGCACGCTTTCATCCGCGCGGCCATCGCCGAAAGGTTCGGAGCTGAAGTCGCCGGGAATGTCTCCATCCTTTACGGCGGGAGCTGCAAGCCTTCGAACGCGAGGGAGATTTTTGCGAAGCCCGACGTGGACGGCGGCTTGATTGGTGGCGCGTCCCTGAAGTGCGCGGACTTCAAGGGCATCATCGATGCCTGGAAAGCCTGATTCAAGCAGAGGGGCGGAGGCGTCCCGGGGGCGTCCCGGGAAGACGTTCTTTCATGGTTCCATATACAAAAGGCTATATGATGAAAAGGCTCTTCTTGTCGTTGTTTTGGTGTGCCGCCGGCTCGCTCCAAGTCCCGGCGCAGCAGAAGTTCGTGGACAAGTTGGTGAAGCCCGTGAGCGGGCAAGGCACGGTACGCGTGATTCAGGATGCCGAGATCACCCGGCTGGTGAACGGAGGGGGAGCGGAGGACGAGCCTTCCGCTTCGCTTGCGGATGCCGGGCGCACGCCCCGGCCGGTGACGGAGGGCGGCAATTCGCCCGTAGGCGGCAAGCCCGTGCGCAAGATGAAGGCCAACGGCTATCGAATCCAAGTCTATGCCGGCGGAAATTCCAGGACTGCCCGTCAGGAGGCGCAAAGGATGGCCGGGAAGGTGAAGAGCTACTTCAGCGACATGGCCACTTACACGCATTTCCAGAGCCCGC
>CAYPMY010000159.1:0-3438 GCA_964412085.1 uncultured Paraprevotella sp. | reverse complement strand
CGAGGTGGACAACCTGCAACGCGGCGGCTCGGATTACACGGCCTGCCTCATCGGGGCGGCGATAAGGAGCGAGGAAATCCAGATATGGACGGACATCGACGGCATGCACAACAACGACCCCCGCGTAGTGGACGAAACGAAGCCCGTGCGCCAACTTAATTTCGAAGAAGCCGCGGAACTGGCTTATTTCGGGGCCAAGATCCTGCATCCGACCTGCATCCAGCCGGCTAAATTCGCCGGAGTGCCCGTGCGCCTGCTAAACACCATGGACCCGTCGGCTCCCGGGACGATAATCAACAACGAGTTCCGGAAAGGGAAAATCAAAGCCGTCGCGGCCAAAGACAACATCGTCTCCATACAAGTGCACTCCAGCCGAATGCTGCTGGCCTACGGTTTCTTGCGCAAAGTGTTCGAAATCTTCGAAAGCTACAAGACGAGCGTCGACATGGTAAGCACGTCGGAAGTGGGCGTGTCCGTCACGATCGACAACAAGTCGTACCTGAAAGACATCGTGGCCGACCTGATGAAATACGGGACGGTGACCGTCAAGGAGAACATGTGCATCATCTGTGTAGTAGGAGACCTTTCGCAAGACAACGTCGGTTTTGAGAGCCGGGCCGCAAAAGCGTTGGAAGACATCCCCGTACAAATGATTTCATACGGCGGAAGCAACCATAACATCTCGTTCCTGGTTAACGGGGAAGACAAGAAAGGCGCGCTTCAGGCACTCAGCGACACGTTGTTCAATGATTAAGCATGAGGACATGAAAGGCTCATTCCCGACAGAAAGGTTCGATACGGTAAGGACACCGTTTTATTATTACGACACGAAGTTGCTCCGCAGGACGCTGGATGCCATCAAGGCCGAGACGGGCGGGGATGACGGTTATCACGTGCATTATGCCGTAAAGGCGAACGCCAACCGCAAACTGCTGCGCATCATCAGTGCGGCAGGATTCGGGGCCGACTGCGTGAGCGGCGGAGAAATCAAAGCCTGCATGGACGCCGGATTCCCCGCAGATAAAATCGTGTTTGCCGGAGTAGGGAAAAGCGACTGGGAAATCAACGTGGCCCTGGAAGCCGACATCGCCTGCTTCAACGTGGAAAGCATACCGGAGCTGGAAGTCATCGACCAGTTGGCCGGCGAGAAAGGCAAAAAAGCCCGTGTCTCATTCCGTATCAATCCGGACGTGGGGGCGCACACCCATGCCAGCATCACGACAGGGCTGGCGGAAAACAAATTCGGCATCGCCATGGCCGACATGGAGAAAGTCATGGGGATTGCCGCATCGCTGAGGCACGTGGAAATCGCCGGGCTGCACTTCCATATCGGCTCGCAGATACTCGAGATGGGAGATTTCGCGGCATTGTGCAACCGCGTCAACGAACTGCAAGCCCGGTTGGAACGTCATCACGTCACGGTGAAGGACATCAACGTGGGCGGCGGGCTGGGCATCGACTACCAGCATCCGAACGAAGTGCCGGTCCCCGATTTTGCGGGCTATTTCCAGACCTACCGCAAGCATCTGGATCTGCGGCCGAGCCAACAGCTCCATTTCGAACTGGGACGGGCCGTCGTGGGACAGTGCGGCAGCCTGATCACGCGTGTGCTCTACGTCAAACAAGCCACACACAAGCAATTCGCCATCGTGGACGCAGGCATGACGGATCTCATCCGCCCCGCCCTCTACCAGGCATTCCATTCCGTTGAAAACCTGAGCAGCGACGAGCGCAAGGAAACCTACGACGTAGTAGGCCCTATCTGCGAGTCGGGCGACGTGTTCGTCAAGGCATTCAACCTCAACCGCTGCCGCCGCGGCGACCTTTTGGCCTTGCGCTCGGCCGGGGCTTACGGCGAAACCATGGCTTCAAGATATAACTGCCGCGAATTGCCGGTCGGATACACTACTGAAGACTTCGCATGAAATGTATCCGCCCATGACTTTCCTCTTGGAAAATGCCGCCTACGCCGGTTTCGTACTGGCGTGGGCAGTGCATTTCTGCACCGCCCGTTCCTATAAACGGACGGCACGCATCGTAAGACGGCAAGAAACGGAGACGCAATCCTCGGACAGCCGCCCGAAAGAGCCCGTTTCCGTCATCATCGCCACGCACAACCAAGCCGGCGCGTTACGCCGCAACCTTCCTCGGATACTGGAGCAGGAATACGGGTGTTTTGAGGTCATCGTCGTGAACAACGCGTCGACCGACGACACGGAAGACATACTGGAAGCCCTGGAGCTGAAATACGCCAACCTGTATCATACCTTCATCCCGTCCGGCGCGCGCCACATAAGCCACAAACGCCTGTCGCTGACCATCGGCATCAAGGCGGCCCAACACGAATGGCTGCTACTGACCGAACCGGACAGCCGTCCGTGTTCCCCTCATTGGCTTGCCGCGATGGCCGGACATTTCCACGACGACATACAAATCGTGCTGGGATATGCCAACTATGTGCCGGACAAGCGCCTGCTCTCCCGCAAAGCCATTTTCTTCAGCCTGTTCCACCAGATGCAATACCTGCCTTGGGCCGCACGGCATAAGGCATACCGTTGCAATCCGGCCAACGTAGCCTACCGCAAAAGTCTGTTCATGGCACATAAAGGATTCGCCGACGACATCAACCTCGTCGGCGGAGTGACGGAACTGCTGGTCAACCGCCACAGCCGCCTCGGCAATACCGCCGTTTCCCTCCACCCGGACAGCAAGGTAGAGCGCGAGAACATGACATCCGGGAAACAATGGAGGCTCAAGCGCACTTCCTACATGGAAACCCGGCGACATTTCAAGAAGACGTGGCGTTATCGTCTGACGTTCAACTTGAAACAAAGCATCGTGCCTTTATTCTATTGCGCCACGGCCCTGGCTCTCGGATGGAGCATATGGCAACGGCAATGGGCGGCCACGGCCATCATATCCCTGTCGTTCATTCTCCTCTGCGTATGGAAAATCGTATGGTTCAACCGTTCGGCACGCGCGTTGGGAGAACGCCCCTACCGCCTGTCTTTCCTCTGGTACGAAATGCGGATGTGCGGATGGCATGCCCGTTCATGGATAGACCACCGGACTGCTCCGCGCACACGGTTCTTTCGCAAAGCTTTCTGAAACGGGACCAAGGAATCGTTCGCACGTAAGCCCGGCAAATCATCGCCGTCGCGATTTCCATGCCCGTCCAATCCCTTTCAATGCTTCCAAGCAGTTCTTCGACAGCATCGGCGACACCCGCACACCGATGTGGATTGCGGTCTGTGCCAACCTGTTCAACATCGCGGAAAACTGCCTGTCGATTTACGGCATCGGCCCTTTCCCGCGACCCGGGCTGTCGGGTGCCGCATCTACACCGCACTGTCACGCGCCCTCATGCCGGTGTTCATTTACGGCATATTCGCTTCGGGCGGGAAGTACAAGAAATATCATTCCGAGCCAAAGGCGAAA
>CAYPMY010000158.1:0-3501 GCA_964412085.1 uncultured Paraprevotella sp. | reverse complement strand
AGAACAAGAAAACCGGGAAAAGGGAGGCGGACGCCTTTTGTCCCCCGCCTTTATCTTTCACGCATGCCGGCGAAATATCCGTCGAGCAGCTGTCTGGCCGCCACGAAGGAGGTCTGACGTCCCGACAACACCATGGCCTCGGCTTCGGCCAGACGGGATGCGATCCGCCCGTTTTGGAAAAAGCTGTTGCGCAACTGCTCGTCGATGGTCTCGTACATCCAGTATTTGGACTGCTCGTTACGCCGGCGTTCGAAATATCCGTTCCCTTTCACGAAGTCCATATAACGGTACACCATGTCCCAGATTTCCTTCACGCCCAGATTGTAAAAGCCGGAATAGGTCAGCACTTGCGGTGTCCATCCGCTTTCGGGAGCAGGGAACAGGCGCAAGGCGTTGCGGAACTGCGTGGCGGCCAGCTGGCACTTGTCCACGTTGTTCCCGTCGCATTTGTTGATGGCGATGCCGTCGGCCATCTCCATGATGCCGCGCTTGATGCCTTGCAGCTCGTCCCCCGTGCCGGCCAGCTGGACGAGCAAGAAGAAGTCCACCATGGAATGGCAGGCCGTCTCGCTCTGTCCCACGCCCACCGTCTCCACGAAAATCTTGTCGAAGCCGGCGGCCTCGCACAGGATGATCGTCTCACGCGTCTTGCGGGCCACGCCGCCTAACGAGCCGGCCGCGGGGCTGGGGCGGATGAAGGAATCGGGATGCACGGCCAGTTTCTCCATGCGGGTCTTGTCGCCCAGGATGCTTCCCTTGCTCCGCTCGCTGCTGGGGTCGATAGCCAGCACGGCCAGCTTGCCCCCGTGCTCCTGCAGCACATGGAGGCCGAAAACGTCGATGCTCGTGCTTTTCCCGGCACCGGGCACCCCGCTGATGCCCACGCGGATGGAACGCCCGGCATGAGGCAGGCACTTTTCTATCACTTCCTGCGCCACGGCCTGGTGGGCGGGGTTCGCGCTTTCCACCAACGTCACGGCCCGGCCGAGCGTCGTCACGTCCCCTTTCAGGATGCCTTCCACATAATCCCCCGCCGACACCTTCCGGTGCCGGTACTGGCCTCGCTTCAGGTACGGGTTCACGTTCGAAGGCGGGGCCACGCCGCTGTTCACGGCCAGGCTCTTGTATTCCGCGCTGTTCTCGGGATGTTCCATGGCCGTCGCCTTTTATTGCTTCACGTTCACGGTAATGATTTCCTTCGGGCGGGCGGGGTCGTTCGTGATCAACAACACGCGCGGACTGCCCTTCACCTTGTCCGGATATTTGGCCGACACAGAGACTTTCAGCTTCGCCGTCTCGCCCGGCCCGATGTTCCGGTCGCTCAAATCCACGGCCAAAGCCTTGCTGAAAACTTGCAAGGCCCGGATTTCGAGCATACGCTTGCCCTTGTTGCTCACAAGGACCGTCATCGACTTCTTGCCCTTCTTCCCCAGCTCGCCCATCTCCAGTGTGTCGGCGGAAAGTTCCATGCGCGGCGCCTGTTCCCTGTCTTTCGCCGACAAAGACGAGAAGTCGGGCAACAACACGGAAGAAACCGTAATCTCGTTGTCTTCCGACACCTTGTCGCCCGCCTCGCGGGCCAGGTAGATGGAAGTCTGCGTCAGTCCCAACCGGTGCAGCTTCTCGCTGTCCAGCGTGAGCAAGATCTTGCCCATGCGCCCGCCGCTCAGCATCTCCGGGACATACTGCGCCGAGAGGTAAGCCGGCAGGTGCATCAGATAAGGATTGTAACTCTTCCGTCCCGTATTGACGATCTGCAGTTCCGCCATCGGGCGATCGCCGCGGTTCACGTTGTCGAATTCTATGTTGTTGATGTTCAACCGCACATTGCCCAAGTCGATGGGGAAAGAACCCGAGTAGTCGGACAGCTTGGACACCACGCGCCCTTGCATGTGAAGGAAAAGCGGCTCGTCCGAAGCGTCGGTGTACACCTCAAGGTCTTTCTGGAAAACGCCCAGCATCTTGGCGTCGTACACCGCCGTGACCGCGCCTTCCGCTCCGGGGGCTATCGGCCCGCGCGTCCAATCCACGGCCGTGCAACCGCATGAGGGGATGACTTCCGTGATGTTCAACGGGGCGGTCCCCGTGTTGCGCAACGCGAAGTTCACCTTGGAAGGCAGCTGAAACATAATCTCGCCCATGTTGGCCACGTCGCGGTCTACGGCAAGCCGGGGTTGCGCACACGCGGCTCCCGCCAGCACCATTCCCCAAACGCACGGGAAGGTTCTTTTCACAGACATATCCGTACTTCCATTTTAGAGCAAAGATAAGGAAAACGGCTCCATCCCGCAAGGAAGGAGCCGCTTTTTTCAGGGTCTCGCCGGGGCTAACGTGCGCAAGGCCGCTTCCATGCGGCGCACGAGGTCGCGTTTGTTCGTGTCGGGCGAATAGATGAACCCTTCCGCCACCAGCAGACGCCCCCGCGCGGAATCGGGATATGCCAACGACACGAAAGGCCCCCCGAGCGCTCCCTTGCGCATCTCCCACAGGCCGCGCATCTCATACGCCCGCCGCCCGCCGGCCAGCCGTACCGGACGCTGCACCGCCAGAGGCTCGCCGTCCTCACGCGCGGTGGTCATCCAGCTGCCGGGGGACGAGCCGGGAATGTTCCGTTTCATGACCGAATCACGCAGTTCCACCCACCGCCCTGCCGACAACAAGCTACTGTCCGCCAGCGGGATACTGTAGCACACATAGTTCATGTCCCGTGTCAGGCGG
Source organism: uncultured Paraprevotella sp. (assembly GCA_964412085.1). GTDB lineage: Bacteria > Bacteroidota > Bacteroidia > Bacteroidales > Bacteroidaceae > Paraprevotella. The sequence goes on along the minus strand of CAYPMY010000158.1, from coordinate 783 downwards.
TCCGAAGAAGCCCATATGAACCGCTCTGCCTTCTTGACCTTGGCGATGTCTGCCGGAACCTTCACGGTATAGCCGAAAATCTCCCGCGACGCGGCATCCACGACCTTGCTGTACTTTTTCTTCAAACGCGCCGTCTCCCACTGCATCTCCGAATCGAGGAACAAACCGGTTATCTGCTCCCGATGGGTCATCAGGAAGTGGCCGAGCGAAGCCGCGTCGCGCGTCTTCACCTTCACATAGGTCTGCGGCACGGCCTTCACATCATACGCCACTCCCATCTCCGCGCCGCCGGCCCGAGGGTCCTTGCGCACTTCGACGATGTTGCGCATCGTGGAATACCGTACCGAATAATTCTCTGGGAAAATCCTTATCACCCGGAACATGGGTTCATGCCGCGGCAGGCCGGGGACGCTGCCTTTCAGTACATCTTCCAGCGAATCGCGGGCATCCGTTTCCCAAAGCGAAGCGTCTACGATCAGCAACAGCTCTCCCGGCAAGCCTTTCGACGGCACGGGCGGGGCTTCCCTTTCGCCGCCGCCGCAGGAAGCCCACGTCAAGGCCAGGCAAAGGGCGCATATCCCCCATCCAATCTGGTACATTCTCTTCATGGTCGTTTCGTTTCAGTCGAAGCGCAGACGCGAATCCAGTCCCGCAAATGGCACAATCGGTTTCCATGGCCGCCTTGCGAGTCGCTCACGAGCAGCCACGTGCGCCGCCCGTCGGCCAGGCGGATGCCTTCGCACAGCCCCTCGTAGTTCGCCAGCTTCGGGCGGAACAGGCGCA
>CAYPMY010000157.1:0-3548 GCA_964412085.1 uncultured Paraprevotella sp. | reverse complement strand
CCTGCCGTGCGCGTCCCGGTAGGTGGTCGTGGTGTTGCCGAAGATGTCCGGCTTGTCCGTGGTGGAAGTGCCGGTCTTCCTGCCGTGCGCGTCCCGGTGTGTGGCCGTGGTGTTGCCGGAGATGTCGGCCTTGCCCGTTTTCGAGTTACCGGCATCGCGTTGTCCGCTCGCCGCCACCGCGACAAGCAGCATTGCCATGAACGCAAGTTTTCTTTTCGTCTTCATTTCCATTGTCATTTGATTGTTCCTGTCGTGACATGCCGGATGCGGCAGAGGGCGGAAGCCTGTCCAAACGGCCGGATTGCCGGCCCATGACGCGTTCCCGGCATGTCCTTTCCCGTGCCCTTACGTTGCAAAGATAGGCAATTCCGCGGAAAAGCACCACGTTTTTAGCCGGATTTACACTTCCCGGCCGGGATTCCTACCAGAAAAAACTCTATCTTTGCCATGCCCCCGCCGGAAGTCGGGACAGAGGCCGGCTTCGGACATAAGGAAAGGGACACGACCAACAAGAAACGAGGAACCGCCCGCCGGCCTCCGCGACGACATCTTGGCTTAATGGCAAAGTTCACTTTCATAGACCTCTTCTCCGGGATAGGCGGATTCCGCATCGCGTTGAGCCGCGCCGGGGGGACTTGCGCGGGATTCAGCGAAATCGCCCCCGACGCTATCGGCGCGTATTGCGCGAACTTCGGCGAGCCCGCATCAGCCAACCTCGGCGACATCACGAAGCTGAGGGACTTGCCCCGGCACGACTTCCTGACGGCGGGAGTGCCCTGCCAGAGCTGGTCCATAGCCGGGAAGAACCTCGGGTTCGACGACGACAGGGGGCAGTTGTGGAACGACACCCTCTCCCTCCTCCACAAGGCGGGACTCGAAGCCTTCATCTTTGAGAACGTCAAGGGGCTGGCCGACCCGCGGAACAGGGAAGCCCTCGGATACATCATGCGGAGGATTTCGGAGGCCGGATACCACGCACGGAAATACATCCTCAACGCTTGCGACTACGGAACTCCGCAGACGCGGGCGCGCATCTACATCGTCGGTTTCAGGCAGAAAGAATACCTCGACAGGTTCCGGCTTCCCGGCAAGCGCCCCGGCAGGGCTACGCTGGGCGACGTCATCGGCATCGCCCGGCGCGGGGCGCAAGGGAAGCCAACGGCCAAGAGGACGCGGCGGAGCCTTTCCTGCAACGAGAAAGGCTTCAACGACTACTTCCTCTTCAACGACTTGCGCGGCGGGGCGACCACGATCCACTCTTGGGACATCGTGGAAACCACGGAGCGGGAAAGGCATATATGCGAACTGCTTCTCAGGAACAGGCGCAAGCGCGAGTACGGGGCACTCGACGGGAACCCGCTTTCGTGCAGGCATTTCCAAGACCTCGACCCTTCCATACGGGAAGACGAGCTGGACACGCTGGCAAGGAAGTCCATCCTGAAGAAAGTCCCCTACCTGTACGAGGCGGACGGAGAAGCGCGGCACGCGGGCGGGGACGAGGAGGCCGTCCTGTCGTTCCTCAGGCGCGGCCTCCTCGACACCGGCGGGCTTAAGAACGCGAAGGTGTTCAAAATCCGGAAAATCAACGTGAACGACGTGCTGGAAAGGCTTGCCGGCAGGGGCATCCTGACGTGCCGCGAATACAGGTACGACTTCAAGCACGGCAAGATAAGCACGGGACTGTGCGGCATCAACCGCATCTTCCTGCCCTCCTCGAAAGTTTACCCGACACTGGTGGCGAGCGACACGAACGACTTCGTGGCCACCACCGGCATCGACGCGGAGACCCCCGAGGCGTACAAGGCTGAATTCATGGAGAAAGTGTACCGCCCCCGCAACTTCCGCAGGATAACGAAGGAGGAGGCGTGCCTGATACAGGGCTTCCCGCCGGGCTTCCTGCTTCCCGAAGCGAGGCCGAGGTGGATGAGGCTGATAGGCAACAGCGTGGCCGTGCCTGTCGTCGAGGTGCTTGCCCGCGCGGTGGTGGCCACGGGCGTTTTCGGCGAAGAAGACCACGCCATGCCCGCCTGCGCCGCCCCCACGGGGGAAGGAGGCGTCCAAGGCTCGTTGTTCGACGACTTTCCGCCCGGACGCGCCGAAGTGCGGGGAGGAGCATGACCGGGTCGCTTCCGGGGGAGACCGGGTCCTGCGGCAGTCCCACGTGTCGGGACTGCCGTATGTTAAGTAAACATGGCACGCCGAAAGAAACCCTCCATTGCTGGAGGATAAGACCGTTACCCCTTCTTGCGAATCCCGTGACTATTTGCGCCAGTCGTCATGGTGTACAGGGCAAGCGCCATATCCTAGTATTCCGACGCTGTGTTCCCGTGGAAGGTCGTCGTTTGGCCGACACGGTCTTGAGACTGTTTGGTAGTTTCATCACCACGTATGACTTTATCTCCCTACTGCCATTTGGAAGAATATATAGTGAACCAGTCTTTATAAGTTATAACCCCGGCATATCCATGCTGGGGAGCAAGGTTCTTCACCGGTAACGGAAAGCCGGGAGAGGAACTGACTTGCTTAGACTGCAATCGCCTGGACTTCAACTCATTTCCCGTTTTCCTTAGTCATGCAAGTCAACACTACAGCCCCGTCTTCCAGGACTTTCTTTTCTTTTTCTATTAATATCAATGTTCCCATCTCTTTACGAATATAGGTGTCATCATACGTCTGTTATCTAAATCTATCCGAAACTTGGGAAAATCCTTGTTCCATGATCTGACTTGATCCGGTGTCATATCCTTGAACGACCATATAGGTATTTTATTGCTATCCTCGGTCGCTTTTCCGAAATATTTTCCAAATTCTGCGGCTCTGTTACCCAAAACATTCAAATTAGTCATATAGCTGTTGACGGAAGGCACGATATATCCCCTGCCTTCTCTTTCTTTCTTGTAACGTAGGTATCATTGTCGTATGATAAAGGGACTTGCGTCCCGTATAGCGAATGCCAGAGGAATCGAACCTCCGTAAGACCGTCACATTCCAATGGGTATCACACCGCTCGGCGTGAATACCCAGCAAGCCACATCGCAGTACTTGCCAATCATCCTCTTGATAGTCCTCATGATCAGGTAATTTAGTTAATACCAACCGCATCTGAAAGAGGCACCTGCAGGAATCGAACCTGCATTCCCTGAGTACAAGTCAGGAGTAATGGACGTTATACTAAGGTGCCGGGAGACCTTATGCGCCTCCTTCGTCGTTCAGCTTCTTCACCAACCTTTCCAATGAATCGCTGAGAGTTGTCAGACTGTCTCTCATGCCGGAGAGCTCCTTCTCCACGGACTCCAGCCGCCTGCCTGTCGTACGGTCGTACCATACCGCCCAGGCCAACAGGAAGGGAGCGACTATCCAGCATATAGTCATGAATATTATCACTGTCCAGACGAGTATTACCATAATCACGAAATTTTATAACAAGTTTCAACTATAGCCTCTATCAGCCTGATATATAAGCGGAAATTCACGAGTACCACCAGCAAGAACGCTGCTATGTTTCCAATAGCCATGAGCACGTGGCTGAAGGTGTACTTATGGAAGAA
>CAYPMY010000156.1:0-3603 GCA_964412085.1 uncultured Paraprevotella sp. | reverse complement strand
TCAAGCGGGCGTTCCGCAGTTTTGCCACTGCCACCATTTTCAGTGTACTCACGGCAACGTTCTATTTTGCCATCACACCCATAAACGAAGCCCAGTCGGAACTGCTGGCCCGGACTTCACCTACGACTTACGACGTGCTCATCGCGTTCTTCGGCGGGCTGGCCGGCATCGTGGCCTTGTGCAGTACGGGGCAACGCGGAGGCAACGTCATTCCCGGCGTGGCCATAGCCACGGCCATCATGCCTCCCCTCTGCACGACCGGCTTCGGGCTGGCCACGGGCAACTGGCTTTATGCGGCCGGGGCTTTCTATCTCTATCTCATCAATTCCATCTTCATCGCCTTGGCCACATTCGTGGGAGTGAACATTCTGGATTTCAAGAAGAAGGTGTTTGTGGACGTACAGCGGGCAAAGCGAGTGAAGCATATCATCGTCACGATTGCCGTGCTCACGATGCTACCTTCCACCCTGCTTACCTATACGCTGGTCCGGGAAGACATCTTCATGAGCAAGGTCAATAATTTCGTGGCACAGGTCGTCACGTCCGACCAGACGCAGGTCATCACAAGAAAGGCGGACTACCGCGCCAAAGAGATCCGCCTCGTCACCATCGGGGAAGAGATACCCGAAAAAGAACTGGAAAGGATGAAAAATCAGATGGAACGCTTCGGGTTAAAGGATGTCAGAATGTCTATCGTGCAAGGCACGAAGAATCTCAGCACCAACGAACTGAAGTCGATGCTGAACGATCCGACCGTCAAACAGACCGACAAAAGTGCGCAGTTGTTGGCCAATGAACAGGAACGCGGCAACCGGTTGCGGAAAGAATTGGACTTTTACAAAGCTACCGAAAAACAAGCCCAGTCCGTCAGCACGGAAATGGCTACCCTGTTCCCCGAAGCGGCACGCGTCAGCATCTCCCGCACCATCTCCTATACCGTCGGCGACAGCACGAGGAGGGACTCCCTGACCTTGGTGAGTCTTACCCTGAAAGAAAAGTTATCGGCCCAAAACCGGGAGAAAATGGAGGAATGGCTCAAAACCAGACTAAAAACCCAAAACATGAAACTCATCGTCGGAACAAGAATGGAAAACGACAAGGAACAAACATCGGACAGATAAACATGAAAAAGAAACTTTTAACATTGTTCGCTCTCGTCTGCTCGCTCTGCGGGGCCAAGGCCGACGAGGGAATGTGGATGCTCAGCCACATTTCGCGCGAAAGCATGAAGGTCATGAAGGATTTGGGGTTGCAAATGAGCAAAAAGGAATTGTATAATACGGAAGGCACCTCGCTGAAAGATGCCGTGGTCAGCTTCGGCGGCTTCTGTTCCGGCGTCGTGGTCTCGCCGGACGGTCTGGTCTTCACAAACCACCACTGCGGCTTCGGCGACATACAGGCTTTGGCCACACCTGAAAACGACATCCTGAAGAACGGATTCGTGGCCCGCACCCAGGCGGAAGAACTTCCGGCAAAAGGCCTTTATGTACAAATCCTCCAAAGGACGGAGGATGTCACCGGACGGGTGGACAAAGCCTTGGGCAAATACCACAAGGAACATGCCGCCGAGATGGCGGCATCGGGTGAAAACGCCAAGGAGGAAATGCGCCGGGACTGCGTGGACTCCGTCTGCTTGGCCATAGAGAACGAATATGAAAAAAAACACCCGGGATTGATTTGTGAAGTCAGCCCCTATTACACGGGAAACGCATTCTACCTCAACGTATATAAACAATACGACGACATCCGCCTGGTCTTTGCGCCACCTCAAAGCTTGGGCAAATTCGGCGGCGAGACGGACAATTGGATGTGGCCGCGTCAGACCTGTGACTTCAGTGTCTTCCGCATCTATGCCGACAAGGACAACCAACCTGCCGAATACAACGCCGACAACCGACCGTTGAAAGCCGGGCGTTACGCCAAAGTCTCTTTGGAAGGTTTCAGGAAAGGAGACTACTGTATGACTATCGGCTATCCCGGGCGTACCAACCGTTACCTCTCTTCTTACGGAATCGTGGAACGCATGGAGAACGCCAACGAATCCCGAATCAATGTGCGCGGCGTGAAGCAGGGCATCTGGAAGAAATGGATGGACAGCGACCCGAAAATCCGTTTGCAGTATGCTTCCAAATATGCCAGCAGTTCCAACTATTGGAAAAACAGTATCGGCATGAACAAGGCCCTTAAAGAGTTGAAAGTCGTGGAACAGAAGAAAAAACAAGAACGGCAAGTCAACGAATGGGCACGGAAAAGCAAGAAAAGACAAGAAAAATTCGGGAACCTGGCTCCCGAGATAGAAAAAGCGTACGCTACCCGCAAAGAAGGCAACCGCGCCCTCGCGTTCCTGAACGAGTCTTTCCTCGGGGGACCTGACCTGCTGCGCATCGCCATGTACTTCGACAACCTGCAAGGCGCAGGAGAAGAAAAGGACAGGGAAACTTGGAAGAACCGTCTGCGCCAGCAATTCAGGGACTGGAACGAGGAGGTCGACAAGGAAACGATGACGGCCTTGATGGACAATTACGCCAGGCAAGTAAGACCCGAATATCTGCCGGACTTCTACCAGACGATAGAAAAAGAATACGACAACGACATCCGTGCCTACGTGGATGCCATGTTCAAACAGTCGGTCCTGACCGATACGAACTGTGTCAATATGACGCTGACCCAAGAACAAAAGGACAATGACATGGCACTGAAATGCCTGAAGAGCGTGATGGAACTCAGAGAAAAAGTATCAGGCGGCATCAGCCAGTACGACACGGACGTGGCGGAAAAGGAAAGGCTGCTTTGCGAAGCCATACTTGAAATGGAAATGGACAGGCCGCATTATTCGGATGCCAACTCGACCATGCGCCTGAGCTACGGTTTCGTGGACGACTACACCAGTGTCGCCGGACACCAGAACTACTTTACCACCATGCCGAGCCTGCTGGATAAAGTCGCGCAAAGCGACAAGATAGACGAATACAAAGTGGAGCCGGAAGTCAAAGCCCTATTCGAAAAAGGCGACTTCGCCCCTTACAAAGACAAGGAAAGCGGCGAAATGCAACTCTGCTTCCTGACGAACAACGACATTACCGGCGGAAATTCCGGCAGCCCGATGTTCAACGGCAAAGGCGAACTCATCGGACTGGCTTTCGACGGCAACTGGGACGCCTTGAGCAGCGACATCACTTTCACACAGGATTTGACCCGTTGTATCGGCGTGGACATCCGTTACGTGCTCTACGTCATCGACCGATGGGGCGGGGCCGAACGTCTCGTCCGGGAAATAGGCGCGCGATAACTTTCGTCCCGAATCCATTACCCGGCCGGACTGTCCTTAGTATGTCAAGGACGGCCCGGCGGGGGTTGTCGGCCGCATACTTACAGATATTTAACAAAAGTTCCTGCGAGAAAAATTGTAATATTGAATACTAAACTGTAATTTAGCGGACAGTTTATGACTTAATTCCAATTTTGAACGAACCTCTTTAAACGAAAGAATCATGAAGAACAAGTTTACCCGTTTCCTGATGGCCGGTGCTTTGGCCTGCGGCATCCCCCTTGCCGCGCATGCGCAGACTGATGTCACGGACACTTATTTGAAGAACCCGGGTT
>CAYPMY010000155.1:0-3659 GCA_964412085.1 uncultured Paraprevotella sp. | reverse complement strand
CGGATGGTTGCCCAGGATGTTGAGCGCGTCCGCGTCGAGCACCATTTCGCCCGGATGGTTACGGATGAAAGCGCGCAACGCCTCCGCCGTCTCTTCGTGCGTGCCCAGTCCGGGACCCATGGCCAGGACGTTGTAGTCGTAGGTGCTTACGGCTTTCGACACTCGGATGTCGGACACGTCGTGGCTGAGTATGGCTTCGGGCACGCTGCATTGCAAGATGTCGTTGTTCATGTCCGGCGTGTGGATGGTCAGTTTGCCCGCCCCGCTTCTCAGGCAAGCCCTTGCCGCGAGGATGGTCGCGCCTCCCATGCCGTACTGCCCGCTTACGAGCAGGGCATGTCCCATGCCGCCCTTGTGGGCGAAAGGGTCGCGCGGCCTGAGCATGCTCCTCACCTCTTCCCGCTCTGTCACCGTGACGTCGCTCCGGATGGCCGCCAGTCCCTCGGCGGAAAGCCCGATGTCCAAGGGCTTTACTTCGCCGATGTATTTCTGGTTCTCACCGAAGAAGAAGGCCAGCTTGGGAAGCTGGATGGTCAGGGTCAGGTCGGCGCGGACGATGGCCGCCGGGTTGTTGCGCGCGTTGTCTTCGCCCATCAGGCCGGACGGGATGTCGATGCTCACCACCTTGGCCGGACTGGCGTTTGTCCTTCTCACGAGCCCGGCATAGCCCCCGTCCAAAGGCTTGTCCAGCCCGGTGCCGAACAGCCCGTCCACGATGACGTCGTCCCCGTCCACTTCCGGGAAAGAGAATTGGGAAGACACTTCGGTGAACGACATTCCGGCCAGGTTCTCCAGCCTTTTCTTGTTGACAAGGCAGTCGTCGCTGAGATGCCCCGTGACGTTGAACAGATACGCCTGCACCGTGTACCCGGCGTCGCAGAGCAGGCGGGATACCGCCAGGGCGTCGCCGCCGTTGTTGCCCGGGCCGGCGAACACGATGAAGCGGGTGGCGGTAGTCCAACGGCTTTTCAGCTCTGCCGCGATGGCTTCCGCGGCGCGTTCCATCAAGCCGGCGGACGAGACGGGCTCGTGTTCTATGGTGTATCTGTCTAATTCCTTAAGCTGGGCCGAGGTGAGTATCTTCATGACAAATGAGGATTCGTTTCCTTTCGTATTTTCTTGGTCTTGCACTATGTCCAGGCGGAACGGGATGCGGTTTGGCGCGTCTGAACTTGAAAAACTTTGTTTTTCGTTTGCCTCTGCACCCGCCTTTCACTATCTTTGTACGCAAAATTAGCAAAAAGATATGGAAACACTTCAGGTAAAGGACAAAAAATTCGCCGTGTCAATACATGAGGCCGAGATATTGAAACAGGTGAAGCGGGTGGCGGGGGAAATCAACCGTGACTTGGCCGGCTCGGAGCCCGTCTTCCTGGCCATATTGAACGGGTCTTTTATCTTTGCCGCCGATTTGATGAGGGAAATCAGGCTTTCCGCGCAGATTTCGTTCGTCAAGTTGGCTTCATACGTGGGAATATCTTCAACCGGCTCCGTCCGGGAGATGATAGGGCTGGACGTCGACATCTCCGGGCGGGACGTCGTGATCGTGGAAGACATCGTGGATTCCGGGCTGACGATGAAATACGTGACGGGAATGCTGGCGAAGTACAATCCCCGTTCCGTCTCCATCTGCACCTTGTTGCTCAAGCCCGGCAACCTGAAGGTGGATTTGGACATCCCGTACAAGTGTTTCTCCATCCCCAACGATTTCATCCTGGGGTATGGGCTGGATTACGGCGGCTACGGGAGGAACACCCGCGACATTTACACCATCGTGGAATAGGCCGGCGGTTCCTGTTGCCGGGATCAGAGGGGGAAATCGCTACGAACAATACAAGAATAACGACGATGAAGAACATTATTATTTTCGGTGCCCCGGGATCGGGCAAGGGCACTTACAGTGACGAAATCGCGGCAAGGTACGGCATGGAGCACATTTCCACCGGCGACGTGCTGCGCGGGGAAATCAAGAACGGCACGGAACTGGGCAAGGTTGCCGGGAGGTACATCGACAACGGCCAGCTCATTCCGGACGAGCTGATGACGGACATCCTGGCCAAGACGTACGACGCGCGGGCGAAAGGCCGGGGGGTGATATTCGACGGCTTCCCCCGCACCATAGCGCAGGCCGAGGCGTTGAAGAAGATGCTGGCCGACCGCGGCGACGACATGGGCATGATGATAGAGCTGGCGGTGGACGAGGAGACGCTGATGGCCCGCCTGCTGAACCGTGCCGTCGAGCAGGGGCGGGCGGACGACAACGAAGAGACCATCAGGAAGCGTTTCGAGGTGTACCGTAGCCAGACGGCTCCTTTGGCCGAGTGGTTCGAGAAGGAAGGCTTGCGCCGCACTTTCAGCTGGAAGGGCTCGAAAGAACAGATGCTGGCGGAAATCTTCGAGGCGGTGGACGCCGCGAACAAGAAATAATCCGTTTCATGGCAGAATCCGGTTTCGTAGACTACGTGAAGATATGCTGCCGTTCGGGCAAGGGAGGGCGCGGCTCGGCGCACATGCACCGGGCCAAGTACGTGCCCAAGGGAGGCCCCGACGGCGGGAACGGCGGCCGCGGGGGCAACGTCTACCTCCGCGGCAACCACAACTATTGGACGTTGCTCCATCTGCGTTATGACCGGCACGTATTCGCCGGCCACGGCGGGAACGGCTCCAAGTCGCGCTCGTCGGGCAAGGACGGCGAAGACAAGTATATAGACGTGCCGTGCGGGACGGTGGTCTATAATGCCGACACGGGGGAATACCTTTGCGACGTGGCGGAGGACGGGCAGGTCGTGTTGCTGCTGAAAGGAGGCCGTGGCGGCCTGGGCAACTGGCATTTCCGTACGGCCACCAACCAGGCCCCGCGGTATGCCCAGCCCGGGGAGCCGATGCAGGAGATGACGGTCATCATGGAATTGAAGCTGTTGGCCGACGTCGGTCTGGTGGGATTCCCCAACGCCGGGAAGTCCACCTTGCTGAGCACCGTGTCGTCCGCCCGTCCCAAGATAGCCAATTATCCCTTCACGACGCTCGAGCCCAGCCTGGGCATCGTGCCCTACCGCGGCGACAGGTCGTTCGTAATGGCCGATATTCCCGGCATCATCGAGGGCGCCAGCGAAGGCAAGGGGTTGGGGCTACGCTTCCTGCGCCATATAGAGCGCAACTCCTTGCTGTTGTTCATGGTTCCCGGCGACACGGGGGACATCCGGAAGGAATACGGGATACTGCTGGACGAATTGTCCGCGTTCAACCCCGAGATGCTCGGCAAGCGGCGGGTGCTGGCCATCACGAAGAGCGACTTGCTGGACGAAGAACTCGTCCGGATGCTTTCCGAGAACCTGCCCGACGTGCCCCACGTGTTCATCTCTTCGGTCACGGGGATGGGCTTAGCCGAGCTGAAAGACCTGTTGTGGCGCGAGCTGAACAGCGAGAGCAACAAGCTTCAGGCCATTACCGCCCGAAGCAGTATCGTGCATAGGGACAAGGACTTGAGCCTCCTGCCGGAAGAGCTGGAAGCCATGGGCGAGGACGCAGACATCCGGTTCGCGGACGAGGAGGAGACGGAAGGCCTTGACGAGCCCGGATGCGGAGAGGACTGGGACGGCGGCCCCCAGGAATAGCCCCGGAAGATGCGCAGGCCGGAATTGCTGACATACGACTTGGGA
>CAYPMY010000154.1:0-3672 GCA_964412085.1 uncultured Paraprevotella sp. | reverse complement strand
TTCGCTATTATAAATAGGAGGGGTTTCCCTTGCTGAAACCCTTCCCTTGTGATTCGTTTGGGGCTCGAACCCAAGACCCCAACATTAAAAGTGTTGTGCTCTACCAGCTGAGCTAACGAATCGCCGGATATGCGCCATTACCGTACGCAGTCGCAAAGGTACTTCTTTTTCCCGGAACGGCAAACGCTTCGCACGTTTTTTTCCCGAAAGGCTTCTTTTTCGTGGGGGAAGTCGTCTTTTAATCCCTTTCCTCCTTCACCGAGGCGCTTTCCACGCTTCCGGGAACGGGGACGTCCTTGCCGCAGGATACCGCGGCACCGTCGGGGCGACCGCCCGGAAAGCCTTGTGAGGACAGCGGGCGTTTGCGCTTCCTCTTCTCGGCCAGCAAGACCTTGCGCTCGTCGCGCTCTATGAAGCGGCGGTAGTAGGAAAGCAGGAGGTTCGTCAGGGGAAGCGCGATGATGAGCCCGATTAAGCCCAACAGGTATCCCCACACCGACAGCGACAGCAGGATGACGGCAGGGTTCAGGCCCATGAACTTGCCCATGATCTTGGGAACGAGGAAGGCATCCTGGATGCTTTGCACGACGACGAAGACGGCGCAGGCCGAAAGCAAGACTATCCAGAAGTTCTCCCCGGTGTCGTTGGCTTTCAGCAGGGCGAGCAAGAGGGTCGGGATAAAGCCCAGGCCCTGCATGTAAGGCACGAGGTTCAGGAAGCCGATGAACATTCCCAGGCCTACGGCCAGGGGAAAGTCGATGACGAGGAACCCGACGCTGAACAGGACTCCCACCAGGAAGGCGACAAGGGCTTGGCCGCGGAAGTATGAATTCATCCCGTGCTGCACGTCTTTCACCAGGGCTGACGCGAAGCGCCTGCTGTGCTTGGGCACCAGCTTGACCCAGCCCTCCGATATCTTCTCGTAGTCTAACAGGAAGAAGAAAAGGTAGAGGACCACCATGCACAGGCCGAGCACCGCGAAGATGAGGTCGAACGTGCGCGAAATAAGCTTCCATATCTGGTTGGCTACCGCCTTCAGCACTTCCATCACGTTGTTCTCGTGCAGCATCCGTATGTAGTCGTCCTGGTCGATGTCCTGCCGGAAGAAAGTCTCGATGCCGCGGGCGATGTCGGAGTTCCCCGATTCCTTGATGAAGTCGGCTATGATGTCGCGGAACCTCACGAACTCCGCTACGGTCGGCGGTATGATGAGCCAGAAGAAGCCGGCGATGGCCGCCAATATCAACAACAAGGCGATGACGATGCACAGTATCCGGTTATGGAGACGAAGCTTGTACTGGAAGAACTTCACCATGGGATATACCATATAGGCCAGAAGCCAGGCGATGAAGAAAGGCAGGAGCACTGTCCGGAGCAGGTGGATGACGTATATGGCCAGCCCCAGCCCCGCCACGGCCAGCAGTCCCCGGATGAACCGGTCGAACGTTATTTCCTTTTCAAGCATATCGGGGCGGGGTCAGGCCCGGCGTTTCAGATTGTCCTCTTCTATCGCTTCCCGGTAGCAGGGACGGCAGAGCGGCTCGTATGCCGTCTGTTCCCCCAGGAGCACGCGCTTCTCGTCGTCGACCGTGCGGTGGGACACGTATGCCAGCGCGCCGCACCTCACGCAGATGGCATGCACCTTGGTCACTTCGTCGGCCACGGCGCACAGCCCCGGCATGGGGCCGAAAGGCACGCCCTTGAAGTCCAAGTCCAGCCCGGCCACGATGACGCGCGTCCCGCGGTTGGCCAATTCGTCGCATACGCCGACCAGGTTCTCGTCGAAGAATTGCGCTTCGTCGATGCCCACCACGTCCGTGTCCGACCCGAGCAGCAGGATGCTGGCGGAAGAGTCCACGGGCGTGGAGGGTATGGAGTTCCCCTGGTGCGACACCACGTCCTGCTCGTCATAGCGGATGTCGATGGACGGCTTGAATATTTCCACGCTTTGGCGGGCGAACTCTGCCCGCCTCAGCCTTCTGATCAGTTCTTCGGTCTTGCCGGAGAACATGGAGCCGCAGATGACTTCAATCCGCCCCCTGCGCGTCATTTCCCCGTTCCGTTCGGTTATCGGACTCATTGCGGATGTTGTTTGTGGTATGATTCCCTGCAAAGATAGTGAAAGGCGGGCACAGGGGCAAATGAAAACGCGGTTTTCTGACCGGGCGTGCCGGCCCGCCTCCCTTTTCCCGCGGGAAACCGGGTGATTGGGGGCGGACGGCGGGATAAAAAAAGGCAATTTCGCAAACAACTGTTAAATATTGGCGCGCGTAGCGTAGCGGATAATGTTTTATTCTTATTTTTGTCCGTACTGACAGAGCGGGCGATGGGAATCTTATATTTGGTACCCACTCCGGTGGGGAACTTGGAAGATGTCACGTATCGTGCTTTGCGCATACTGAGGGAAGCCGATCTGATACTGGCGGAGGACACGCGCACGACGGGCATCCTGCTGAAGCATTTCGAGATAAGGAACGCGATGCTGCCCTATCATAAGTTTAACGAGCATCAGGCGGTTCCCGCCGTGGTCGGCCGCCTGAACGCCGGAGAGACGGTGGCTGTCGTGTCCGACGCCGGCACCCCGGGCATTTCCGACGCCGGCTTCCTTGTGGCGCGCGAAGCCGTGAAGGCCGGGGCGGAGGTGGTCTGCCTGCCGGGCGCCACGGCCTTCGTGCCGGCCTTGGTCGCTTCCGGGCTTCCCTGCGACCGTTTCTGCTTCGAGGGCTTCCTCCCGGCCAGGAAGGGGAGGGCGGCGCGTCTGGCGGCCTTGTCCTCGGAATCCAGGACCCTCGTCTTCTATGAGTCGCCCCGCCGCCTGGTCCGGACGCTGGAGCAGTTCGTCGAGACGTTCGGGCCGGAACGCAGGGCCGCCGTGTGCCGCGAGATTTCCAAGGTGCACGAGGAATGCGTGCGGGGGACGTTGGAAGAGGTGCTGGCACGTTTCGTGGGAACGGAGCCGCGCGGCGAGTTCGTCGTCGTGCTGGCCGGACGCGAAGAGAAAGGGAGTAAGAAGGAGAATATGAACGAATAAAAAACAGAAGCGTATGAAAAAGGTCTTTTTATGTGTGACGTGCGCGGCGGCTTTGGCCGCGTGCGACGACGGGGCGAGCAAGAAAAGCCAGGCCCTTGCCGAGGAACGGGATTCGCTGATGCAGGTCATCAACGACAAAGATACCGAGCTGAACGAGATCATGGGAACGGTGAACGAGATCCAGGAGGGCTTCCGGCGCATCAACGAGGCCGAGGGACGCATCACCGTGGACGACGGAGACTTGGAATCGGAGACTTCCAGGCAGGCCGTCCGCGAGAACATGCAGTACATTCAGGATGCCATGGCGCAGAACCGGGACAAAATCGACCAGCTGAGGGAGAAGCTCCGTGCGAGCACCATAGGGGGAGACAAGCTGAAGAAGATGGTGGACGACCTGTCCGCCCAGCTCGAATCCCAGAAGCAGAGGGTGCAGGAGCTGGAGGCGCAGCTGGCCGAAAAGGACATCGTGATAACCCGGCAAGACGAGGCCATAACGTCCCTGAACGAGAACGTGAACACCTTGACGGAAGAGAACAAGGCCAAGACCCGGACCGTGGCCGAGCAGGACAAGCAGCTCCATGCGGGCTGGTACGTGTTCGGCACGAAGTCCGAGCTGAAGGAGCAGAAGATATTGAGCGACG
>CAYPMY010000153.1:0-3693 GCA_964412085.1 uncultured Paraprevotella sp. | reverse complement strand
TAGGAGAATGGCAGAGAGACTCAAATTCGCCCTGTTCGGCAACATATATCAGGCCAAAAAGTCGGCTTCGGTCAAACAGCTCATTTCCCTGTTGGACGCACGTGGTGCCGAACTGTATATCGACACCGCTTTCTACACCTACCTCAGCCAGAAACTGCATTTCGACATCTGTCCCACCGGGCTGATACCGGACAGCCATTTTCAGGCAGACATCGCAATCAGCATGGGCGGCGACGGTACATTCCTAGCCGCCGCCAGCCGGGTGGGAAATAAAGGCATACCGATATTAGGAATCAACATGGGGCGGCTCGGCTTCTTAGCTGATGTGTCCCAGGAAGAAATCAACGAGTGCATCGACGACATCTACAACCACACGTACAAAATCGACGAACGCAGCGTCATCGAAGTAAGGTACGAAGGCCCGAGACTGTCCGGATACCCTTACGCCCTGAACGAAGTAGCTGTCCTGAAACGGGACAATTCCTCCATGATTTCCATCCGGGTGGAAGTGGACGGCGAATTCCTTGCCACTTACCAGGCCGACGGCCTCATCGTCAACACGCCCACAGGCTCCACCGGTTACGCCTTGAGCGTAGGGGGACCCATCATCGTGCCACAGTCCGACATATTCTGCATCACGCCTGTCGCCCCCCACAGCCTGAACGCACGTCCCATTACGCTCCGCGACCAAGCGGAACTCACGTTGTCGGTGGAATCCCGCAACCATAAATTCCTCGTGGCCATAGACGGCCGCAGCGAAGCCTGCACTGAGGCCACGCGCCTCGTCATTCGCCGGGCCTCCTATAATATAAAGGTGTTGCAACGCAAGAGCCATTCGTTTTACTCCACCTTGCGTGAGAAACTCATGTGGGGTACCGGCACAAGGGAAGGATCATGTTGAACGCCTTTCGTCCCTCTACGTCGGCCTACTCCACTTTCCGTTTACTCCGATGGCTGTGGAATATACTGCGCCACCACAGGCTACAAGCAGGACTGAACACCCTGCTTGGTTGCTCCGCCGTATTGTTGGATTTCATGTTCATCGGTGCCACCAAATGGACTATCGACATCGCGACCCACAAAGCCTCCGGGCGTTTATCCACAGCAGCCGCACTGCTCATCGGCATCCTGCTGTCCCAACTCTGCATCCATTTCGCTTCACGTTGGGTCAAGGCCATTTTGGGGGTCAAGGCACAGAACCACATGCAACGATTCTATTTCGACCGTTTGCTGCACAGCGAATGGAAAGACCGAAACCGCCGGCACAGCGGAGACCTCCTCAACAGGCTGGAACGGGATGTCGCCGACGTGGTGAATGCCGTCACCGAGACGGTTCCTTCCATTATCTCCGTGTGTATCCGGCTGGTAGGTGCGTTCTTATTCCTGTGTTCCCTGGATGCTTCATTGGCTTGTCTCACCACGGCCATCATCCCGCTCTTCATGGTATTGAGCAAGGTCTATATGAAACGCATGCGCAGACTGACCCGCGAAATCAGGAACACGGACAGCCGCATCCAAAGCGTGCTGCAAGAAACGATACAACATCAGATGATTGTCCAGACATTGGAGCGGCAGTCGGCCATGGTAGAACGGTTAGGCCGCATACAACGGAGCTTGCGTGACCAAATCAAGACCCGCACCCGTTTTTCGTCCATCTCCTCGTCTTTACTCAGCGCCGGATTCATGGGATGCTACCTCGTGGCCTTTCTTTGGGGCGCCGCCCGGCTGCACGAGGGGACAATCACCTACGGCATGATGACAGCCTTCATCCAGCTCGTAGGGCAGATACAAGTCCCTTTCCGGGACATGACCCGTTTCATCCCTATTTTCGTCAATGCTTTTACGGCCGGCGAACGTCTCATGCAACTGGAAGAAATCCCTTTGGAAAAGCATCCCGGAAGGACTCGGTTGGGTTCGCCTCCCGGCATACGCTTCCAGCAGGTCTCATACGCATACGACAAGGGGAGCCGCCACGTCCTGCAGGATTTCACGTACGATTTCCCGCCGGGCAGCCATACGGCCGTAATGGGGGAAACCGGCGCGGGAAAGACGACCTTAATACGTCTGATGCTTTCTTTAATCCATCCCACCGCGGGAAAGATTACGTTATACGACAACCACGGCAAGCATTCCGAATGCAATGTAGATACCCGTTCCTGCTTCACTTACGTCCCTCAGGGGAACACCCTCTTCAGCGGTACCATACGGGAAAACCTGATGCTCGGCAACCCGCGCGCCACAAATGCGGAAATGCAAACCGCACTTGTCCACGCCTGCGCCGATTTCGTGCTCCAACTGCCCGAAGGCCTGGACAGCCGTTGCGGCGAACAAGGCACGGGATTGAGCGAAGGACAATCGCAACGCATAGCCATCGCCCGCGCCTTGTTGCGTCCGAGCGGCATTTTTCTATTCGACGAGGCCACTTCCTCGCTTGACACCCCGACCGAGGAACGGCTGTGGCAAAACATCCTCAAGTATTATGGCGACAAGACCCTGATTTTTGTCACACACCGAATGAACGTCATTACGGCCGGAACACGCGTATTGAAAATCAGCAAGTGAACAAGGGAAGACTTTGGACGGCCCGTACAAAAACGCCAGCTTCGCGCCGAACGGGCGGCCCGTCTGCCGACCGGCATCCCGGGCGAAAGGGAGGGCCGGGGCGGAAATCCCGGGCAGTCCCGCCACCGCAACGTCCGGGAAGCGTGCCGAGAGGAACACCCGTGCCACCGCCTCGGCCCCGCCTCGCGGCGGGGAAGGCTTCCGATGCGGGAACGGGCCGGGAAGACCGCCCGTCCAAGCCGCGGCATCCCGCTCCGGGGCAGGCGACGCCCCCGCCCCGGCCCTGAGAACCGCCTTCCCCGCCGCGAGGGCAGGCTTGTCTCGGACGCGACGCGACGGACGGACGCGCCGCCTTTCAAGCCATGGGGCTTGCGAGGCGCCCGTCAAACGATGACGTTCACCCGGCCCCGCCCGAGGGCCGGAGCCGTCCGCCCGCGCGCCCGCCATGCCGTCCGCCATCGACCTCATCAGGCGCGGGGACAGGCGGGAACGGCGGGGGCAGGCGGAAGAATCCGCATCCAAAGAGACAGGGCATCCGAAGCATTCCCCGCCGCGATGCCGTCCTCTCTTACAAGGCCGGGAACAGGGAAAGGCCGCGTGACATTTTGCAAGGAACAAGACGATATTCCGTGCAAAAAGGAAGCAGACCGCGCGGTTTCCGGCCATTCATTCTGGCCCGAAAAGCACGAACCAGAGCGGAATCCTGCATAAATATGCGAATATTTCCTCGGTTTCCTGCATAAATTCCGCATATATGCAGGATTCTTTCAGCCGAACGGAAAATCATTCGGCTGAAAGCGATTTCCCGTCGTGCGCACAACGGAAGCAACACCTGCGCGAAACGCGCCGCGAGCCGTCCGAAACGGAAGCGGGAACGAGCCGCGGGCCGTGTTCCCGCCTCTAATTGAAGCGGGAACATCCCCAAGACCAGGAAACAGAATGACAACGGAACGGGCTTCCGGCTTTCACGAACACCGGGGCACACGCACAAACTTCCGGCAAGGCCGACAAAAGGACGCGGAAAGACCCTCTTTCGTTACAAAACGTCAGAAAGCCGCCGCGCGAGAATCCGTTATTTTACGTGAGTTCGATATAAGGTTAGAAGCATGCAAGTTGGTTGTCCTTAACGAA
>CAYPMY010000152.1:0-3718 GCA_964412085.1 uncultured Paraprevotella sp. | reverse complement strand
TTTCAAAACCTTATTCGCGTAAGTTTAAAGACGAAGATGATAAAAGTAAGGGAAAGAGCGCGGTCATCTCGGATTTCCTCATCAGCGATTTCCTGAAGGAACTTTTATACAAATCGAAGAATCAAGACGGAAACAACGAAATCGGGAACCTGTTTGGACGTGACGAGTTCGATTACGCGAAGCCGGAAAACCTCATGAAAGCAATCATAGAGGTCGGCACGGAAGAGGGGGACATTGTCCTTGACTATCATCTCGGTAGCGGTACCACCGCCGCCGTTGCCCATAAGATGAACCGCCGCTACATTGGCGTCGAACAGATGAACTACATCCGAACGGTAGCCGTGGAACGGTTAAAGAAAGTCATAAAGGGTGAACAAGGGGGAGTATCGAAAGCCGTCGGCTGGCAAGGCGGAGGTTCGTTCGTTTACTGCGAGTTAGCCGCCGCGAACCAGCGGTTCGCCGATGCCATCGGGAACGCGGCTTCCACGGACGAGCTTCGGGCAATCTGGGCTGACATGCAGGACACGGGCTTCTTGTCGTGGAAAGTCAAGCCGCAAGAGATAGACAAGGACATCAAGGAATTCGAGGGGCTGTCGTTTGACGACCAGAAACGCTTCCTGACAGAATGCCTCGACAAGAACCTGCTCTACGTGCCTTATTCCGAAATCGACAACGAGGAATACGGGATAAGCCGGAGCGACAAGCGACTGAATGCGGACTTCTATTCTGTAAGGTGATATGGCAAGGAAGCAGGCGTTCAGCATGGAAGATTACCTGCGCGGCAACCTCCAGGCCAGGTTGCGCGACGAATTCGGCAGGAAAGGCATCAAGGACACCGGGATGCCGGCATGCTTCGGGACTGCGCTCAACCCGTCCATGCCGTTGCGCCCGTATCAGAAGGAGGCGTTCCAGTATTTCATCAGTTTCTGGGAGAACGACTATGAGGGAAAGCCCTTGAGGCCGCATTTGCTGTTCCACATGGCTACCGGGAGCGGCAAGACGCTCGTCATGGCCGGGCTCATGCTCTACTTGTACACGAAGGGCTACCGCAACTTCCTGTTCTTCGTGGGCAACGGCAACGTGGTCGGCAAGACGGAGGACAACTTCCTTAACGCCGCGTCGCCGAAATACCTGTTCGCGCAATCCGTCAGCATCGGCGGCAGGCAAGTCGGAATCCGCAGGGTAAGCAACTTCCAGGCTGCGGACGACGACGGCATCAATTTCTGCCTCACCACGACGCAAGGGCTCCATGGCGACCTCAACACGCCGAAGGAAGGGGGAGTGAGTTACAACGACTTCAGCGCCAAGAGGCTGGTGCTGATTTCGGACGAAGCCCATCACATGAACGGCGCGGCGAAGAAAGGAGTGGACGCGGCGGCCCGACTGTTCGACGATGATGAATTCGAGCCGTCCGACGACTGGGAGACCACCGTCATGCGCATATTCCGGCACCAGCCCGAGGACGGGGGCGTGAACGTCTTGTTGGAATTCACCGCGACGGAAGATTTCACGAACCCGAACATAGCGGGCAAATATGCGGACAAGATAATCTTCGACTACCCGCTAAAAAGGTTCAGGGAAGACGGCTACTCGAAAGACGTCGCCGTCGTGCAAAGCGATGCCCCGCCCGTCGAAAGAGCCATGTCGGCCGTCATACTCAGCCAGTACAAGAGGAAGCTGTTCGCCTCGATCAAGCAGGACGTCAAGCCCGTGGTGATGTTCAAGTCCAGGACGATTGCGGACAACAAGGCGTTCCACGGTGAATTTGTCCGGGCAGTCAAGGGACTGAGCGCGGACACGTTGCGGCGTATCCGCTCGCACGCCGTCGGCGACCTTTCGTCCGCGTTCGGCTACTTCGAAGCAGGCGGCATCACGTTAGAGAACCTTTTGCTTGAATTGCAAGAGGACTTCAAGGAGGACAATCTGTTGCTGATCGACGGGAACAACATCAGCCCGGAAAAGCAGGCATACCTGAATTCCCTTGAAGCCAAGGACAACGAGTTCAGGGCCGTCTTTGCCGTTGACATGCTGAACGAGGGCTGGGATGTCCTTAACCTTTTCGATATCGTGCGCTTATATGACACACGCGACTCAAGGAGGAACACGCCCGGGAAGACGACCAACGCCGAAGCGCAGCTGATAGGCCGCGGGGCGAGGTACATGCCTTTCTCGTTGGATGGGGAAGCCGCCGGTCCGTCCGTCCCGACGGGTTCCCGCAAGTTTGACAACGACATCGCGAACAGGCTGAGGGCATTGGAAACGTTGCACTACCATAGTTCCCACAACCCCAGGTACGTACAGGAGCTGAACGATGCCTTGGCCAGCTCCGGCATCATGGCACCTAAGAGCCGGGAAGTGTCGGAAAAACTAAAGGAGAGTTTCAAGGACACCCGCTTATACAGGGACGGGCATGTGTTCGCCAACGAGCAGGAACCGTATCTGGTTAACGGGGATTTGACGAACATCGGGCAATCCATCCTTGACAAGGAATTCCAAGCCAGCGTCAAGAGCGGGGACATGGAACAAAGTCCCGCCTTTGGCGGGGCGACGGTCCGGGATGCGATGCCAGTCCGGCAGAAGACCGTGCGGCTCGGCGACTTTGGCAGGCATGTCGTCAGGGCGGCCATCAACAGATTGCCCGGGTTCGCGTTCAACTCGTTGAAAGTCTCCTTTCCCGGTTTGAAGTCCGTGAAAGAATTCGTGGAAAGCGATGCCTACCTTTCCCGAATCAGGGTGAAGCTGACCGGCAGCGGGGATGCCGTAGGGAACCTTTCCCAAAGGCAAAAACTCGATGCGGCCCTGCAAGTCCTGCGCGACATGGAGCCCATGCTTCCCAAGGGAGGCAACGGTATGCGTGGCACGAAGACCTTTAAGGGGCATCCGTTTCGCGACGTGTTCAAGGATCATGCTTTCAGGGTTCCCGACGGTACGGGCGACAAGGAGGAGGGGATTTCCATCAAGACGACGACCAACCGCGTCCTTCGCTGTGATGTCGGGGAGGCGGACTGGTTCGCCTACGATGACAATTTCGGCACGGACGAGGAAAAGCATCTCATCAAGTATATCAAGGGCATCATGGGCGAGTTGAAAGAGAAGTATGAGGAAGTTTATCTTGTCCGCAATGAGAAGGATTTGAGAATATACGATTTTGAGACAGGCAGAGCCACTGAACCGGATTTCGTCCTCTTCATGAGGAAGCATGCCGGGGACTCTTTCGTCAATCTTCAAGTCTTCATGGAATCCAAGGGGGCTCATTTGCGCGGAACGGATTCCTGGAAGGCCGAATTCCTGAAGAAGATCAAGACGGAGGGTTCCGTCTTGTTCCATACCCGGAACCGGAGCTTCGAGATTTGGGGCATGCCGTTCTACACGGAGTCTGAAAGGAAAGAGTTTGAAGATGCGATGGAAGACAACTTCGGCATACGAGGCGAATGACAATCAAGGGAAGCGTCCCCGCCCGCGCGACGCAGGCTTTCCGTCTGCAGGCGAAACGGCCGCGGCAACCTGTGAAAGGAAGACCGTAGAGGTTTGTGCGCCCGGTCTCGGCATCCCCGTCTGCACGTGCTCCCTCCCCAAGGAATGCCAAGGAGCGTCGCCGTGTTTTGAAGCGGCTTCATGACTCAGTTTGCCTTCGTTGCGGGAACGAGCGTCACGGCGAATCCATTTCTTGCCGGACGATTTCGCCGCGCCGCGGCTGAAGCCTGCCCCTGCCCCGGGT
>CAYPMY010000151.1:0-3757 GCA_964412085.1 uncultured Paraprevotella sp. | reverse complement strand
ACAAGGACGAAATCATGAACTCCACCAACGAGCGCCTGAACAGCTTCATCTTCGCCTCAGACCTCTTCCGCAAAGTGAAAGAAGCCAACAAGTGACCATGGCCTGAACCTCACTGTTCAGGATTTCCCGTTGATAAGACGGCCGCCGGGAACCTTTGGGCCTGCGAGTTCCTCGCTTTCCAAGGAAAGACCTGTCCTTCCATTATGGCGAGAGGCCGTGCCGGAAACGAAACGACTGCCCCGAGAAGCCACATCGCGTGGTTACGAACCAAAGACAGCCGTGTCATGACACGAGAACGGAATCATGACACGGCTGTCGTACGCCTTTGAGGACGCGCAAGTTTCAAATCAGGGGCGGGAATGCAGTCAGGCATTCCCGAAGGCGACACGAAAGGAACTTGCCCCTCCCCATCAATCTGTTTCCATGACGTAAAGGAGGAAACGAATCCCGACCAAACTTCGGCCGCCGCCACAAGCCCTTGCCATGAGGGAGGCATCCCGCCGGCATGGGACAAGTCCGTCCACACGCCGCCGGGACGCCTCCCTTGCGGTTCGATTTCACGCTACCGTGTTCCCAAAATGTTCCCGTCCGCATCGATGCGCAACGTCAGCTCACTGTCGCCGCTGCCCTCCAGCTCCACGAGATAGTAGTTGCCCGAAGGAGTTTCCACATACTCGATTTCGTCCGGACAGTAGCCCGGGTATTTCGTGCCGTAAGCGTTCGTCACGGCCGCCGGCACTTCTTTCTGCCATACCTCCCACCGGGTCATCACCCATCCGCCGGCACCGTTGAAGTAAACGTCTTTCTCATGGCCGTCGTGGATGATTTCCACTTCTATCAGCCCGTCATCGTCGTAGTCGTACTCCCTGATGGTGGCACCGGGATATTTCTCTTGGATGAAGCTCTCCTTGTCACCGGCCACCATGCCGCCGTTCCCCGGGTCGCTTCCGCCCTGTCCGCCTTGTCCGGGTTTGGCCGGGTCGTATCCCTCCATGTTCCCGTCCTCGTCTATCTCCACCTTGACCTCGACGTACAACGACTTCAACTCGAAGCGGTAGTAGTTCTTGGCGGGAGTCTCGTAGTAGTCGATGTCGTCGATCCTGTACGAGGAGTATTCCTCCGAGGTGGCGAGTGTCGTCTTCACCACATCGGGAACATCTGCGTAAGCCGTCTCCGTCTTGGTGTGTATCCATTGGCCCGCCTTGTCGAAGAGCAGCTCGCGGCACTTCCGCCCGTCCAGGATTTCCACCTCGGTCATCCCGCCGTCCTCGCGGTCGATTTCGATGATGCGCGCGCCAGGGTAGCGTTGGTTGATGAAGTCCGTTATGCCCGTGGCCGGCTGCGAGGGGATGAAGTCGCCGTAGTCGTAGTCTTCCTCCACGTCGACCAATTGCCTTACCAGCACGCCGTCCTCGGAGTAGTACAAGTCCATTTCCACCTGCACGCCGTCCTGCACGCCTTCCACCTCGATGACGTAAACCGTCTCCGCGCCTTGGCGGCGGATTATGTCGATGTCGTCAATCCGCCAGCCGGCGTACTCGCTGGCCTGGAAAGCGGCCTGCACCGCCTGGGGAAGGCTCTGGAGGAACACGATGTCGTTTTCGGTCATGTACCACTTGCCCGTCTGGTCGAACCAAGCCGAGTTGCGGTTCGGTTTCGTCCCCGACGCGCGCCGGGTGGCGGGCAGGCTGAACACCGCCACGTAGTAGTTTTCCCTCTGGCTCCATTCCACGTCCTGCGCGTGGGGATAAAGCACGAACAAGGCTTGGTTCACCTCGCCGGGTATGGAGCCCTCCACGTCTGGTTGGGAGGCGTCGCCCTTGGGCGTGCGGAAATTGCAGGTGTCCGTGCCGCAGGCGATGCCGTACTCGTCATAGCCCACCGAGAGGATGGTGTATTCGGTGTCCGGGCTGAGCTTGAAGCTGGGTATCGCCATCCTGACTTCGGACGACTGCTGGCGCACATATTCTCCGCCGTTTGCGTCCACGTAGTCAGCCACGGCCTCATCCGACCCGAGGCTTTCAGCCGTCCCCGACGGGACGCAGGCGAGCTTGAACGCATCGCATCCCGCCGAGCGTGTCACCGTCACCTGGAGAAACACGGTGTCGCCCTTCGCTTCGGGCAGCACGGACGACACCTTCGCGGACACATCGTCATTCCCCTGGGCGAAGAAGATGCTATCTATTCTCTCCACGAGGAAACCTCTCACGTTCCCAAGCTTGTCGCGCACCAACAAGCGGTTGGGGTTGGTCTGGGCAAGGAGCGCGGAGCCCGCGATGCCCGCCGTTATCAAAGTAAGTAACTTTTTCATCTTTCTTTCATGAATTTGATTGTTTGATTTCCGACTTTAAACAAATAAACACCTGCGGACAGTCCACCCACGTCGACGGGAGAACCGTCCCAACTTTCCAGCAAGAGGACAAGGCGGCCGCCTGTGTCACAGACAGAGGCCGGCGCGGTCTTTCCATCCGGCCACCCGACGGCCCCGATCCGGCCGTCGCGGAAAAACAGCCGCAAAGGCTCTTTCTCGCCTGCGACTCCGCCAATGCCCACAGGCCCTTCGCCGAACTTGATGTTTCTCACGTCGCCATACACCAGCGTCTCCGGCGCGACTCCGGTCGCGATTACCGTAAAGCTGTCATCGCCAAACGTGACTTTTTCAATGTCTGCCAGATTGAAAACTTTCGAAGTGCCGTCTTTCAAACAGACGGCGAACTTTGCGGAGCCATTGTCCGCACGGGCCGACAGACCGCCCGCCGCAAGACATACCATGATAAAGAATTTCCTCATCTTGACTTCGGGTTAAATGAAACGGAGTCCTATCAAACCTTTCCTCTCATGCCGCCCCAAGACAGACGGTAGGACCCCTTACCCGCCTGTCCCGGGCATCTTCTCTGCAAAGTTAACAATTTTACTGTTACCCCCCCTGATTTAACATAGTTTAAATGGATGAATCTTCGCTTTCGGCCGGCCGGCAAGGGTAAGGCACCGGGACAAGCCCTGCCGTATGAACGACGCGGATTGACGACGGCACTCCTTATCCTGTTCCGTTCCGGCGGTTCCCGGGCACCGTTCCCCGCCGCCATTGAAGCGGACGGAGGAGGCCGGGACGGGACGCCCCGCTCCGGGAATACGCGCAGGGCGGCCGCCAGACCCGAAAGAGCCGCATCAGACCCTGTCCGGGTAATGACACGGCTCTTCCTCCCGCAGATGCCGGGACGGGAGACATCGCACCGCGCCCGGCTTACTGCACGGGGACTTCCCGCCCGTTCACCACGCGGACGCCGCCGGGCTGTCCGCCGAGGTCGGCGAAGTCGCGGCTCTCCACGAAGAAAGACTCCTTCCGTTGGCCTGCGGCGCGGTAGCCGTCAGCCGCCCCTTCCGGCACGTACAACTTGCAGCTCCGCTTGTCGATGCCGTCGAAGGCTCGCGCGCCGCAGGCCGGGGGGACGGACGGCCCGGCGCGGAGTTCCGCCATGGCGGCGCAGCCCGAGAAGGCGTATCCCCCGATTCCCGTGACCCTTTCGCCGATGCTGGCTTCCCGCAACTTCGTACATTCCCTGAACGCGTAAGCTCCGACGGAGCCGATGTCGCCGGAAAGTTCCGCAGACGTCAAGCCGGCACAATCGAAAAAACGCGGATGCTCCGATGCCGCCGGCGTTGCCGAGCGCAATCCTGCCGTCGGACACATTGCCCATGGAACCCGAAAACGCGTGCGCGCCTATGCCGGCGACGGCAGCACCTGTCGTCAGCGTCC
>CAYPMY010000150.1:0-3985 GCA_964412085.1 uncultured Paraprevotella sp. | reverse complement strand
TGTCGAGGCGGGGAGCATGGCGGGGTGATACATGGGTTGCCGGACCGCATCGGTTGAGGCCTCTTGTTCCGGCGAGGGCATGAAAAAAGGCCGCTTGCGGAAAGCGGCCTTCTTCCATGTCGGTATGTAGGCGATTAATCCTCTACGATCGTGCAGATGCTGACGCGGTTCCAGTCCGGTGCCTCGAACATGTAGCCCACTCCCTGTCCCTTGGCAGTGATGCGGTCGGCTTCGATCCTGTATTTGTTCACCAGCATGTTCTTCACGGCTTCCGCGCGTTGGTTGGCGATGCGTTCGTTCACTTCCGCGCTTCCTTCGGGAGAGGCGTATCCCAGGATGTTGACCTTGGCCTTCTTGTTGTTCTTCAGGTAGGTGGCGATGCGTTCCACGTTGGGTCGCTGCGAAGCGTCGATGACGATCTTGCCTTGGCGGAAGGTCACGACGGATTCCAATGTCTTCTTGTCGTTCGTGACCACTTTCGGGCCCTGGTCCTGGCAGTCTTTCAGCGCCTTTTCGAAATAGGCGGATTTCTGTTCCTCGTCGCGGAGCTTGCTTTCCGTGTTCCTCATGGTTTCATCCTTGGAACTTATCTCCTGGCGCAAGCTGTTGATGGTGGCGTTCAACGCGCTGATTTCCGCCTCGTCGTGGGCTTTGACTTTCGTCATGTAGTGCTTGCCGTTGCTGTTCTTGAAGTGGTAAACCACTCCGGCCGTGATTTCCCAGTTGGCGTAGTTGGCGTTGAAGTTGGGATGGGAGTGGGGTCTTTCGGCGTCCCACATGCTCATATCCCACAGGACGGCAGGCTTGACGGCTATGGTCCATGCTTTCTTCTCGCCCACGTTGAAGTTGAAGTTTACTCCGGCCTTTGATGCCAGGTGGTTGGCGCCTTCGCCTGTCTCGTAGAAGTCGTTCAGGCGCAACCAGCCGAGTCCGCCTATCGCCTCCACTTCGAACAGGCGCGGCTGGCCGTCGTATCCCGCGAAAATGTTGTCCAGGTTCACGCGGTTCAACAGCATCAGGTCGAAGGCGTCGAACGCCGTGCCGCTCCTCTGGGCGGCCATCCGGCTCTGGGTGTTGATCGTCCAGTTGCTTTCCACTGTCAAGCCGTAGACGGGGCTGAGCTGTTTGTTGATGTCGAGGCCGACGACTGCGCGTGAGTTCGTGAAGAACGCGCTATGGGTGAGCGGACTGGCTATGCCGCCGTTCAGGCTTATCGACCAGTTGTCTCTGAATTTGTTCCCGCCCAAATTATAATCCTCCTGGGCGTTTAAGCCGCTTGCACTTAAAGCGCTTAATAATACAATTAAAGACTTTTTCATGATTCGTTCATTTATTATAACACGTTGCAAAAGTAGCAAAATTCATGTTAGTACCAAAGGGGCGACCGTAATATTATTTAAAAGCAACTTTTTTTAGCATATATAAAGAGGGCAACCTCTTCGGTTGCCCTCCCTTTGTGACGTATGTAAGGATTGCCGTGGTTACTTGGTCACGCAGATGCTTGCGCGGTTGTAAGCCGGTTTGCCGAATATGCTGCCCACGCCCTTGCCTTGGGTCTCGATTCTGTCGGCGCTGATGCCGTATTCTTTCACCAGGATGTCCTTCACGGCTTCCGCGCGTTTCTCGGACAGCTTTTGGTTGAACTTGGCGCTGCCTTCCGGGGAAGCGTAGCCCGAGATGGAAACCTTGGCGTTTTCGTTCTTCTTCAGGCAATTTGCCAGACGGTCGATGTTCGGCATCTGGAGAGCGTCCACCTTGCTGCTGCCCTGACGGAAGATGACCACGTATTCGTCGCTTTCTGCAGGCTGCGTTACCGTGGGGGTCACTTTCTTGTTCCTGCAGTCGTCCAATTCCTTCTGCAGGTCGCTGATGGTGTTCTGTGCGTTCTGCAGCGCGCGTTCCTTGCCTGCCGCTTCGGCTTCCATCGAGCTGATGGTGGCGTTCAAGGCCGCGATCACGTCGGCATGGCTGCACCCGTTGGAATAGTAATGGTTGCCGTTGCTGTTCTTGAAGCGGTAAACGATGCCGCCGGTGATTTCCCAGAATGCCTGGTCGGAATGGAAGTTGATGTTGTCCTTTCCGAACTGGGTCACGTTCCACAGGATTGCCGGCTTGACGGCCACGGTCCATGCCCTCTTTTCGCCCAGGTTGAAGTTGAGGTTCAAGCCCGCTTTCGAGGAAATCCAGTTGCCGTCCTTGCATCCCTCTTCCGTGTCATACGCGTCGTTCACGTGTATCCAGCCGAAACCGCCCAGCGCTTCCAGCTCGAACACGCTGGGTCTGCCTTTGTAGCGGCAGAACACGTTGTTCAGGTTGACACGGTGCAACAGCATCAGGTTGCTTGCGTCGAAGGACGCTTTGCTCTCGAACGTATTGACGCTCCACATATTCTCGAACGTCAAGCCGTAAATGGGGGAGAGCTGCTTGTTGAGGTCGATGCCTACGGCGGCACGGGCATTCTTGAAGAATGCGCTATGGCTGAGCGGGGTCACGATGCCGCCGTTCAAGCCGATAGACCAATTGTCACGGAACTTCGTGGTTTGTTCCTCGGTCGTCTGGGCGTTCAAGCTTCCCAAGCCCAGCACGCCCGCTAATAACAGTAGAGACTTTTTCATAATCTTTTAATTGAAATTAATAAATGTGTTCATACATGCCGTGGCAAAGATACGCATATTTGGTAATCTTGTTTGCATTTTTATGTTATTAAAACAAAAAAACACGCTTTTTTGGCCTCTTTTTATCATATTCCCTGAAAAAACGGGAGTTTTTCGCGGGAGGCAGGCTCACACCAGGCGTGAAATCAGTTCTTCGCGTCCGCCCGGGAGCAGGTCGATGACGGGTATCTCTATCATCGTGTAGCAACCGGGTTGCTGTTTCATCGAGGCACGGGCCACGCAAACCAGCACCTGTCCCGTCAGCGCCGGGTTGTTGACGTGCATATTGAACTCGAACAATTGGTTCTGGGTCTTCCCTGACACGCCCTTGCGTGTCAGGTTGACACCGTGCCCCATGTCCAGCAACTCGTCTACGCAAGGCACCTCCACGACGTGGGTCTCGTCGTTGGCGAAATAGGGATCGGCTTTGATGGCGGCGGCCACTTTCGGGAACTCGTGCCCTTCCTTCACCTCTATGTATACCATGCGCCGGTGGATGCCCGTACCCGTGGGGATGGTCATGGAGAGAGCGGCCCTCACTCCTTCCACGGCTTTCACGGCTACGGTGTGTCCCATGCTCATGCCCGGTCCGAAATTCGTGTAAGTGATGCCTTTTGGGGCGATGGCCTGTAACATGGCGCGGACGATGGAGTCGCTGCCCGGGTCCCACCCTGCGGAGATGACGGACACGGCTTTCCCCGCTTTCGCGCTTTCGTCGAGCGAGCGGCGGAGGGAAGTGATTCGGGAGTGGATGTCGAAGCTGTCCACCGTGTTGATGCCGAGCGCGAGAATTTCTTTGGCGTACGTCTCCACGCTGCGGGTCGGGGTGGCCAGGATGGCCACGTCTACGTCCTGCAATTCGCGGATGTCCTTTACTACGTCGTAACACGCCAGTTCTTCGGGCTTGTCTTCAGCCCCGTTCCGGCGCACGATGCCCGCCACTTCGAAGTCGGGCGCGGCTTCAAGGGCCTGCAGGGCATAGCGCCCTATGTTGCCGTAGCCTACTACGGCTGCTCTGGTTCTTTCCATTTTTCGTTGTCTTTTTGTTGAGTTCGCGTGCGTGTCATTGTTCATTCTGGAACATGGGATCCCATGCCGGCAGGCGGACGGGCTTTTGTTCCAGCAGGTTCAGGACTTCCTGCGGACAGTACTTCTTGTTGACGACTAAGCGGAACATATATTCGTCGAACCACTCGTCCGTCATGATGAGGTGCCCCTCATAGCCGGAATCCTTGCCCCAGCTGTTTTCCACCATCCATTTCTTGGGCTTTCCGTCGTCGTCGAGGTCGACGGCCATCAGCGTCATGGCGTGGGTGCTTCCGCTGTCGAAG
>CAYPMY010000149.1:0-4076 GCA_964412085.1 uncultured Paraprevotella sp. | reverse complement strand
GATCGCTGTACAAGAACTTTTTGATGACGGGGAATATGTTCTCGGTCGTTACCCCGATGTTTCCTTTTTGCATGATATTTATCGCTTTTGTTGTATGGAATTATCGCATTTCCGGCTTCCCGGAAGCCACTGATGGAAAAACAAAAAAAATGCCAGACGACGTTCCCGCCCGGCACCTTTAACATATATTCATTGTTGTTCCCCCGCAAGGCCGTGCGTGATTCGGAGCCCGTCCTCCCCGGCGGCGCGCACGGTCAGGGTCTCGCCTTCCCGCAGTTCCCCGTTGATGGCCAGCTCGCAGATGGCATCCTCAAGGTAAGTCTGCAGGGCGCGCTTCAGCGGGCGCGCGCCGTATTGCACGTCGTATCCCTTGCGGGCAAGGAACTCCTTGGCGTCCTCTTCCGTCTCCAGCACATAGCCCATCTCCTTCACGCGCCTCGCGATGGGTCTGAGTTCGATGTCCACGATGCGCTTGATGGACTCCAGGTCCAGTTGGTCGAAGTCGATGATGTCGTCCAGCCGGTTCAGGAACTCGGGGGCGAACTGTTTGTGCAACGCCTTCCGGATGATTTCGCGCCCGCGCAGCCTGTCGGCGGCCGGCGTGTCCGGACGGCTGAACCCGATGCCCTTGCCGAAATCCTTCAACTGGCGCGTCCCGCAGTTCGATGTCATGATGATGACCGTGTTCTTGAAGTCCACCGTCGTCCCGTTGCTGTCGGTCAGGTGCCCCTCGTCCATCACCTGCAACAAGATGTTGAACACGTCGCTATGCGCTTTCTCCAACTCGTCGAGGAGCAGGATGGAATAAGGCTTGCGGCGCACTTTTTCCGTCAACTGTCCGCCCTCCTCGTGCCCCACGTATCCCGGAGGAGCCCCCACCATGCGGCTCACGGTGTGCCTCTCCATGTATTCGCTCATGTCGATGCGTATCAGGGCGTCGGCACTGCCGAACATGTATTCGGCCAGCTTCTTGGCCAAGTACGTCTTGCCCACTCCCGTGGGGCCGAGGAACAAGAACGCGCCGACGGGCTTGCCGGGGTCTTTCAGTCCCACGCGGCCCCGCTGGATGGAGCGCACCAGCTTGTCGATGGCCTCGTCCTGCCCCACGACTTCCCGTTTCAGGTTGGCGGCCATGTCCTTCAGCTTGTGCCCCTCGGCCTCCCCCATGCGCTGCACGGGGATGCCCGTCATCATGGACACCACCTCGGCTATCTGGTCTTCGTCCACGGCGACCCGTTCGCGGCTGAGTTTCTCCTCCCAAGCCGCCTTCATGCGGTTCAGCTCCTCCTGCAGGTTGGCTTCCTGGTCGCGGTAGTCGGCGGCCAGTTCGAAATTCTGGTTCTTCACCGCCTCGTTCTTCAGCGCATGCACGGCGTCGATGCGCCTTTCCTGTTCCTCCATCTCCTTCGACACGGGGGAGCGCGTGATGTGTATGCGCGAGCCGGCCTCGTCCATGGCATCGATGGCCTTGTCGGGGAAGCAACGGTCGGAGACGTAACGTTCCGTGAGCCGCACGCAGGCAAGGATGGCCCCGGGCGTGTAGCGCACGTTGTGATGGTCCTCGTAACGCGCCTTGATGTTGTCCAGTATCTGTACGGTCTCCTCCGGCGTGGTAGGCTCCACCATGACCTTCTGGAAACGGCGTTCCAACGCGCCGTCCTTCTCGATGCTTTTCCTGAACTCGTCCGTGGTAGTGGCACCGATGCACTGTATCTCCCCCCGCGCCAGCGCGGGCTTCAGCATGTTGGCCGCGTCCATGCTCCCCGGCGCCGAGCCGGCGCCGATGATCGTGTGTATCTCGTCTATGAAGAGTATCACGTCCGGATTCTTCTGCAACTCGGTGAGGATGCCGCGCACGCGCTCCTCGAATTGCCCGCGGTACTTCGTGCCGGCCACCACGGCCGCCATGTCCAGGGCTATCACGCGCTTGTCGAACAGGACGCGCGACACCTTCTTCTGCACGATGCGCAGGGCCAGCCCTTCCACGATGGCCGACTTGCCCACGCCCGGCTCGCCTATCAGTATGGGGTTGTTCTTTTTCCGACGGCTCAGGATTTGCGACACGCGCTCTATTTCCTTCTCGCGGCCCACCACAGGATCCAGTACGCCCTCTTGGGCGGCGCGGGTCAGGTCTGTGCCGAAGTTGTCCAAGACCGGCGTGTTGTTGGCCGACTTCCTTTGCGTCCGCGCCGTCCGCGTGGCGGCGCCGCCCTTCTCGTCCCCGGCGGCTCCCTCCGCGGACTCGTCCTCGTATTCGTCCTCGTCGTCCTCGTCCGGGAAGCCGAAGCCTGACTGCACGTCCGATTTCCCCGCCTTCCGGGCAAGCAGGTTCAGGATGTCCGCGTAATGGATGCTGTTCTCCTCGAGGATACGGCACGCGTTGTTGTCCTTTTCCTTCATGATGGCCAGGAGCACGTGTTCGGTGTCGGCCGTCCGGGTCTTCAGCATGCGCGCCTCGAGCAGGCAAAGGCGCATGATTTTGGAGACTTTCTCGTCCAGGATGATCTCGCGGCCCGCGTCAGGCGCTTCCCCCGCGGCCGAGGCCCGCACGGATTGCTCCGCGCGCAGTTTCGCCCGGCGGAAGTCCAGGCCGAGCAGGCGGAGGATCTGGACGGCCTTGCCTCCCCCTTCCCTGAGCAGGCCGAGCAGCAGGTGTTCCGGGGCCACGCATCCGCTGCGCGACCGCTGCGCCTCCTCCCTGCTGTAAGCGAGGATTTCTGAAATCTTGGGTGAGAATCGGTTGTTCATGCTCTGCGGATGCTTCCAGTCAACGGCCACGGCGGCAAAGTTAACCATATTATCGTAATTTGGCACAAAACGCGTGCCAAAAAAAGCTCGGGGGCGCATTAATTTTTCCAAACGGGAGACTCCCGCCGGCCTTTTCCCGGACAAGAACGAACCTCCGCAGAACGCGGATCCGTCCGGCTGAGATTGGTTTCCCGATGTCAAGAGATTGTTTCTCGTTTCTCCTGCGATTGATTTTCGGATTGCAAGGGCTTGTCTTCCAGCGGAATGCTGATTTCGCGAATCCTTACACGCGCGGGCCGGGGCCTCAGCGGTTCCCCTTCGAGCGGTTGTGCGTCCTGCACAGCATCTGGCAGTTCCCGACGGACGTGGCGCCGCCCTTGCTCCACGCCGTCACGTGGTCGGCGTCCATCTCCGCAGGCTTGTAGATGCGCGTCCGGTTGGCGTTGCCGCCCGCGGCGCAGAGGGGGCAGTTCGACACGCCCGCCGCCTCGGCCTCCTCCGTCTGCCGCTTGTAGACGGCGCGCTTCGTGGCCTCGTCGAAGACGCGGATGTCGAGTCTGCCTGCCGCCCAGCCCGTAGAGGTCTTTCCCTTCCAGCTCGTTGTACCGGAAGCCCTCGCAGACGTCTCCTATCGTCCATTCGGTGTGCAACGTGGCTTTCATGTCTTCCGGCTCTTTACGTTCTTGGTTTCATGAATGAGGCGCGTTCATGTAGATTGCTTTACCTTGCGGATGAACAGGCGTTGATATATGGTGGCAGGTTTCCCCTCCGGGGTCATAAGATATGGATTCTGGCTTCTCCATGTCCTGTCAGCCCGTCTATACTCTGCGGCCTTGTCCCCGGGAGGCGGGGTGTAGAAATCACAACCGTTCTCTGACCAAAGAATATCCCCGCCGCGACCTAATATCTCGAACTGCTCGGGGCGGTAGCGGTCGAGGAAGGACACGGGGACTCCCCTCACTCCACCGTAGTCGGAGGGAATGGCCACGGTGTAGGGCACCTCTGTCGCGTCGTAGTCGTCGTAGCGGTCGCAGGCCGTCTTTTCCCGCCCGCGCCGCCCTCCCCGCCCGGAGGGGCGGAGGCGGCGCGGGCGGAGGCCGTCCGACTTCCCGTTCCCTTCCGCCTCCCCGCCGCGGCCGCGGGAGCGCACGGGGAACGGGCGGGCGACGTCCGCCGTCTCGCGGAAAGCCGTCCCGGGCACGCCCCTACCCCCGCGCTTCCAGCACCTCCGCCAAGGCGGCGAACGAGCGGAAGCGGGAGGAGACGCCGCCCTGCGTCCACGCCATGTCCCGCGGGCCGGACACCGCGAGGAGGGGCGTACCCTCCGC
>CAYPMY010000148.1:0-4111 GCA_964412085.1 uncultured Paraprevotella sp. | reverse complement strand
CGCATGCCCGAAACATTATGCACCGCCATTGTATTCGCCCGATGCGGGCCGCGCCTCGGAAGAGTCCCGGGCAAGCCCCCGGCTCTTCTCCCGCCTTGCGCCGCAGTTGTCTTCCACTAACTTGTCAACGGCCTCTGAGAAACGGAGGAAATATTCCGTCTTGTCAAAGAACGCCGCCCTCTCGCGGGCGGCGGCGGCACAAGCCGACCGCAAATCCTCGTTTTCCATGAACGACAGGATGTTCTTTGATATGTTGTCCACGAGATGTTCATCGTTATCAACAAAGATTGTCGTGGCATCCGTACCCGCTTCCCTCATTCCGCCTATCGGAGTGGCAACCGTAGGAAGACCCGCCGCCATCATCTCCAGAAGCACTAACGGCAACCCCTCCACCCCGGTAGAAGGCACTACTCCCACGCGAGCCAAGTGATAATAATCCCCCATCAGGTCGTTGGCGATGAACCCCGTATATTTAATCCGGTCCGGATGACCGAGCGACAGTTCCTTCACACGCCCGACGTAACTCCCCGAATTTCCCAGACCGAAGTCACTGCTGCCCACAATCAAGAGCTTGAGACGGGGGTCGTCTATCTTCAACACTGCCTCAATCAACTCCAATACTCCTTTTATGGGAACAATCCTGCCGCAGAAAACCACGACGAAATCGTCCTTTTCAAACCCGAGTTCCCCGCGCAACTTGTCATAGTAATCTTCATGGCGTGTCTTGGCAAACTTTGCCACATCAATGCCGTTAAGCAGGGTTATCATCCGGTGAGGGGGAAGCGACGACGTGCCGGCGTAGGTGCGGTGCTCGCACTCGCTTACCGCCAAGAGAGAACCATGGCAATAATCCAAACCCTTGTTCGAGGGAAAGGTGTTATGCGCATGCAGGCAAAACAGGTTTCTCCCATGGCATCTTGCGGCATGGAAGAACTGGTTCGGGTCACAAGCCTCCGCAATGACAAGGTCGTATTCTGAAGCGTGGCGGAGCAGGTATCTGTCCACCTTGCCTTCATATACGTGCAGGTAATAATAGGATTTGCCTGTGATTCTCTTCAACAGCCCCCTTACTTTCCAAACGAACTTGTAGAAATTCGCTCCCCACGTGGTGACATTGATGAACTGCGTGTATCTGAACGCACGCTGAAGTTCAACCGTGTCCGGGTTAGCGTGACATATCACGGTTATCTCAAAGCGTGGGGCGCGTTCGTTCTCCGACAAGATCAAATGGACAAGTTGAGCAACCGCGCCCCCTCTTATGGGGGGCATATAGGTGCGTCCGGAAGTAACAAAACATATTTTCCTCATGGTCGGGTCTCTTTTCAATATCAATATCATTATCTGTCCTTCTTCCGTATCTTTCGCCGGACGAATGCGCACACGCCGGAAAAGTCCCTCCGGTTAATCCACGCGAACGCGGACACACTTGACAGGCAACCGCCAAGCAACAGCCATGAATCGGCAAAGAGGCAGAACAGGTAGCAGGCAACAAGCAAAACGATTTGCCTCAGCAAGAAGAAACGGTTGTCGAATGCGACAAACCTTCGAGCATACAGAATCCGCATGGCCGCACTGACGACCTGCGACAAGACGATGGCAAGGCAAGCCCCCCACAAGCCCAACCGGGGAATCAGCGCGAAATTCAAGAGGATTGCGGTAAGGCCTCCGAATACCGCCGTGTAGAATGTGTACTTGGTCTGCTTGAACGCCGCAAACAGCGTCCCGACAAACGCCGTGGTGTTTGAGAACAACATGCCTATGGAAATCATCGGGACATACCGCCACGCTTCGTAATAGGATTCCGTCGTCATCAGGTGGATGAACGTCTTGGAGAACATGACAATCAGGAGGCAGACGAACGACTGGATTATGATAATGACACGATAGGCCTTGTTGAAATAGGACGAGAAGTCGGCCTTCCTGCACTCCTGCAGCACGGTGATGAGCCACGCCTGCTGGAAAAAATCGTATAACAGCCTTGCCACGCCCGGCAACTTGCCGGCCACCGCCAACAGGCCTATGGCGAAAATGCCGACATACTGTTCAAGCAGGGGGCGGTTCAGGCTGGAAACCAGCCACCATAAGACGGCGGTGGGTATGAGGGGGACGGAATAACGCAACATCTCCCTCAGCTCCACGAGCCCGAAGCCGCGGAACGACAAGTACCGGTAAGACTTGGAATAGACGAAAGAGAAAGCCGCCGTAATCACGTTGGACAGGATGAGAGCGGACACGTACCCGTAAACGCCCCGGGAAGGGATGAGCAGAAAAGAAAAGCCCGCCACGGAGAGCGACTGTATGATGCCGGTAAGGCTGAACACGGACATCTTGTTGATGCCCCGGCAGAAGTCCTGGGCATATTTCTGGAACAGGCCGGAAATGAGCACGCCATACACGAGCCATATATGCGAAAAGAAAATATAATCATAGGGCAGCCTGGAAAGGAAGAAGAACAAGAGGGCGCACAGAAGGCTGCAGGCCGCCTGGAAAAAGAACCCCGTGGAATAAAACCTCTTTATCCGCTCCTCGCTTTCGCCCGACGGGAACACGAAGATCGCGTCGCTCACGTCGCACGCCACCACATTGAGCAGCAACATGGCGAAGACGCTTATCATGTCGGCCGTGCCATAGTCCTCGGGGCTGAGCCAACGCGTGTACAAGGGGAGCATGAAGAACCCTATCAGCTTGGCTCCCATGTTCCCGACCGTGACAAAGGAAACGTTCTTTGCCAGTTGCCTATTCCTTCCCATTCCTTCCCAAAGAGGCTTTGGCCTCCGCCAACGTAAGGAAGCCATTGTCGCGGATTACCTTCTCGTCCATCCGTTCGCCCCACCAGTCTATCGGCGCATCCGCCCCGAATGAAAGGGCGGACGAGGAGTTGACCGTGGCTATGTGGCTGAACTTCCCGCATCCCAGCATCACCAGGAACTGCATGGGCACGGGCTTGTCGAAGACCAACGCGCCGGGAAACTCCTTCCGGTAATCACAGCGGTCGCGGGGATGGGGCTTGACGACGACGTTCTCCTCGCCATAGTGGCCTACGATTTCCCGGTACATCCCTATCTGCTCGGCTTCCGTCATCTTCCTGTCCACGGCGAAAGGCTGGGTAAGCAAAATCGTGTCGCGGCGGCAAAGAGCCTCGAGCTGACTGCCGTCCAAGCCGAACACGCGAAGTATGAATTCCTTCTTCGTCTCCGGACTTTCACGCCATGACTTTTCCAAGTCCACCTGACGTTGCTCCTTGCCCTCGTGGTATTCCTTATGCGCGGGGGGCGTGGAAGTGTAAATGCACTTCACGAGCGGCGACGTGCCCACGGGACATTGGTAATAATCGCCGAAAAGCAGGCGCTTGCACCAGCGCACGAAAGCCGGCTGGGCCATGAACCGCTTGTAGCACTCGTACAGATGGGTGTTCTCGAAGACGTCAAGCACGCAGGGGGCATCCTCAATGTAATTGATGCGGAACCCGCGCAGCAGGGAATAATGGAAGTCCAGCCCGTAAATCTCGCTGCCATACAGCTCCGGATACCAGCGGCGGCGCATTATCTTCATGGCGAGGCTGCGCACGTACTTGTTCTTGATATAATGGTTCTCCTTCTCCTCGTCCAACGTGTAGTGCCGGGGGAAATGCCGCTTGACGGACTCGGGAATGCTCATCCCGAAAAAGAAGGTGGTGTTCCGTATCTCCTCTTCCGTGGACATGAGGAGGTAGAACGTGAAAGAATACAGGGACTGCCCTATGCAGACACGTCTTCGGTTCGCTTCCATAAACTGCTTTTTTGA
This sequence comes from uncultured Paraprevotella sp., assembly GCA_964412085.1. Lineage (GTDB taxonomy): Bacteria > Bacteroidota > Bacteroidia > Bacteroidales > Bacteroidaceae > Paraprevotella. The sequence continues at coordinate 328 of CAYPMY010000148.1, read as the reverse complement.
ATGGTTTGCCCGCATGATGCCAGCCGGCTGGGCCCGACGCTGCACGGACGGTTGATTGTAAATCTGATACGAAAACTTCCGTAGCCCCTTCCGGGGCCTCGTCGGCGGGAGCTTGCGCCGTCACTCACGCCGTCGCCGCCGGGGCGGCGGTTGCCCGGGGCGCGTCCCACGGGTCGCCGCCTTGGAATGATGTCAATCGGGTTTTTCCGAAGATAAGGCGCCCCCGCCGCCGCAAGCGGGTCAGGGCAACGCCGTGGCGCCGACACGTCGTGCCGGAATGCGGGCCGCGCCCGTCTGCCGTCGCGCCAAAGCGGTTTCCCCTTGGCCT
>CAYPMY010000147.1:2877-4190 GCA_964412085.1 uncultured Paraprevotella sp. | reverse complement strand
CTTGAAGATAGACTTGAACGCCAGCCGGACGGTGAACAGCAACAAGAGCATACAGTACATGTATGCGGGCATGCCCTCCACGCAAAGCGGCAGCTTCACGATGACGACCATTTCCATCAAGTCGGCCTTCGAAAGCCGGGGCGATGCCGGGAACGGATACAGCAGCAAGACGTTCACCCGCTTCCAGCAATACCTCAACACGTTCCGGAACCGCGTGGAAGCCCGCTACGCCAATGCCACCTATCCGGCCTCCACGGGACTGCAGGGAAAGTTCGACCCGGCCAACGGCACGGTGGACAAGTATTCGCCCGACGTGATGATACCGGCCTTCCTGGCCGCTTACGCCGGGGGAGGAGACGTCAACTCCCCGCTGGACATCTTCCCGAGTCTGGCGCGCATGCTGCCCAACTGGACCGTGTCCTACAAAGGCTTGGCCTACCTGCCCTGGATACGAGACCGCTTCAAGAGCGTCACGCTGAACCACTCCTACAAGAGCATCTATTCCGTGGGGGCTTACAACACTTACAGCAGTTGGATGGAGTACATGGGCGGCCTGGGCTTCATACAGAACACCACGGACAACGCCATCGTCCCGAGCAGCATGTACGACATCGGCTCCGTGTCCATCAACGAAGCCTTCTCGCCTTTGGCCGGGCTGGACCTCACGCTGAACAACAACATGACTTTCAAGGTGGAATACCGCAAGACACGCGTGCTTACCCTGAGCATGACCGCAGTCCAGCTGAACGAAGCATGCAGCAACGATTTCGTCGTCGGATGGGGCTACAAGGTCAACGACTTCAAGTTGTCTTCCCTCTTCGGAGGCCGACGCAGGAAGGCCGGGAGGGTCGGCGGCAGACAGACGAGCGCGGCCAACAACCGGAACAACACCCGCAAGGCCGGCACCCCGGCGAAAAGCAGCCGCGTCATCAGCCACGACCTGAACGTGCGCTTCGACTTCTCGTTCCGCAAACAGGATGCCATCACGCGCAACATCCAGACCTCGCTGTCCGAGGCCACGAACGGAAACAAAGCCATCAAAGCCTCGTTCAGCGCGGACTACACGATGAGCCGTTACGTCACGTTAAGCCTCTATTACGACCGCCAGCGCAACCAGCCGCTGCTCTCGTCCAACGCTTATCCCACCGTCACACAGGATTTCGGGTTCAGCCTCCGGTTCTCGCTGACGAGATAAGCCCCGCCCTACCCCGCGGCGCGGCGGGACGGGGGCCCGGCCCCCCCCCCCCCCCCCCGGAGTGCCCCCCCCCAAGCGGACCCCCCCCAAATAAAAAGTTTTAAAAGCCCCCCCACCC
>CAYPMY010000147.1:0-2867 GCA_964412085.1 uncultured Paraprevotella sp. | reverse complement strand
CCACCCTTATACCCCCCCCCCCCCCCCCCGGGGGGGGGGGGCCGGCCACCGCCCCCCCCCCCCCCGCGCCGTTGAGTCCCCCGTCCAAGGCTTCCGCCCCGAATGTAAAAGGTTTTCATCGCCCGTCCTCCCCGTGCGGGAATCTGCTGAGAACGGAAATTTGTTCGATACAGAATGGGAAACCGTTCGGCTGAGATTGATTTTCCGTTTGGCGCAGGACGGGGCGGCATTCTCTTCCGTTCGGAAACGCACTTTGCTCCAAACTGTGCCACAGCGAATTAAGGAACGCACGAACGCCTACGGGGAAGCCGTCCGCGCCCTCCTCCGGCTGTCAATTTTCTTGCTTTCCCGGCGCGGGAGGCTCTCCCCCGTTCCCCGAGGCACCGACCGGCTTAAGTCCCATCTCCTCCGCCCGGCGGAGCATGAACTCGTATGCCGCGCCGTGCTCGTTCGGCACCTCGCCGTCGAGAATCGCGTCCTTGATGGCGCCCTTCAGTCTGCCGACTTCGCGGCAGGGGGGCAGACCGAACACCGCCATGATCTCCTCTCCCGAAACCGGGGGCTGGAAGTTGCGCACGCGGTCGCGCTCCTCCAGGTCCACCAGCTTGCGGCGCACCAGCTTGAAGTTGTCTAAGAAGCGCCGTTTCCGCTGGGCGTTCTTCGACGTGATGTCGGCCTCGCAAAGCGTCATCAAGTCCTCGATGTCGTCGCCGGCTTCGAACAGCAGGCGGCGCACGGCAGAGTCTGTCACTTCATCATCGGCAATGACGATGGGGCGCATGTGCAGCTCCACCATCTTCTGCACGTATTTCATCTTCTCGTTCATCGGCAACTTCATCTTCCGGAAGATGTCCGGCACCATCCTGGCCCCGACGAAGTCATGGTTGTGGAAAGTCCATCCCGCCGCGGGGACGAAGCGTTTCGTGCGCGGCTTGCCGACGTCGTGCAGGAGGGCCGCCCAGCGCAGCCACAAGTCGTCCGTGTGCCGGCAGATGTTATCAAGCACTTCGAGCGTGTGGAAGAAGTTGTCCTTGTGCGCGCGCCCGTTTACCCTTTCCACTCCCTCCATGGCCGCCAGCTCGGGGAAGACGAGAGGCAGCAAGCCGCACCGGGCCAGCTCCACGAAGCCCTTCGAAGGCGCGGGGGCCATCATTATCTTGTTCAGTTCGCCGGCTATGCGTTCGCGGGAGACTATCTTTATCCGCTCCCGGTTCCGCCCCAGCGCCTCGAACGTCCTTTCGTCTATGCGGAAGTCCAGTTGGGTGGCGAAGCGCACGCAGCGCATCATGCGCAGCGGGTCGTCGCTGAAAGTGGCGTCAGGGTCGAGCGGCGTGCGGACGAGGCGGTTCTCCAAGTCCCCCACGCCATCGAACGGGTCGGCCAGTTCCCCGAAACGCCCGCGGTTCAAGCACACGGCCAGCGCATTGATGGTGAAGTCGCGGCGGTTCTGGTCGTCCTCCAGCGTCCCGCCTTCCACCGCCGGCTTGCGCGAGCCGCGGCTGTAGCTCTCTTTCCGGGCTCCCACGAGCTCCACCTCCATGCCCCGGAACTTGACTTGCGCCGTGCCGAAATTGCTGAACACGCTCAGGTGCGCGCCCTTCCCCAGCCTGTCGGACAGAGCCTTCGCCAGGGCTATGCCGCTCCCCACCGCCACGACGTCTATGTCCCGCGAGGGCCGCTCCAGGAAAAGATCACGCACGTAACCGCCCACGACATAGCATTCCGCGCCCTGCTCGTCGGCCACTTCCGATATTTGTCGGAAAATCTTCTTGTCCAGCAAACGCCCCAGGTCTTCCCTCGTCAAATTCCTCATTCTTCAAAAATACCGTAAAATAAATGCAAAAATACGATTTTTTGCGCATCGGCTTGAATTATTCCCTCGAAAAATGGTACTTTTGCAGGGTTAATCCTGTGTCAAGAAGCCTATGAGGAAAACTTTATACGCCTTATTGCTTCCCGTTATCGTCTGCTCCTGCACGGGCCAAGAGGGTAAGGAAGAAGAACATGCAGGCCGTATGCTCGGCGTCGCGCGCGCCTTGATGGCAGAAGGGAACCGCGCGGCTGCCAGGGACAGCATCCTGTCCATGCGTGAAGCTTTCCCCACGGCCTTCAAGGCCCGCGCCGCCGGCATCATCGTGATGGACAGCATAGAGCTCCTCGCGGCACAGGACACGCTGGCCATGATGGACAGCGCCTTGAGGGCGGAACAGGAGATACTGGAAAAGCTGGAAGCCGAAAGGCGGCGGGGGCATAACGCCGAATTTTACCGGCAGCGCGCGGACGTGTTCCAACTCAGACAGCGTCTCGACGAGCTGGAAGCCAAAGTCAAGTTTTACGTGCGCAAGATAGAAGTGGACATCCTCGAGAAGGACAAGGGTTTCGACTGGGGCACGGACGAATAGTGCCGCCCCTCTTGCAGAGGAAGGAAACGGGCGTCCCCTCCATCGCCGTCGCGGCAAGGAGGGGACGCTTCGCGTGCTTATACATTGCGCGTGCCGCCGGAACCTGCCGGCCGCCGCATCGTTTCCCGTCCGGCCTCGCCCGTCTTGCCTTCCCATCCTCGGCGGCCCGTGCGCATATCGCGGCACGAGGCACCGGGCCTCGGACGGACGGGACGCGTCGGCATCGGCGTGTCCCCGGCATCTCTCCCGCCGACTTCCACCTCCCCGCCTTGTCGCTGCGGATGTCCGTCCCCGTCCGTCGCCACCGGGAAGCCCGTGCAAAGGCGCACAATCGCCTTGGAACGGGAATCCGCCAAGCCCCTGACCCGGAATCAAGGACTTGACGGATTTTCCCGCACGGCATAGGATGTCACAACAGGAACCTCACGATGTCGTTATAACAGGCCAGCACCATAAGGCCCGCAA
>CAYPMY010000146.1:0-4377 GCA_964412085.1 uncultured Paraprevotella sp. | reverse complement strand
TGCCGCCTGCCCGGCCGCGGCTTCCCGTCCCGGCAGGCGCGGGAAGCGGGCCTCCCGCCTTGCCTCCCCTCCGAAGCCGCCCCCGCGATCCCTTTCCCGGCCCCGCGAGACGGCCGCAGGAAGCGCGACGGGGAAACAGGCGCGCCAGACGCTTGCGGGCACGCCCCGGCACAAGCCATCCGGCGACGGGGCGACGGCTTGTCCGCCCTCGCCATCCCCGTGCCAGAGAGGCGGGAACGGCAGGGAGGGGCAAGCCCGTCATTCCTCCGCCGCCAACTGTTCACGAAGCCTGCGGGGCAGCTTCTTTACCACTTCATCGTACGAATGGTCTATCAGGCTACGTATCAAGGTGTCGGGCACGTCGCCGTGCGTAATGGCGATCTGGTTCCAGTATTTCTTGTTCCAGTGCCATGCTCCCGTGATTCCCGCATAACGCTCACGCAGCTCCGTGGCATACTCAGGGTCGCACTTCAGGCAGAACCAGTCCACGTCGTCCAAACCGACACAGGCGAAAATCTTGCCCATGACCCGGAAGACCAGCGTGGTCTCGTCGAAAGGGAAATCTTCCGTCGCACGGGGCTTGCCGAGGCAGTACGCCCTTATCCGTTCTATGTCCATAATGCCTTCCGGTTATGCCAGCAGCCCGATTTCCCTCCATTTGGCAACCACCTGCGCCACGTCCTTGCGGGCGGTATCCTCGTCCACCTCATACGACGACAGCAAGGCGGCCGCCAGCTCCTCTTCGCTGAATTCCTCCCTTCCCGCCGCCTCTTCCCACAAGAAAGCCGCTGTCTCGTTCAGCGAAACAATCTTGCTGAAGTCGATGTTGTCCATCCCATGCGACAGAATCACATGCTCGCCACAAATCTCACGCAGTTCAAAACCATCCTTGATTCTCATCTCAGCCAATTTGACAATTTAAGATTAATCCTGTAAATGCATAACAGATAACGGCGCACGGGCAGGAGCCTGCGCCACAACCGCACGCGGCGCCGCAGGCGCGGGTCGGACGCCGGTATCGTCTTGTCCCGGCGGATATAGTGCGTGACCACTCCCACCACCTCTTCCTTGCGGCAGACCTCCATGCCGGCCAAATTCCCGTCCCCCATCAGCGACACGGTGTCCCCCTCGACGAGGACTATGCGATGCAAGACATACACGTCAGGCGAAATCTCGGCCAGCACGGCGTCGCCCGCTTCCAGTTCCGTGAACGGCGCCAAGCGCACCTTGTCCCTGCGATGCTCCAAAAAGGGGCGCATGCTGTAACCTTTCACGTTAATGGTCGCCGTGTGCCCCTCACGGATGGCCTCCTTCACCTGTCCCAACAACACGGCATTGGGAATCTCCATCCGATGCGCCGCCGTTCCGCACGCGTCCTCCCTCTTGCTCATCGCCCCGTCAACGTATGAAAGCTCAGCCTGGCGGCATCTTCGTCGGGCCTGCATCCCAAGAGGAACACCGGGGAAAGGCGGATGATGTCCGAAATGGTGTCGCAATGCGCCGAATGAATGCGGCGGTCCCATTTCATGGTCGACACGGAGGGCAGGAGCGAAGCAAAGCTCTCCAGTACGCTTTCTCCACGTATCGTGTTTTCCGGGCGTTGCCGCAGCTGTACGAAAGCTCCTACCGGCGCAGATGTCCTGCGGTAACAAGGCGTCTTCCCGCTCCAAGGAGAACCGAAGACATAGACTTTCTCTCCCCTCACTACTCTTACTACCGGGTTGTCATCGTTCATCAGGTCGGAGCCCGGGATGCAACTCAGCCACAGCCGCGTATGCGTACTCTTCCCCGTCCCGCTCTTGCCCAGGAACAGATACCCCACGCCGCCGTTACGGACCACGGAAGCATGCATCAGCAGCGTGGCATAGGGCGCGGAAGCGAAGGCGTACACCAACATGAGGGCGTTGTTCAATCCGGACTTGCGCCCCGTCCCGCTCTCCGCCACCAAGGCCGCCGTACAATCAGAGAAATCGGCATTGGACTGCAGAAGACAGCACAAGTCCTTCCTTTCATCACGAATTTCAAACTGGTAGCCCCCGTCCGGCAGACGGTAGACCCCAAAGTTGCCGCCCCCGCTGTCGAACTGCCCGACTTCCTCTCCCCTCGCCGGCCAACGGAAAGCGTCGTCCACCGAAAGGCGGAACAACAAATCGCCTTCCTCTTCGCTCACGAACGGCGAAAAAGAAGGCAACAAGCTACTGTCGTTACCCGGATCGTGGAAGACAATCCGGCACAGATGCCCCGCAATGTCATACTGGTATTCCATCCGCCCCCTAATTTTCCTGCTTGTCCTTGGAGCCCTTCCGCCTCTTCCCTTTCCCCGTCGCCTCAGAGCCGTCCGGAGCAGGCACGGCCTTGGCCGGCGGCTCGTAAACAGGCGATCGGAACTTGAAGCTCCCGTCCGTCAATTCTTTCAGCACCACGTTCCCGTCGCTGCCGTAACGCTTCCTTATCCTGTTGTATTCCTCCATCAGCTTGTTCTTTTTCGCATGGAAGAAGACCGTGCATGTAGGATTCGGCATTTGCCTTGCCGCTTCCAGATAAGTCTGCAGCTGGTCGCTGTACGCCACGCGATCCATCAGGAAACCGTGCTTCGTCTCGACATAAGCGCTATCCAGCCGCTGGACATCCGTGACGTACACCACCGAATCCGTGAAAGACGCCGAAAAACCGAACATATACACCGTGGTCCGCTCCACCTTGGCGGACAAGGACACCACGCATCCCGACAAGCACGCCGACAAGCACCAACGTCTAAAGCCCAAGCCCATCATCCCATTCCGCCTTTCCCTCGCGACGTCAGCCGAGATAAGATTTCAACAATTTGCTCTTCGGAGTCTGACGCAAACGCCGGATTGCTTTCTCCTTGATCTGGCGTACGCGCTCGCGCGTAAGGTTGAACTTGTCGCCGATTTCCTCCAGCGTCATTTCCTGGCGGTTGATGCCGAAGAACATCTGGATGATTTCCTTTTCGCGCTCGGAAAGCGTGGACAACGCGCGGTCTATCTCGCGAGAGAGAGACTCGTTGACCAACGTACGGTCTGCCATCGGGGAATCGTCGTTGACCAACACGTCCAACAGGCTGTTGTCTTCTCCCTCAACAAACGGGGCATCCACGGAGATATGGCGACCGCCCACCTTTAAGGTGTCGGAAATCTTGTCCACCGGGATATCCAGCTCTTCGGCAAGCTCCTCCGGGCACGGACGGCGCTCGTTCTCCTGCTCGAACTTGCTGAAAGCCTTGCTTATCTTGTTCAGCGAACCTACCTGGTTCAAGGGCAGACGCACGATGCGGCTCTGCTCCGCCAGAGCTTGAAGAATGGACTGGCGAATCCACCACACCGCGTAGCTGATGAACTTGAATCCGCGGGTCTCGTCGAACTTTTCAGCGGCCTTTATCAGCCCTAAGTTCCCCTCATTGATCAAGTCCGGCAAACTCAGCCCTTGGTTCTGATACTGTTTGGCCACCGAGACCACGAAACGCAGGTTGGCACGTGTCAGTTTTTCGAGTGCCGCACGATCACCTTTGCGAATGCGCTGTGCCAATTCCACCTCTTCTTCCACCGTAATCAAATCCTCACGGCCGATTTCCTGCAAATACTTGTCAAGCGAAACGCTCTCACGGTTGGTGATGCTTTTGGTAATCTTTAACTGTCTCATTCCCCTAACCACATATTAAACGCGCAAAGTTACAAAAAAAAACGGATTAGGCCGTAAACATTTGCATAAATATTAACCGGCCTGCGCGGATTCCCGCCTTGCAAACCCGTTCCCGCCTTTCGGCCGTTCATTTGCCCCTTGATTCGCACCTGCGGAAGGGCAACACCTTCTGAAGCCGTCTCGAACCAAACAAATGCCAGAACGAGTCTCGACCATTGCAAATCACGTCCGTGCCGACGGTCATCAACATTTCACGCGTGCCCGCGACTGCTTTTCCATACTCCTTCGCAACCAGCGAAGAGAATGCCGGAGGCGGGAAATCGTCACGGCTTCCGCCCGCGGCTCCTGCGGCGTACCGCCGCCCGCATCATGCCACCTCCCCGAATCTCGTCATATCAGCGACCGACGTATCCTCGAAGACTGGCCACAGCCGGCCTTTTCGGAAACACCGTGAAGAAAGACGAACCCATGTCCGGGGCCGGGGGATGCCAAGGAGAAGTGTGCGTGGCTTGTGCCATCGACGGTCGCAACCACCGCACAGCCGTCCGGAGGCGCACCGGCACGAACCGGACACGCAACCGAAACGGGATTGGAACGCTCTTTCGGGACTGACTCGCAAATCCGCCTGCGTTTGGTGCAAGTCCCCCGCATCGAACGCAATGCGTGCCATGGATGCCCGTCCGCATGCCATGCCGGCCGGCGGGACGCACAAAGTGC
>CAYPMY010000145.1:0-4461 GCA_964412085.1 uncultured Paraprevotella sp. | reverse complement strand
CCCCGCCGTCATCTACGGCGGGACGGACTTGACGGACGGGGAGGGACGCTTCGTGCGCCACCGCCGCTTGTAGGCTTCGGAACACCTTGTCCTCACCGACTATCTGGACGAGGGGCTGACCACGCAAAACCACCGCGCGTCGCTACTGGAACGTTTCCGCATCATGGCCTCGCACTTCGGCTGGACGACCGCCCTCGCCGCGCACGGCTGGTTCGTCGTCCGCGCCGTCCTGAAAAGGTGAAGACAGATGCCAACCTTGCATTTTATGACGTGTTTGTAATAGCGCGCCCCGGCTTTCCGCCGTATCTTCGGGCGTTCACTCATAACCGTCATCGTCGCATGAAACTTACGACCGCATTCCTTCCCTTATTGTGCTGCAGCCTGGCTTCCGTGCCGCTCCCGGCACAGCAACCGACAACGTTCGAGAAAGTAGGACAAGGGGAAGAGTCCGTGCAGGAATTCTTCCCGGGCGAGCACCGGGCGCGCCCTGTCATGGGGGCATACACGGACAGCGAACGCATGGGGCTGTTCTCGGGAGGACAGGATTTGGGCGGCTCTTCGGGCTGGTACACGGACACGCGCTGGGGCGACTTGGGAGACGGGACGTTTGCCAACCCGGTGCTGAACGGCGACTACTCGGACCCCGACGTCATCCGCGTGGGGCGCAAATACTACATGACGTGTTCGGAGTTTCACTTCATGGGCATGAACATCCTTGAATCCGACGACATGGTGAACTGGAAAATCATAGGCCGCATCTTCCGCCGGATGGACGGCTATTCGGGCATGGACAGATACGGCAACGGCAGTTGGGCGCCGGCCCTGCGCTATCACGGCGGAAAGTTCTGGATGTACGTATGCACTCCCGCCGAGGGGCTGTTCATGTCCACGGCCACCGACCCGGCGGGCCCGTGGAGCCCGCTCCACCAAGTGAAGAAGGTGTCGGGCTGGGAAGACCCGTGCCCGCTATGGGACGAAGACGGGCAGGCCTACATCGGGCGGAGCCAGTTGGGCGGAGGCCCTATCATCGTCCACAGGATGAGCGCGGACGGCAAGACATTGCTCGACGAAGGCCGGAAAGTGTACGAGGGGCCGACGGCAGAAGGCACGAAACTGTTCCTCAAGGACGGGTATTACTACATCAGCATCCCGGAAGGCGGCGTGGGCACGGGCTGGCAGACCGTGATGCGTTCCAAAGACATTTACGGCCCTTACGAACAGAAGCGCGTGCTGGAAACGGGGTCGACCAGAGTGAACGGCCCGCACCAAGGGGCCTTGGTCGACACGCCAGAGGGGGAATGGTGGTTTTACCACTTCCAGTCCACCGAACCCCAGGGGCGCGTGGTGCACCTGCAACCTGTCACGTGGAAGGACGGATTCCCCGAGATAGGCACGGACTACGACAAGAACGGCATCGGCGAGCCCATGAAAGTCTGCCGAAAGCCTTCCACCGGCGTGGAAAGGCAAGCCGGCGCCCCGCAAGCCAGCGACGACTTCCAGTCAGCCGAGCTGGGCCTGCAATGGCAGTTCAACCATAACCCGCACGACGGGTACTGGTCGCTGGAGGAAAAGCCGGGCTGGCTGGCCATCAAGCCGCAAAAGGCAGAGAGCCTGCGCACGGCGTTCAACCAGCTCACGCAAAAGACGATGGGATACAAAGGCGTGGCCACGGTGAAAATAGACTTCTCGCGGCTGACTCCCGGCGGACGGGCCGGCATCGAATGCATCGGCAACAGGTTCGTAGGCGGCGGGGTCGTCATGGAAGACAAGGACGGGACGCCCACTCCACGGCTTTACATGGAAACGGACGGGGCAGCCAAGGCCACGGACTTCAACATATCCCCGGTCATGGACAAGGGCATTTACGTCCGCCTGGAAATCGACGCGGTGGACAACAAGCATAGATTCTATTACAGCGTGGACAACGAAACGTTCTTCGAGTTCGGCGACACGTTCGAGTCCGGTTCCGCCGACTGGAAAGGCAGCCGCGTCGGCCTGTACGGCTACAACACGCAGGAAACCTCCGGCACGGCCTATTTCGACGACTTCACCTACTTGTTCGACGGCCCCGGCGGGCTTGCGCCCGCACCGGCAAGATAGGAAGGCATGAAAAGGCAATGGCTTATCGGGATGATGGCGTGGGCGACGGGATTCCCCGCCGCAGGTCACGTGTGGGACGAGCTGGCCGTCCTGGCACGCCCCAACGGCGAAGGCACGTTCACGCTGGAAAGATACTGCTTCCTGCAACCCACGACATACACGAACGCCGTGTTCCTCGATTTCGACAACGACGAGAACCTCGACCTGCTGATCATGGGGCAGGGAGGAGACTGGAACATCAGCGGCGACGTCAAGTTCGTCACGCTCTACCGCAACCTGGGAGCCGGCGAAGACTTCCGCTTCGAACGCGTGCCGGACGCCGGCTTCCTGCAACGCCGCGACGAAGGGTTCTACAATCCGGTGTCCACGGGCGATTTCGACCACGACGGCTACACGGACGTGCTCGTCATGAGCCACCATGACGGGCGGCACATCGACTTGTACCTCAACGACAAGGGCACGGGGCGCTTCGTCCGTCGGGAAGCAGGCTTCGAAGCCGCCTCCAACGGATCGGTCATGTTCGGGGACTTGAACGACGACGGCTGGCTGGACGTCGAATACTCCGGCCGGGGCGACAAGGGCTCCGCGGTCTTGAAGACGTACGTCAACCGGCAAGACGGGAGCTTCGCCGACCTCACGCCCGACGGCCTCGCCGGGGCGTTCCAGGGGCAGTCCACCTTGGCGGACATCGACGCGGACGGGAGACTGGACATCATCAGCACCGGGAACGGCGACGACGGGGCTTGCCTGGCTTCCATCTACTACAACACGACAGGCGACCCCGGACATCCGTCCTTCCGCCGCGTCCCGGGAGAGGAAAGCGGCATCCTCGGCGCAAGCCGTGCCAACCCGCTCGCGGCAGACTTCAACGCGGACGGACGGATGGACGTGATTGTCAACGGCGAGGCGGGCGACGGCAGCGGGTTCCGCAACCGGATCTACTACCAGGACGGGAACGGGAAGTTCACCATGGACGCCTCCTACCCCATCGTTCCCGTCAACCAGGACGGCGGCATCAACATGGGGGACTGGAACGCGGACGGCAACATGGATGTCATCGTGGGCGGCTACATCGGGACACGCGACGCCGGCGAGCCTGCCTGCTACTCCTCCCCCTTGCGCGTCTACGAGAACAAACCGGGAAGGAACGGGCTGAAAGGCAACACGTTCCCGGACGCCCCGCGCGACGTGTCGGCAGAGATGCAAGGCTCCCGACTGGTCATCCGCTGGGAAGACGGCTCGGACGACGAATCGCCCGCCGCGGCCTTGCGCTACAACCTGTTCGTCCGGAACGAGACGACCGGGGAAACGTACTTCCTCGTCCCCGCGAACCGGGACACGGGGAAGCTCAAGGTGGGCACGGACCTGCAGACCTCACTGTCCTCCCGCGTCAAGACCTACAGCGTCAAGCCCTTCGGGGACGGGGAATACACCGTGGGCGTGCAGACCTTGGACCAGTCATACGCCGGAAGCGTCTTCCGGACCTGCACCCTGGACATCGACACCGGGGCGGAATCCGTATCGCCTTCGGGGCAGTTCGAAATCATCAGGAAAGGACACGGCATAGAAGTGAAAGGCCCGTCGCAAGAACGAGTAAGGGTCTACGCCCCCGACGGGCACCTCGTCGCATACGGCATCACCAACGAAGCCGTCTTGCTTCCGGCGCGCGGCGCCTACATAGTCTCGGCAGGGGCTTACAGGGGAAAGATACTGTTCTGATTCCTGACGAGCCGCAAAGCCGCGGCCGCGGGGCGAGGGGCCGCGTCGCGTTCCCCGACTACCCGCGCCCGCCCGCCTCTCCTACGGCCATCGTCCCGCACGGACGCGGCCTTTCCCGCACCGGCCCGGCGGCGACGGCGGCGCGGCCCGGGAAGCGGACGCCCGCGGGGCGGAGCCGCCGGCGGCGGACACCTGCGGCACATCCGCAGGCAGGCCGACCCGCGCCTGTCCGCGCCCGTCCCCGCCCCTCGGCCCGGACAGGCCGCAGAGAAGCCGGAGGCGGCTTCCCGGAGCGGTCGTTCCGTATCCGTCCGCCCCATCGGCTCCTCCAATTCCATCGACAGCGACTCGGGAGACATCGTTCATAAATCCTGGAAACAATCTTCTACTTAAACCGAATACCTGTCAAACCAGTCCTTAACCTAATCTCTATATTAACTAACTGCGATGCAAAGAAAGGAAAGATGCGGGAGAGTGCATGGAAGAATTGGTGCAAAAAATAGCAAAAACACGTATTTCGGCGTATGTCGGTGCATATTAAGCATTTACGAATGAAAAGACATTTACAAAATTTTCTGCGCCGGACGGAATTTCAATCTCTTGAGATTGATTTCCCGTTCGGCGCAGATTTGTTTCCCGTCC
>CAYPMY010000144.1:0-4550 GCA_964412085.1 uncultured Paraprevotella sp. | reverse complement strand
TGGCCGGAGCCCTGTCCCGGGAGCGCGTGAAACCGCTCTCCGCAGTATGGAAAACTGGTTTCAAGCGATTGGAAGACCGGTTTCAAGCGGTTGGAAAACCAACTTCAAGCGATTGGAAAACCAACTTCAAGCGATTGGAAAACCAACTTCAAGCGGTTGGAAAACCAACTTCAAGCGGTTGGAAAACCAATCTCAAGCGGTTGGAAAACCGGTTTCAAGCGGTTGGAAAACCAATCTCAAGCGATTGGAAAACCGATTTCAAGCGGTTGGAAAACCGATTTCAAGCGGTTGGAAAATCAATCTCAAGCGATTGGAAAACCAACTTCAAGCGGTTGGAAAACCAACTTCAAGCGATTGGAAAACCGGTTTCAAGCGGTTGGAAAACCGTTCTCCCCGGATTGTTTTTCCGTTCCGCCGAGAAAGGCTTCGTGTTCTTCCGCCCTTCGCGGGCGGATGGGACACGGCGTCTTACGCGGACGGCTGGAATCCTGCGGACGAATGCCCCGGGTCGTCATGTATTTTCCTGCGGGTTGACCCTCCCCGACAAGGCTGGCCGCGCCCGTACAGGAGGAAAACGGCGGTATTTTGGTTAAACTATGTTAAACGGGGGGGGGATTTTTTAAATCGCTAACTTTGCGGGGCAAGACGCCCGGGGCAGGCGGATAACGGGTCCTGCCGCTTTGCCTTGGGCGACATGGGAAAAGAAAACCAATAGGATCCGGCTTTAAAAACACAACGTCATGGCAAACATGATTAACCGGGGGAACAAGTTTATCCGCATCTCCCCCAAAGACAACAAGAAACTTGAGTATTCAACCGATCAAGGCCGTGCATGGCATTCTTATGGCTGCCCTGTAGTCGGTGCTAAAATCAGCGACCTGATGGAAAACGGTGCGGAACTCCTCGCGACGACCGAGAAAGGCCTGTACTACTCTACCGACGAGGGCAGGTCGTGGCATCGCCGCTCCTCATGAATCTGCGGATAATCCTGAAACACGCGAACGTGCTTGCGCTTGACGCTGCATGCTTTGCCAGCGTCAAGCGCAAGTCCGTTCCGTTCAAGACCTATCGGACTCACATCAATTCATCATGGATATGGAATACTATGTAATAAGCCCCAACGTCGAGAATAAAGGGGCGGAAGTGGAAAATTATCTGGACACCATTTACAGGGATCACGTCGCGCTTATGGGATGGTCAGCGGATACCGACAAGGGCAAGATGTTTGCCGGCATAAGGAAAGGCGACAGGATAGTCATCGCAAGAGGAGCGAATTACAACAAAAGAGTGTACGCGGTAGGCGTCGCGGACTCTGAATGCGACGCAAGCGGCTGGCCTCTGGAAATCCATCTCTCCCCGTTCATCCAAGGAGAAGGACGGCTGTCGGAGGCAATCCCTTTCAGTACGGGATGCGCATACGGTGGTGCAGACAGAATCCCGGCCATCTATAGACTCCATGAAAGCAACGAAGCCGACAAGGAAATAATGAAAGCCGTAGAAGACATGATTGCAAGCGAACGAATGATAGCGCAGTTAAGGGCGACGGGCAACATCGTGCTGCACGGAGCTCCCGGAACAGGGAAAACCTACCGGGCAAGAAAGGCGGCCGGGCAGATGAACGCTTCCGTCGGGTTCGTACAGTTCCATCCCAGCTATGACTACACCGACTTCGTGGAGGGCCTGCGCCCCGTAAGGCGGGAGGAAGGGCCGACCGGGCAAATCGGGTTTGAAAGGAAAGACGGCATCTTCAAGGCTTTCTGCAAGAAGGCCCTTGCAGCCCCCGGCAAGGATTTCGTCTTTATAATCGACGAGATAAACCGCGGCGACCTGTCGAAGATATTCGGTGAACTTTTCTTCGCGATAGACCCCGGCTACAGGGGAGAGGAAGGCAGGATAGGGACGCAATACCAGAATCTCGTGGAAAAAGGCGACGAGTTCGAAGAGGGCTTCTATGTGCCCGGGAATGTCTATGTGATAGGCACGATGAACGACATCGACCGCTCCGTCGAGTCGATGGACTTTGCCATGCGCCGCCGTTTCGCTTTCATTGAAATCACGGCCGAAGAAAGCCAGGCCATGCTCGTCCCGGCGACGTTCCGCGGCCTCGTCAAGGAGGGAGACGCAGACGAAGCCGTTGCCCGCATAGGCGAAATGAAGAAGAGGATGAACGCCCTGAACAAGGCAATCGCCGCGGAGGGGACCGGCCTTTCGCGCGATTACCAGATAGGGGCCGCATACTTCTTGAAATACGCGCTTTATGCCAAGGAAAGCGACGCTTTCGGATTGCTTTGGGACAATCACCTGAAGAGCGTCCTCACAGAGTACCTTCGGGGGACGGGCGACGAAGATTCGAAGTTGGAAAGGCTGAAAGACGCATACGATAATGCCGAGGCTCAGGATTACTGACAACGCGCATAAGGACGGGGAAGCAGGATGGCCCTTGGAGTGCTGCTACGATTCCCCGGAGGATGAACGGCGCGACGAGGAAACGAAACGCGACCTCGGATTCATAGGCGGGAAGCGGCTGAGGGACATGGTGGCCGAGAATCCCGGCCTCCTCGTCTTCCCGCCCGGCCTCGGCGCAAGCCGGGACGGCGCGGGGGATCTTCAGGTCTGTTCTTACTCTGACATCTCGGGCCGCGTCCATACCGGGAACATGATGGGGTTTATCGGCGTGAATGACACGCAGATGAGCATCCGTTCGAGATTCGCCGACAAGGAAAGCGAAGACTTCTTCCTTCATCACATGCTCGTCAAGGTGTTTTGCCCCAATATCGTCGACTTGAGACACGGGACCAGCAAGGAGGAAGCGTTCGACTTCTTGCTCTATCTCTTCCCGCATTGTCTCGACGAGGCCCTGCGGCAAGGCCTGTTCAGGACGTACCGTGGTTTCGAAAGGAACGATTGCAAGGTAAACGGGGCGGTGGACCTTTCGCGGCACATCCGCGACAACACGCCGTTCAAGTGCGCCGTGGCTTACCGCACCCGCGAGTTGTCCTTTGACAACCCTGTCACCCAGCTGATTCGTCATACCATAGAATACTTGAAGACGTCGCCTGTCGGCCGTTCGCTGCTGTCGGACAAGGAAACGCAGGACAACGTGCGGCTCATCGTCGACAACACGGGCTCTTACCGCCGCGGCGACCGCCGTGAGGTGTTGGCAAGCAACCGCAAAGGGGCGCGCCACCCTTACTTCACGAGATACGCCGTGTTACAAAGGCTGTGCGTCGGCATATTGCGACACGAGGAACTGAAATATGGCTCCGGCAAGGACAAGATACACGGCATACTCTTCGACGGCGCGTGGCTTTGGGAAGAATACCTGAACACCTTGTTCAGGCCGTTGGGAATGGTCCATGCGGAGAACAGGACGAAGAGGAACCCCATCCGCTTGTTTGAGGGCGACGACGGCAGATACTTGCGTTATCCGGATTTCTTCCTGCCGGACAGGATAGTCATAGATGCCAAGTACAAGCGTTCGGGGAGCGGCGAGATTGCGAGAGAGGACATGCACCAAATCATATCCTATCTTCACGTCCTTGATGCCAAGGGAGCATACCTTGCCTGTCCGACGACGTCCTGCGGCGCCTCCAAGGTGGAGGATGTCGGCATCCTGAAAGGCTTGCATGGAAAGATAGGCCGGATTCTCTTGCGTGTACCCCAGCACGAGACAAGCCTGGATTCCTTTTCCCGGGAAATACGGCGAGAGGAAGACAAGGTGGTGGAGACTTTAAAAACGCTGTTGAGGCCGGCCGTCCCTTAAGGGACGTGTCGCGGCGGGCGGCATGTCTTGACGACGCCCGCCGCCTTTCCCAACGAGCCCCGAAGGAAGCCATGAGGATTCCTTCGAGGCCGTATGCGTGAACTTCCGGGACTGCGTCCACGCGGTTCTCCGGCCATCCCCCTTGCGAAAGTTGCGGCACGGGGACAGTCCGTCTCCGGATTGCCGGTTGTCGGCCCCGTTCCGGCACGTCCGCGGGAGAACCCGTGCAGTCCGCGCCTGGAAGGAAGTGCGGCAAGGCTTCCCGGCGGCTTTCGCGGAGGGAACATCCCCATGGCGATGCAGGGCGGATGGGCCGTGGCAGGAGATTCCGTGACCGCCGCGGCGGACGGCGGCGGCTTCGGCGCGGCGGCAGGTTGCGGCGGAAGGGGAGGGGCATGTCCCCGGTCTGCGTCCCGGCGGGGAGCCTGGCCGCGACGGGGCCTGTTCATGCCCTTGCGGGTGCGGGCGTATGGCACGAAGACGGCCTGAAGGGCGGGATGCCGCTTCAGGCCGTCGGCGTAGTCCTCGGATGAGGAGTGTATGTCCGGGCGTGTTCAATCGTCCGTGTCCATGTCGATGACATTGAATTTCTTGTCGAACTTGATTTCCCAGAAGTCGGACAGCTTCACCTCGTACTCGTAACGGTCGCGCTCCAGCTTGACGATGGCAGCGCCGGGGTGCTTCTCTTTCACGTAGTTCGAGATTTGCGCGGGCACCACGCCGGCCGGGACACCCGAACGGCGGCAGTTCAGGTCTTTCCAGTCCCCGCTCTTGTCGAACTCCAGGT
>CAYPMY010000143.1:3623-4850 GCA_964412085.1 uncultured Paraprevotella sp. | reverse complement strand
CCGGGCGCATGGCAAGGGCGGCCTCCACTATGGCGTTTTTCAGCAGATGGCCGTCCTCCGTGCAATACCGGCTTTCATCGCGCAAGAGTTTTTCCAGCTCCTTGAATCGGGTTAGAGAATCCATGATTTTTCAAAGTCATTTGTTCGAACCATAAAACGCTTGCCGGCGACAGCCATTCAGGACACCGGATTCACGCCGCCGCGAAACCGACCGGCAGGGCAAGCGACCTCCATTGTGCCTTGCGGCGGCGAAGCCTGTCGCGCCGTTCCCACCGGGAAGCCTCCTTGTAAACTTGAAACGTGTCATGGCTCCTGTCTTCCACGCCCCAAAGATACGAAGAATATCCAAGGCAGAAGAAGGATAATCCCGGAAAAGTCACCGCATTTTTTCCTGCCCCGCCACGGAAAATATCAGGTTTTGCCGGACATCAGACCGATTTTTTCCGTAACTTTGGCTCATCAACCATTATCATCGACATCATCATGGGAAAAAGACTGCTATCACTTTGTGCCGTCCTTTGCATGGCACTGGCCGTAATGGCAGAGGGCAAGGCCAAGTATGTGTTTTACTTTATCGGCGACGGGATGGGAGTCAACCAAGTGAACGGCACGGAGACCTTTATGGCCGCCGTGGAAGGACGCATCGGGACGTCGCCGCTCTGTTTCGCGCAATTCCCCTACGCGGGACTCGTCACGACGCAATCCGGCACGAACGGAGTGACCGATTCCGCCGCCGGAGGCACCGCCCTTGCCACCGGGAACAAGACGAAGAACGGGGCGTTGGGTGTCAAGTCCGACCTGTCTACCCGCATCAACAGCATAGCCGCCCGGGCCAAATCGGCGGGGAAAGCCGTGGGCATCGCCACGAGCGTGTCCGTGGACCATGCCACTCCTGCGGCTTTCTACGCCCACGTGGAAGACCGGCACATGTACCATCAAATCGGCAAAGACCTCATAGCCGCCGGCTTCGACTTCTATGCCGGCTCCGATTTCCTGAAACCCGTGGACGAAGGACTGAGCGGAGACAAGGACTTGTACACGCAATGCCGGGAAGCCGGTTATGCCATCGCGCGAGGATACGCCGACTACCGCAAGAAGGCCGGGAAGGCCGACAAGATGCTCCTGCTGCAAACCGAAACGGCCAGCAGGGCGGACAGCACCTGCATCCCCTACGCCATAGACCGCCGGGAGGGCGACCTCACCTTGCAGGACATCACGCGGGCGGCC
>CAYPMY010000143.1:0-3613 GCA_964412085.1 uncultured Paraprevotella sp. | reverse complement strand
CGAACAGCATCCCGACGAGACGCTGATTGTCATCACCGCCGACCACGAGACCGGGGGGATTGTCCTGGGGACGGGAAAGTACGAACTGCATACCGACCTGCTGAAATACCAGAAACAAAGTGCCGGAGCCTTCAGCAAGATGACAGCCGCACAATACCGGGAAAGGGGCGGAAAGTTCACGTGGGACTTCGTGCGCGGACAGTTGCGGGACAACTTCGGGTTTTGGTCCCAAATACCGTTGGACGACGGGGAAACGGAGCAACTCGAAAAGGCATACGAAGACTTCCGCGAGGGAGTGGCGCGGGACAAGAAGACCCTGTATGAAAGCGAAAACGCCATCGCCTCCGCGGCGCGGGAACTCATGGCGCGGAAAGCCATGGTAGGGTGGCAAAGCGGAGGGCATTCCGACGGCTACGTCCCGGTGTTCGCCATAGGAGCCGGTGCCGAACAGTTCGCCGGGCGCATCGACAACACGGAAATCCCCATGAAGATAGCCCGAATAGCGGGCTACGGCGAATAAAACCGCATCCCGCGAAGCGGGGGACGCAGGCAACATATCGGAACATGCCGAAACCGGCGTGGTGAGGATGGTTCATGGTGTTCGACAAAAAAAGAACGGACGAAGCCGTTACTGTCGGCCGACTTTCGGAAATGCCGGGAAAGACGCGACCGCGACGGGGGAGGTCACTCCTCGAAACTCACGTAAGGCCGCAGGCGTTCCAAGTCGGAAGGCGTGAATTCCTCGTACAACGACAACGCCCGCAACTCCTTTATCGGCCCGTATTTGCGGCGGTGCTCCACTATCACCCGGCTCTGGTAGAAATTCAGATACGGATGACGGCGCAAGGCTTCCACCGACATCCGGTTGACCTGCAAGGGACGGCTCACCGCCGGGATTATCGTAAACCACCTCCCGATGTTTTCGGGCAACTCCCCCATCTCTTTCAGTTGGGCCACGGACACGAAGCCGCCCAAACGGTCGCGGTAGTCCACGATCCGCCACGCGTAATAAGAACCGATACCGGGTATCTTCTTCAATGTGGCCGTGTCCGCCGCATTCAATTCCACCTGCGTGCCTTCCGGGAATTTCTCCTGCCGGGGAGCGTGTTCCACGGTGTCTGTTCCCGGCAGTCCGTGGGGATAAAGGTCTGACATCAACTTATACTCATCAGCGATACGGATATAAGGCAACAGCCTGTCGTAGTCTCCTTTCGTCAGTCCGTAAAGTCTGGAAAAATCTTCCGGCCGGTGGTAGCGTCCGCCTCGCGCGCGATACTTATATATATTGCGCACCTGCCATGGCGACAAGCCCAGACGGAGCAAAGCGGCGGAATCTGCCGTATTGGGGTCGAAGAAGAACGTGGCCGGTTCCGCCTTGACGAGTTGTCCGTAGGTTTGCCCGCCGCTTACGACTACCACGGTGTCCGGTTTCAACCCGTCAAAGAAACGTTGATAAGCCGGCGAGTCTCCGGCATCTCCTTTCACCGGCTCCCGACGGCCGAACCACAAGAAAAAAGAAGAGGATAAAACAATACCCACCAGCACGCCCGCCAACAGCAGGACCGCCCGTCTGTCCGCTTTCGAAAAATAGAAGAGATCACGCCACGCCCGTCTCATTCCCCGGTCATTTGAGTAGTTCGTTTACAAAAATGAAGGCGATGGCCACGGGAGCCACGAATTTCAACAAAAAGATATAGAATCCGAAGAACGGAATCCGGAGCTTCCCCCAATCCGTCACTTCCTCTCGCACGATCCTGCGGTCAAGGTACCAACCTGTGAAAATGGAAATGAACATCCCGCCCAAAGGCAACATCAACTTGGCCGTGACAAAATCGAAAAGATCGAAGATGGTCATTCCGCCAAGACGGATTCCGTCCAACAGTCCGAAAGACAAGGCGCAAAACACGCCCAAAATCATACAAACTAATGTCACCACGGTGGCGGCTTTCTTACGGGAAAGTTTAAAACGCTCGTGCAGATAGGCCGTGGCCACTTCATGCAGGGAAATGGTGGAAGTCAGTGCCGCCAACACCAGCAACACGTAAAACATGAGCGAAAAGACATAACCCACCCACGGTACGCCCTTGAAGGCCAACTGAAACACATTGGGCAAAGTGACAAAGACCAATCCCGGGCCAGCATCGGGCGACAGCCCCGGAACGGAATAGACTGCCGGGAAAATGATGAAACCGGCCAGCACCGCCACAAGCGTGTCTATCAACGCCACGCTTCCGGCCGTCTTCATTAAGTCGGCATCACGCGTGAAATAGGAAGCATACGTACAAAGGCATCCCATGCCGATACTCAAGGAAAAGAAAGCCTGCCCCATTGCATCAAGCACCATATTACCGTCCACCTTACTGAAATCGGGACGCAACAGGAAAGCCAGCCCCTCGGACGAACCGGGCATGGAGAAGGAGCAAACCACCAAGACGCAAATAATCAGCAGCAACAACGGCATCATGACTTTGGAAAACTTCTCTATGCCGTCTTTTACACCCCGGACGATGACGACATGCGTCAACACAATGAAAGCCGCCATATAAAGTACAGGCTTCCAAGGGCTCCTGACAAAATCATTGAAGTAAAGTGTATAGTCCCTGTCCCCGGAAAAGTTCCCCGCTGCCGAAGCGACCATATACTCCAATGTCCATCCGGCCACTACGCCGTAATATCCCAAGATAAGGAAAGCAGTCGTTACTCCCATCATTCCGACCCATTTCCAATGCGTACCCGGTGCCAACACTTCGTATGCTCCTCCCGTATTGGCCCGTGAACGGCGACCGATGAGGAACTCGGATACCATTACCGGTATGCCCAGAAACGTCACACACAGGATATAAACCAAAATAAAAGCGGCTCCACCGTTCTCGCCCACTTCGCAAGGGAAACGCCAAATGTTTCCCAATCCGACAGCCGACCCGGCCGAAGCCAATATAATCCCTATCTTGCTTCCAAAATTCACTCTTTCATTTGCCGACATAAGCCCGTTCTTGAATATTAGACCCGCAATGACGACAAAAATACGAAAAAAGAATTATTTTTGCAGATAAAATGTTTTTTATATGACGCACGAACTAACAAGATGGACAAAAAGCCATCCGATAACCGTCATTCTCGTACTCGTAATCTGGTATCTCTCGCTGTTTACCCCGCCCAAGACCGAATTGGCCGACATACGCCTTGCCGACAAATGGGCTCACTTGCTGATGTACGGTTCTTTGGCGTTCACCTTATGGACGGAGGATTGGCGCATGCGGCGCAATCCGCCATCCGTGCCGCGCATTCTCGTCCTTTATGCGGGGCCGGTAGCCATGAGCGGCCTCATCGAATTGGCACAAGCCTACTGCACCACCGACAGGAGCGGCGATTGGCTCGACCTGGCCGCCAATGCAGCTGGAGCTTTGCTCGGCATAGTGCTCGGTGGTGCCGTCACCCGGACACAGCGGAAAAAAGACTGCCTGTAGAATGAAACCGAAAAGCACGGTTTCCGCCGGTTGTCGTCTTGTCAAGATGTCAGTTGCGGCCTCGCGCAGTTCGGTTATTCGCATCTTTCCCGGCGCATCGGGACATATCGACTCGGAATTTCTTCTTTTTATCTTCCTTTCAGAGA
>CAYPMY010000142.1:1610-5062 GCA_964412085.1 uncultured Paraprevotella sp. | reverse complement strand
CGTTAAGGACAACCAACTTGCATGCTTCTAACCTTATATCGAACTCACGTTAAGAAAGTGTTGGTGGCCTTCTTCTCCCGTGCAAGGGAGAACTACGCCGTGGGAAACATCAAGAAGGGCAACACGCAGATCGTGGCCGAAATGATCGCTTCCCAAACCGGAGGCTACCTCTTTCATATCGAACCGACCAAGCCTTATCCGGAAGATTATGCGGGATGTATAAAAGTGGCGAAATCGGAGAAGGAAAGCAACACCCGTCCCACCGTCAAAGACGACATTGCCGTGGAGGACTACGACACCGCATTCATTGGTTATCCCAACTGGTGGGGAGACATGCCCATGCCCATCTATACGTTCCTCGAAAAACATGGATGGCAGGGAAAGACCGTCATCCCGTTCTGTACTCACGAAGGCAGTGGACTATCTGACACCGAGGGCAAGGTGAAGAGTGCTTGCAAAGGCTCTACCGTGCTAAAGGCCTGGCTGTCCGCGGAAACGTGGCGCAAAACGAACGCGAACAGGCAAGGCAGAGCGTGGCAAGCTGGTTGAAGAAGATGGGCTACTAAGGACGGCAAGCATGGAAAAGTGAAACGTCCGGGCTTTCGTTAGTGCCGGGACAAACAGGTACGGCCATAGCCCGGTGCATGAGCCACGGGGAAAATCTATCCATGGGGCAGAATGCCAGAATAGACGGCCGGCATCAAGGTTGATGTCCTAAGCAATGGGAAGTTCGAAGCCACGCTCGGGAAACAGGGTTTGACTTTCCCCTGTCTTTCCTCGTTAGACGCTCCTCAAAAAGCCCGATTCGGCGAGATATTGTCAGCATTCAGTATCTCGCCGTTTTTTGATAAGGTACAAAAAGGCTTCCATGGCTCTTTTGAAGTTGTATGCCGCAAGAAGAATGTCCATGGCATCCCCGCTCACGCCTTGTAAAGGTTGCGGCTCAGACGGTAATCCGATTTCAAATGTCCGATTGCCGGTTCATAACCCGAGCTGACTGCCAAATCACGTTGCGATTCGCACGGAACATTGATGCCGGGCGCATGATTTTATTTGCATGGGGCAAAGACAGTACTTTCGGGGAAAATAAATTCGCGAATCAATTACATTCTACTATAAAACAGGTTCAGTTTATTCTGCCGGGCTTCCTCAACCGAGACAGTCTCTACACACCGCGTTCCAGCACTTTCACGCAAGCGTTCCTGCTCCTCGCGCAACTCGCGGAAAGCCTCACCAACCGTATCGGGATTCAGGAAACGGGCAGCCGTCAGTGCGTTCTGCGAAGCATCCTTCATCCAAATGACCGGCCCGTCGTACACAGGGGCTATCTTCAACGCCGTATGCAAACGGCTGGTCGTGGCTCCACCGACCATGACCGGAATAGACAGCCCGGCCCGCTTCAATTCACTCACCACATGTACCATTTCCTCCAGACTCGGTGTAATCAGTCCGCTCAGGCCGATGATGTCGGGATTCAGTTCCTTGGCTTTCGCCACAATCTCCTCTGCCGGAGTCATGACCCCCAAATCCACTATCTCATAGTTGTTGCAGGCCATAACCACCGATACAATATTCTTCCCGATGTCATGCACATCCCCCTTTACCGTGGCTACCAAAACCAATCCTGCACGCGAAGCCCCCTCTTTTTTATCAGCTTCAATGCGGGGTCGCAGGATGCCCACGGCTTTCTTCATCGTCCGGGCTGTCTTCACGACTTGCGGCAAGAACATCTTACCGACTCCGAACAACTCGCCCACGGTATTCATCCCTTTCATGAGCGGTCCTTCGATGATGTCTACGGCATGCGGATAAGACAGCACCGCCTCCTCCAAATCTTCCTGCAAATAGGAATCTATACCTTTCACCAAAGCATGTTGCAAACGTTCCTCCACACTGTCGCCACGCCAGACTTCTTTCGCAGACATCCCGCCGCCTCTTGCCCCGGATTGTCCGGCCTTGTCCGCTTCGGCCTCTGCTTTCAACTTGCCGGCCAACTCAATCAACCGTTCCGTAGCATCAGGCCGACAGTTGAGTACCACGTCTTCTATGGCCGTCAGGATGTCGGACGGAATATCGCCATACATCACCGACGTGGAGGGATTGACGATGCCCATGTCCATCCCCTCACGGCACGCATGGTAGAGGAACACGGCGTGCATGGCCTCGCGGACATAGTCGTTGCCCCGGAAAGAAAAAGAAAGGTTGCTCACCCCGCCGCTCACATGCGCCCCGGAAAGGTTACGGCGAATCCATCCCGTAGCACGGATAAAGTCCACGGCATAATTGTCATGTTCCTCCATTCCGGTGGCTATGGCCAGCACATTCGGATCGAAAATAATGTCGTGGGGATTGAGACCGACTTTGTCCATCAACAAACGGTAGGCACGTGCGCAGACTTCTATCTTGCGTTCGTAAGTATCGGCCTGCCCCTTTTCATCAAAAGCCATCACGATGACGGCCGCGCCAAGGCGTTTCACCTCCCGGGCATGAGCCAAGAAGACTTCCTCTCCTTCTTTCAACGAGATGGAATTGACGATGCTCTTGCCCTGCACGCATTTCAGTCCGGCTGTAATTACGTCCCATTGGGAAGAATCTATCATGACGGGCACGCGGGATATCTCCGGTTCGGAGGCCAACAGGTTCAGGAACGTCACCATCTCCTGTCTGGCATCGAGAAGTCCGTCGTCCATGTTGATGTCGATGACCATGGCACCGTCCCCCACTTGCTTGCGGGCGATTTCCAAAGCCTCTTCGTAGTTTTTCTCTCTGACCAACCGCAGGAATTTGCGCGAACCGGCTACGTTGCAACGTTCGCCAACGTTGACGAACCGCACTTCAGGTGTCAGTTCAAACTGTTCCAAACCGCTCAGGCACAAGATTTCGGATTTCCTGACCGGCACATGCGGATGCCCATGCGCAGCCAAAGACGGGAAACGGGCGATATACTCGTCCGTCGTCCCACAACAGCCTCCGATGATGTTCACCCAACCCTCGTCCACAAAGAATTTCATCTCCTCTTCCATTTGAACCGGAGTCTGGTCGTACTCGCCCATACTGTTGGGCAGTCCTGCGTTCGGATAAACCGATATATAATAAGGTGAAAGGTGAGCTAAAACTTGTAGGAAAGGTATCAAGTCGTGCGCCCCGAAAGAACAGTTCAATCCCAAGGAAAAAATGTCAGCATGGGACACAGAAGCCAGAAAGGCCTCCATCGTCTGGCCGGAAAGAGTACGACCACTCTTGTCCGACACCGAAACCGACAACATGAGCGGCACTTTGCGTCCGACGGTTTGCATGGACGCTTCCGCCGCATAAATAGCAGCTTTGGCATTCAGCGTGTCGAAAATAGTTTCTATGATCAAGGCATCCACGCCGCCTTCGAACAAGGCTTCAATCTGTTCACGATAGGCAGCCACCAGTTCTACGAAAGTCAGAGCGCGTTATGTCGGATT
>CAYPMY010000142.1:0-1600 GCA_964412085.1 uncultured Paraprevotella sp. | reverse complement strand
GCGGAAAGCCGGATTGTCCACGTCGGGACTCATCGAACAAGTCTTGTTGGTCGGCCCCACCGAACCGGCCACGAAACGCGGTTTTTCGGGATTGCGTGCTGTGAACTCATCCGCAAGCTCACGGGCTATCCGGCAAGCCGCCAAATTGATTTCACGACAATAGTTCTCCACGTGATAATCCGTCATCGACACCCGTTGCGAACTGAACGTATTCGTTTCGATAATGTCCGCTCCGGCTACAAGATATTTACGATGGATATCCCGAATCACATCGGGACGCGTCAGCGACAATAAATCGTTGTTACCGGCCATCAATCCCGGAACATCCTTGAAACGTTCCCCACGGAAATCAGCCTCCGTCAGACCGTACCGCTGAATCATGGTACCCATGGCACCATCCAATACCAATATCCTCTCCTTGACAACATCTTCTAACCTCATGGCTTCAAGCTCTAATACCTTTTTACCTGTCGGTCTATCTCGCGCCGGTCTTCCTTTTCTTTCAATGTCTGACGCTTGTCGTATTCTTTCTTGCCCCGGCATAAATACACATCGACTTTGGCGTATCCGTTCTTGTTGATAAACAGCATGGTCGGCACCAATGTGAAGCCGGGACTTTTCATATTCTGCTGCAATTTCCGGATTTCTTTGCGGTTGAGCAGAAGTTTCCGATCGCGCCGTGCCGCATGGTTATTGTAAGAACCATACGAATACTCGGCCACGTACATATTTTTCACCCACACCTCACCGTTATGAATGAAACAAAAAGTATCCACCAGACTGGCCTTGCCCGCCCGGACGGATTTGATTTCCGTTCCGGTCAGCACGATGCCGGCCGTATATTTGTCCAACAGCAAGAAATCAAACGAAGCCCGTTTGTTCTTGATGTTCACTGATTTGGTCTTATCTTTCTTTTCTGCCATTTTTCCCTCCCCCCTACTCTTTCATCACCTCGGCAAACAGTCCGAGATGTTCATCCACATAACAAGCCAATGTAGCCGTGACTTTTTCTTCCATTTCCATAAACTTGTCATCCAAGTCGCCAAACTGCGGATACGTCTCGAACAAAGCCATAAACTCTTCGTCCGAACATTCCTTCGTCAGTTCTTCCTTGTACTTGTCATACAGTTTCTTCCCTTTATTTACCAGTTTGGAGAAAGCATGTGCCCCCATCAACCGCATGGCCTTCGCAAAAGGATTGTCGAAAATAAACGGTCCGTATCCGTTATGTATCAGTTGGATAAAACCTCCGTCCATCACCTCCTCACGAAACAGGGCATAGGCAAGCAATGAAATCTGTTCCCCGTTGAGCATCCCCATGTTCCCGGCGTTCAGCTCTCCACCGATAACCTCCCGGTAACGATTGATGAAGACCTGCAAGAACTCATCCTCTCCTTGCGTAGCCGCCTCACGCAACCGCGCATCGCTGATTGTTATTATTTTCCGTTCCATCCCTTTGCGTCTTGAAACCGCAAAGATAATGAAAGGCAAGAGCAAAGGCAAATGGAAACGCAGTTTTTCTGATTCGCCTTTGCAGAGGAAAGTTTGCGTTGCCATGTATAAACACCTGAACCCGGAGCAAAGGTACACAATAGACGTG
>CAYPMY010000141.1:488-5067 GCA_964412085.1 uncultured Paraprevotella sp. | reverse complement strand
GTGCCAAGGGAAACGGAATGACAGACATACGTCGGCAGACGCAGTGGACTGCGGGCCAGAATCCCACGTGTTTTATATACATCCATGTAACAGCTTGTCCGACAAGGAAATGCAAGGACAAGCTGGATTAATGAAAGTATCCTTTCGGAACAGACGGGCGAAAGTCCATCTTAACGCGCCGGCGAACGGCAAGCATGAATGACGCGGGTCCCTTTCCCGTCGATGCCCCGCGTAGGGAGGGGAAGGGGAACGCGCGCGCCCGGGATGAAAGGGATGGACGAAGCGTTGCTTCCGGAAGCAAGGCGCGCGAAACGAAAACAGCATACTTATGACAAAAATCACAGCAGTAATCCCCGTCCGCTCGGGTTCGCAAAGGGTGAAGGACAAGAACCTTCGCCCTTTCGCCGGGACCACGCTGATGGAGAACAAGATCAGGATGCTCCTCAAAGTGCCGGAATTGGACTCAATCGTCGTGAACACCAATTCGGAAGAAGCCATCCGAATCGTTAAGGAATGTTACGGCGGGGGGGGGTAAATCGCAAGGTCTCCTACCACAGGAGAGCGGAGTATTACGCGTCGTCGTCGTGTTCCGGGAGCGAGTTCTTCCGGCATCTCGGGGAAGTGACGGACACCGAGCTCTTCGTGTACGCCCCATGCACGTCGCCGTTTGTTAAACCGGAAACCATATCACGGTGCATCAACACGTTCCTTGACCGCGAGGGAGACACGGACTGCGTTTCGACGGTCAGTCTCCTCAAGGAATTCATGTGGCTCTGCGGCAAGCCCGTCAACTACGACCCGCTTAACGCCCCCAATTCCCAAGACCTTCCCGATGTGGTGGCCCTCAACTTCGGGGCTACCGTCACGTCGCGCGAGGACCTCGTCAGGAACAGGAACATCATCGGCAAGCATCCGCGTTTCGTCCTTACCTCGGACATCGAAGCCATTGACATAGACACTCCGCTCGATTTCTACATCGCCGAGCAGATATATCACAGGACCGTGGCGGAAGGCAAGGAACTGCTGGAATAGCAGGCCGGGAGTGACGGCTGTGATAGGAAAATGAAACCACCAACTCTTTAAAACCAACAAGCAATCATGAAAACGATTACAGCCGTCATCCCAGTCCGCGCGGGCAGCACGAGACTGAAGGACAAGAACATCGCCCCCTTCGCGGGGACGAACCTGTTAGTGAACAAAATCCGCCAGCTACGGGAGGTCAGGGAAGTAACCCGCATCGTGGTCTCTTCCGACTCCGACCTGATGCTGGCCATGGCCAAGGCCGCCGGCGCCGACACGCACAAGAGGGCGCCTGAGTATTGCGACGAGAGGACCAAGAGCTTCGGCGAGGTCGTCCGCCACATAGCCGAGAGCGTGGACGGGGAAACCGTCCTTTGGGCCACTTGCACGTCCCCGCTCGTGTTCCCGAAAGACTACCGCGACGCCATCGCGGCCTATTATCCCGCGCTGGAAAGAGGCTATGACTCGCTGATGAGCGTGGAAAGCTTCAAGCGCTACATCTGGAACGAAGACGGCCCGCTGAACTACGGGCTCGGATTGAAGCACGTGCCCAGCCAGCAGTTGCCGACGCTTTATTTCGTGACCGACGGCATCCTGATGGCTCCCCGCGCCAGAATGATAGAGTGGGCTTATTTCCACGGCAGGCATCCTTATAAGTTCCTCGTGGACAAGCGTACCGGATGCGACATCGACGACGGGCTTGACCTGGCTTGCGCCCGCGCCTGGCTGGACATGGACGAGTCCGTCTCCCGGATAGACCCCGGTATGGCCGGCGGCTCCCTTGAAACGGGGGGGGTAATTTTCTATAAGACAACCGTTTATGCTGTCCTCGGCGCAGAAAGGAGGGTGGCATGAAGGCGAATCCCAAAGTAGCGGCGCTGCTGACGGGGCGCGGGAACAACACGCTGAAGGACAAGAACGTCTTGCCCGTACTCGGGAAGCCGTTGCTGTATTATCCCGCAATGGCGGCCAGGAGCTGTGCCGGCATAACGGACTTCTATGTGAGCAGCGACGACGAGAAGATTCTCGACGCGGCGGCCGACTGCGGCTACAAGAAGATACGCCGCCCGGACGAGCTCGCCCTGCCCGCGTCGCAACACGTGGACGCCATAAGGCACGCATTGGGCGTGATGAAGGAAGACCACGTGGAGCCGGACATCCTCGTGGTGTTGCTGGCAAATTCCGGCATCGTGAGGAAAGAATGGATTGAAGAGTCCATCAGCAACATCCTCGCCAATCCCGCGCTGTCCGCGTCTTGTCCCGTACTCGTGGAAATGGATCACCACCCGTATCGTTCCAAGCGGCTTCGTGAAGACGGGTGCCTTGGCACGTGGTTCGACTTCGAAGGCAAGGACATCTCAACCAACCGCCAAGACCTCCCCATGAATTTCGTCCTCTGCCACAACTTCTGGACGCTTAACCTGAGAAACTCCCTCTACGCGGAAAAGGAAGGACAACAGCCATGGGCTTTCATGGGCGACGACGTCAAGCCCATCGTGGTGAAGGAAAGTTTCGACGTGCACGACGAGGACGACATCCGGCGAACCGAACAATGGCTGTTGGACGAAGGCATAAGCTATTGAGGACTGTCCCGGAAAAGCCATGCATCGGCATGGCAAAAGGACGGTGACGGGTGTGCATGGCCGAGCCGCCATGCCTTTTCACGCACTGCCCGTTCCCCTGCGACGAGGAGCAGGGGAACGGGCAGTGCGCGTTTCTTCACGGGGGAACCGCCATCGCGCCTTTCCTCCCTCCCCCGCCCCCGTCGCGGAATCAGGCGGGGAAACGCAGGGACGAGAAGGGAAAACGCGCGAGGGCGGAGGACGCACGCCGAGGGGATTTCGCGCAACTTGCACGGCTGTCGGCTTCGTCCGCTCCCTTTCGGCCGAAGCCGGTGCGGACGCCCGTGACGGGGCCGCCCGGCTCGCGCCCGGGGGCGGCGGGGACGGTCGTCCCGAGAAAGCCGAGGAAAGCGGCGGCGGTCAGTCCGCGCGCGGCGCGCCCGGCAGGAGGAGAGACGGGCGGCAGGAAGCGGCTGGATTCGAGTCCCGCCGTCTCGTCCGGCCCTGCCTGCCTTGCCGCCGGCTGGAACCACGGCGGATTCGGGCTCGCCCGCGCCACCCCTCATCCTTGTCCCAAGGAAAGTTCCTCCCTCGCCGGAGGAATCCTCCCGGGCGGGCGCGCCGCTGCGGGAGGTCGGCCGGCTTCCGGAAAAGGTCTTCCGCGACCCTTTTTCTCCGGTGAAGCGGCGCGCCGCTGACCTTCGCCTTGCCCCTTGCGGCAAAGCCGCGCGCTTCGGCCGGCTTTTCCCCTCCGTTCGTCCGTGCCGGACCTCGTGCGACGCTTGCCATATAAAAATAAAATCTTAACTTTGCACCCTGCAGACCAAACATACGCAAACGCAATGAACTACGCAGGCATACTCATCGGCTTGTCCGCCTTCCTGGTCATCGGCTTGTTCCATCCCTTGGTCGTCAAGGGCGAATACCGTTTCGGAACCCGATGCTGGTGGGCTTTCCTCGCGGCAGGAATCCTGTGTGCCGGCTTGTCCCTCTACGTGGAGGACACGTACCTGAGCGCTGTCTTCGGCGTCGTGTCGTTCTCTTCCTTCTGGGGGATTCACGAAGTGTTCAACCAACGCAAGCGGGTGCTGAAAGGCTGGTTCCCGAAAAACCCCAAACGGCTGGAAGACTACGAATGAACGGCCCGCCGTCTCCTTTCCCCTCCCCTCGCGTCAAAGATCCTTCCTGCCGGGGCAAGTCCGTTCCTCCTTTTCCATATCCCTCTCTTTCAAGCTCTTGGAGAGGCGTGAAAAATCTGCGCCGAATGGAAAATCATTCTCTTGAGATTGAAATTCCAATCTCTTGAAAGCGTTTTCCCGTTCACGGCAAGATGCCAGGCCGCTTTCATACAAGCCTTTTTCTGTCAGACTTACCGCATGACGGAAAGGACGGCCGCCCGCCGCGTACTTCCACGCCACGCCCTACCCGGACGGCTTCCGTCGCGCGATACCGGCCTTGACGCCCGGTGTCCCGGCGGGGGCGGCATGTCAAGGACACACGGGACTGAGCCGTGCGATTGTACGACAGGAACCGCCCTTGGCGACGACGCGCCGGGAGCAGGAGACCGGGCGGGCGGCCCGCCTTTCGCGAATCCGGTCGCCGATGCTTCGGGACAAGCCGGAAAGGATGGCGGCCCGCCCGTTGTCGTGCGGAATGCTACGCGGAGGGGCTCCATACTGCGGTGCCTTCGCGAAAAAAGTCCGGCGGAACAGGAAACCCCTGCCTCCGCCGGACTCTTTTCCAACCCTTCCCCCGACAAAAGAGGGGCTTTTCCCGTGCGGCCCGGTTATTTGCCGCCGAAGTAACGGTCGTACAGGCCGGCGAAGCCGCGGCCGTGGCGGGCCTCGTCCTTTGCCATTTCATGCACGGTGTCGTGAATGGCGTCCAAGTCCTGTTGCTTGGCCGTCCGCGCCAAGTCCATCTTGCCGGAGCAAGCTCCGCTCTCAGCCTCCATGCGCTTCTTCAGGTTGGTCTTCGTGTCCCAGACCATGTCGCCC
>CAYPMY010000141.1:0-478 GCA_964412085.1 uncultured Paraprevotella sp. | reverse complement strand
TCATGGCCAGGTACATGCCCACTTCCGTGCATTCGCCCTCGAAGTTGGCCTGCAGCCCCTTCTTGATTTCGGGGTCGACGTCCTTGGCGACGCCGACGACGTGCTCGGTCACGAAAGTCAGCTCCGTAGACACCAGCTCCTTGAACTTCGAAGCCGGGGCCTTGCACTGCGGGCACTGTGCCGGGGCTTCCTCGCCCTCATAAATGTAACCGCACACCGTACATACAAATTTCCTTTTCATTTCCTCTCGTTTTTAATTTAAATTACACATTCGTCCATTCCCCGCCCGCACCTTCAAGGCTCGCGCCCCGGCCGCACGGGCCTCGCATACACCCTCGTGGCGGACATGCGCCGCACGGAAAGGCGGCTCCCGCGGCTTCGCGACGTATCCGAAGCCTCCTTGCCGGCCATGCCCGATACGGAGCCGTGATGTCCGCAATGCGAATTTAGCGCAAGTTCCGCTCCCGTGCAAGCCTTT
>CAYPMY010000140.1:0-5173 GCA_964412085.1 uncultured Paraprevotella sp. | reverse complement strand
TCTACACATCTCGGCTATGGGCAAAGGCATTTAAACCGGGCTTGTCTTTTATTTATTATCCAAAATATGATGCGATTCGATTTTTTTTGCGAAATTTGCAAAGTTAACAATGACGATAACTAACGACCATGGAATTTACCGCTAAACAGATAGCAGAATTCATACAGGGTTCAGTTGAGGGAAATGAAAACGCATCGGTACATACTTTTGCCAAGATAGAGGAAGGCGTACCGGGAGCCATATCGTTTCTGTCCAATCCAAAATACACCCATTATATCTATGACACACAGTCCAGCATTGTGCTGGTTGACCGGAACCTTGAATTAGAAAAGGAAACCCAAGCCACGCTGATTCGTGTGGACAACGCATACGAGGCCGTAGCCAAGTTGTTGGCTTTGTATGAGATGGGCAAGCCCAAGAAAAAAGGCATCAATTCATTGGCGTATATCGCGCCTACGGCCCAAATCGGCGAAGACTGTTACATCGCCCCTTTCGCCTACGTCGGCGAGAACGTCCATATCGGTAAAGGTACGCAAATATATCCCCATGCCACCGTGTGCGATAATGTTTCAGTTGGCGAAGGCTGTGTGCTGTATCCCAACGTTTCGGTATATCACGATTGTAAAATCGGAGATCGGGTCGTCCTGCATGCGGGTTGCGTAATCGGTGCGGATGGCTTTGGCTTTGCGCCGACCGAGAACGGTTATGACAAAATCCCGCAAATCGGTATCGTAACCATAGAAGACGACGTGGAAATCGGTGCCAACACTTGCGTAGACCGTGCCACGATGGGTTCCACGTTCGTACGCCGAGGAGTCAAGCTGGATAATCTGGTACAGGTCGCCCATAACGTGGAAGTCGGGGAAAATACGGTGATGTCCGCCCAGGTAGGCGTGGCCGGTTCCACCAAAATCGGGAAATGGTGCATGTTCGGCGGACAAGTAGGTATTGCGGGGCATGCGGTCATCGGTGACGAAGTCAAGTCGGGAGCACAGGCGGGCATCGCGGGAAGTATCCGCAAAGGACATATTACCGTACAAGGCTCTCCGGCCATCGAAGCCAAGAACTTCGCACGTTCAAGCGTAGTGTACAAAAAACTGCCTGAGATGTATGCAGATGTGAACCACATGAAAAAAGAAATGGAAGAATTAAAAGGAATACTGAACAAGAAGAAATAAAGAGCTATGCTGAAACAGAAAACATTGCAAGGAAGTTTCTCTTTGTACGGCAAAGGATTGCATACGGGTCTGAATCTGACCGTTACATTCAATCCTGCTCCCGAGAACCACGGATATAAAATACAACGGATTGACATGGACGGACATCCCGTCATCGATGCCGTGGCTGAAAACGTGGTGGAAACCACACGCAGTACCGTCTTGGGAAGGGGAGAAGCCCGTTGTAGCACGGTAGAACACGCCTTAGCCGCCTTGTACGCCATGGGAGTGGACAACTGCCTTCTGCAAGTCAACGGCCCTGAAGTTCCCATTCTGGACGGAAGCGCGGAAATCTACGTGGAGAACATCAAACGTGTAGGCATAGCCGAACAGAACGCGGTCAAAGACTATTATGTCATCCGTAAAAAGTTAGAGGTCAAAGACGAGGAATCCGGTTCTTGCGTTACGATCCTGCCGGACGGACAGTTCAGTATCACAGCAATGATTTCATTCAATTCCAAAGTTCTTTCCAGCCAGTTCGCCACTTTGGACGACATGGAGAATTTCGAGTCCGAAATCGCTCCGAGCCGCACTTTCGTCTTCGTTCGTGAAATAGAGCAGCTGATGGCCGCCGGTCTCATCAAAGGCGGGGACTTGGACAACGCAATCGTGATTTACGAGAACGAGATGCCTCAAGAGAAACTGGACAAGTTGGCCGACAGTATCGGAGTACCCCATCACGATGCCGCCGAGAAAGGATACCTGAACCACAAGCCGCTGGTATGGGAAAACGAACCGGCACGCCACAAACTGCTCGACATCATCGGCGACATGGCACTGATTGGCAAACCCATCAAGGGGCGTATCATCGCTACCCGTCCCGGACATACCATCAACAATAAGTTCGCCCGTCTGATCCGCAAGGAAATCCGGATACACGAAATACAGGCTCCGGGCTACGACTGCAACGAGCCGCCGGTAATGGATGTCAACCGTATCCGCGAGCTTCTCCCACACCGTTACCCCATGCAACTCGTGGACAAGGTCATAGAACTCGGGCCTACGACCATCGTAGCTGTCAAGAACGTGACGAGCAACGAACCGTTCTTTACCGGACATTTCCCGCAGGAGCCGGTCATGCCCGGAGTGCTTCAAATCGAAGCCATGGCTCAGGCCGGAGGGCTTTTGGTATTGAACTCCGTAGACGAACCAGAACGCTGGAGCACCTACCTCTTACGCATAGATCAAGTGAAATTCCGCCAAAAAGTAGTCCCCGGAGACACGCTCCTTTTCAAAGTAGAACTGTTGGCACCAGTACGTCATGGCATCTCGTCCATGCGAGGTTACGTGTTTGTGGGGGAAAACATCGCGGCCGAAGCCACGTTTACTGCACAAATCGTAAAAAACAAGTAAGACGAACTTATGAGCAAAATAAGTCCTTGGGCTTTCATAAATCCGAAAGCCAAAATCGGCAGGAACTGCGATATCGGCCCGTTTTGCTTCATTGACAAAAACGTGGAAATAGGCGACGATAACGTGTTGATGAACAGCGTAAGCGTACTATACGGAGCGCGCGTCGGCAACGGCAACGTCATATTCCCGGGAGCTGTCATCAGTGCCGTACCCCAGGACTTGAAATTCCGGGGAGAAGAAACCACGGCCGAAGTCGGCGACAACAACAAGATCCGTGAGAACGTAACGATCAACCGTGGCACGGCGGCAAAAGGCAAAACGTGCGTAGGCAGTGGCAATCTGCTGATGGAAAGCGTGCATGTGGCCCACGATGCCTTAGTAGGGGACGATTGCATCATCGGCAACGGCTCCAAACTGGCCGGCGAAATCATCATCGATGACCATGCCATCGTCAGTGCCAACGTACTGATGCACCAATTCTGCCGCGTAGGCGGATATACGATGGTGGGCGGAGGCACGCGTTTCAGCCAAGACATCCCACCTTATACTATATGCGCGCGCGAGCCGGCTGCCTATTGCGGCCTGAACCTCGTCGGATTACGACGGAAGGGCTTCAGTAACGAACTGATAGAAAACATACATAACGCCTACCGCATCATTTACCAAAGCAGCGTGCCTTTGAACGAAGCCTTGCAGAAAGTGCGCGAGGAAGTGCCCGCCAGTCCGGAAATAGACTATATCATCGAGTTCATCGAAAACTCCAAAAGAGGATTTGTCCACTGAATACCATAAGAAGCCATGGTATACCGTTTTACCGTCATCTCTAATGAAGTAGAAGATTTCATCAGGGAAATCGAAATAGATGCCGAGGCCAGCTTTTACGACCTGCACCGGGTCATATTGTATTCTTGCCGCTATGCAGACAACGCGCCTGCTTCTTTCTTCATCTGCAACCGGGAGTGGGAGTGGGAGCAGGGGCAGGAGGTGCTGTTGGAAGACATGGGCACGAGCCGCTCAGACGAAGACCTGTATCTGATGAGGGGGACACGGCTCAACGAGTTGATAGAAGACGAAAAACAGCGTATGGTCTATGTCTTCGACCCGTCGGGCAACCGTATGTTTTTCATGGAACTGACTGAAATCAGTTTCGGCAAGACGCAGGAACAGCCGCTATGCAGCCGAAGTCGCGGAGAAGCTCCGCGACAATCCATGGATTTTGAAAAGATTGTGGACAAGGAAACAACCAAACCCTCGGAAGGTTCAAACGAAGAATTCTACGGAAGCGAGAGCTTCGACATGGAAGAATTCGACCCGGAAGGCTTCGAAATCAGCGACGGTTATCCTTGCCTTTGATTCATGAAGCCCCGACTTGTCGTATTGATAGGGCCTACGGGCGTGGGCAAGACAGAGCTCAGCCTTTCGTTGGCCGAATTCCTCCGTACTCCTATCATCAACGCGGATTCACGGCAACTGTTCCGCGACCTGCCTGTCGGAACCGCCGCGCCGACCGAGGCGCAGCGGCAGCGCGTCAAGCATTATTTCGTCGGAACACTCGGGCTGACGGACTATTATAGCGCGGCACAATACGAAACAGACGTACTTCGTTTGCTGGGCGGCCTCTATTCCCGGCATCCTTACGCCCTGCTGACAGGAGGGAGCATGATGTACATCGATGCGGTTTGCAAGGGCATCGACGACATCCCGACCGTGGACGGGGAGACCCGCCGCCTCATGTCGGAAAGATACGAAGAGGCGGGACTGGGACGGCTTTGCGAAGAGCTGAAACTGCTCGACCCGGAATACTACGACCTCGTGGACCACAGGAATCCCAAGCGTGTCATCCACGCATTGGAGATATGCTACATGACGGGGAAGCCTTATTCGGCCTTCCGCACCAGCCGACCCAAAGCACGCCCGTTCGACATCCTTAAAATCGGATTAAGGAGGGAACGGGAAGAACTGTATGAGCGCATCAACCAGCGAGTGGACCGGATGATGACAGACGGATTGGTGGAAGAGGCGCGCAGAGTCATAGCCTACAGGCATACCAACGCCCTCAATACCGTAGGATACAAAGAAATCTTCAAATACATGGACGGTTCCTGGACCTTGGAAACGGCCGTGGAGAAAATCAAACAAAACACCCGCATTTATTCACGCAAGCAAATGGCATGGTTTCGCCGCGACGAGAGCATCCGCTGGTTCCACCCGGATGAAACGGAAGCCATAAAAAAACTCATAGAAAGAGAGATTATGCCATAAACTTTTCCTAATTTTGCCCCCGTTAAACATCATTCAGCCTACATAAGTCAAATCGCATGAGCCGCATTCTCCAAAAGGCAAGCCGTTGGTTGAAAAAGGCCGGAAGAGGGCTCGCGTCCCTTTACCGCGGACGCTGGTACAAGAAAGCCGCCGTGTGGACGGCCACCTGCCTCCTTGCCCTCGTCCTGCTCCTCGTCGCCGTCGACATCAACTTCCTCTGGCTCTTCGGGAAGTCGCCCGGCTTCAAGGACATCAGGCATCCGGTCGTCAGCGAGGCTTCGGAGATTTACAGTGCCGACAGCGTGCTCATCGGACGCTTCTTCAGCGAGAACCGCACCCCC
>CAYPMY010000139.1:0-5186 GCA_964412085.1 uncultured Paraprevotella sp. | reverse complement strand
GGCTGAGATTGGGAAACCAATCGGCTGAGAAAAATATGTTAAATTGAGGAGGGAGGTTAATTGCCTGGATTACATCGTGTTGACGGGGCATACCGGGCGGTGCGACGGACAGCCCCGTCCTGAACGTTCTCCACCCGCGCGGAGGGAATTACGGGCAAGGCCTTGCTTCTCCGGGGGCGGGCGACGCGCGTGAAGGTTGGCGGAACGCGTTTTTGCGATTTGGCGACGGGGCGGCCGGGCGGTGAAGAGGCTTGTGGACTTGTATGAGGATGCCCTCACGCCGGCGAAACCACCGTCGGTGGCGGGACGAAGACAGCCCCTGGGCGGTCGGGGCTGTCTTTGGTTGGGATACCTGGATTCGAACCAAGACTAAGACGACCAAAATGTCTTGTGCTGCCATTACACCATATCCCAATCCCGGGGCTTTCCTCCCGGGAGGCGGGGCAAAGGTAGCGAAAAAACCGCCATCTTACAAATTTCCTTGGGGTTTTTATTTGGCGACGAGCAGGAAATGGTTCTTCTTGCCGCGTTGCACCAGCAGGTACTTGCCGTTGAGCAAGTCCCCGGCGGTTACCATGCGGTCGAAGGCCGTCAGCCTCTCCTTGTTCAGCGAAACGCCGCCGCCTTGCACCGTCTTGCGCATCTCGCCCTTGCTGGGGAAGCATGGCGCCATTCCGACCGTCAGGTCTACGGCCTTGACTCCCGCCGACAAGGCTTCGCGGCTGACTTCGAACCGCGGCACGCCCGCGAGCACGTCGAGCAACGTCCGTTCGTCTAACTTCGCCAGGCTCTCCCTGGTCGCTTTCCCGAACAGGATGTCGCTGGCCTCCACGGCCATGTCGAAGTCTTCCTTGCCGTGTACCATGACGGTGGTTTCCTTGGCCAGTCGTTTTTGCAGGATGCGCCGTCCGGGGTCTTCGTCGTGCCGGGCGATGAGGCCGTCTGTCTCTTCCTTGTCCAGGGTGGTGAAGATGCGGATGTAGCGTTTTGCGTCCTCGTCGGCCACGTTGAGCCAGAATTGGTAGAAGGCGTACGGGCTGGTGTAGTCGCGGTTGAGCCAGATGTTGCCCTTCTCGGTCTTGCCGAACTTGCTCCCGTCGGCTTTCGTCACCAACGGGCATACCAAGGCGAACGCCTCGCCCCCTTTGGTGCGGCGTATCAGTTCTGTGCCGGTGGTGATGTTGCCCCACTGGTCGCTTCCGCCCAGCTGGAGGCGGCAGCCCTTGTGCTCGTACAGGTACAGGAAGTCGTAACCTTGAAGGAGCTGGTAGGTGAACTCGGTGAACGACAGGCCGTCGCGGGTCTCCCCGTTCAGACGCTTCTGCACGCTGTCTTTGGCCATCATGTAGTTCACGGTGATGTGCTTGCCGACTTCGCGGGCGAAGTCGAGGAACTTGAAGTCCTTCATCCAGTCGTAATTGTTCACCAGTTCGGCATGGTTGGGGGCGTCGCTGTCGAAGTCGAGGAACCGCGCCAGCTGCCGCTTGATGCAGGCCACGTTGTGGCGCAACGTCTCTTCGTCGAGCAGTTTGCGTTCCTGGCTTTTTCCAGAGGGGTCGCCTATCATTCCGGTGGCGCCTCCGACAAGGGCCAGCGGTTTGTGCCCGCAACGTTGGAAATGCCTGAGCATCATCACGCCGCAAAGGTGGCCTATGTGCAGGGAGTCCGCCGTGGGGTCGATGCCCAGGTAGGCTGTGGCCTGCCCCCTTTCAAGAAATTCCTCGGTGCCGGGCATCATGGTGTGGACCATGCCTCTCCATTTCAGTTCTTCTACAAAGTTCATCGTATGAATTTATTTCGTTTGACAAAGATCGGGTCGTGCAAAAGTACTACCTTTCAATAAGACTTGCAACTATATTCTTGCCTTTCGGGCGGTGGGCTGATCCTGGCGAGGTTTTCCCAACATTGCGCGCGCAGTTCTTCCGGCGTGCAGGAGCGCAGCCCGGAGGCCGTTCGGTACAGCGTGTCCACGGGGCGCGGGTCTTCGTCGCTTTCGAGGAAGAGGCGGCCGGGCGGGCAGAGCGTCAGGCTTTGCGGATGGAAACGGAAACCGAAGCTGAGGTAAAAGCCTTTGTCCAACAGGCTTTCGGCCAGCCGGGGCTTGCCCCGGAAGCCATGGACGATGCAAACGAGGGTGGACGGAACGTCTTTCCGTGCGGAGAGCAGCTCGTCCCATGCCTTGACGCAGTGGACGATGAGGGGAAGCCGATGGGCGGCGGCCAGTTCCGCCTGGCGCACGAAAAGCCCGCGCTGGAGTGGAAGCGGGGTCGGCATGCGTTTGTCCATACCGGCTTCGCCTATTGCCTTGCAGGAAGGGGAGGCGGCCATGCGGTCCAGCCTTTCCATGGCTTCCTCCGGACGCGCGGGGATATGCCAGGGATGGATGCCGGCGGAAAAGTCTTGGCCGCATCCGGCTTCTTCGTGCCCGGCGGGAGGCAAGGGGAGGATGTAGTTGCGGATGACGGCCTCCGACGGGGAGACGGCCGCCCGATGGGCGTGGAGGTTCAGAAATGTTTCCATGGGCCTACGGGACGGGGTCATAGCCGCTTCCTCCCCAAGGATGGCAGCGCAGGACACGGCGCACGGCCAGGTACATGCCTTTGAGGGGGCCGTGCTTGCGGATGGCATCGATGGCGTATTGCGAGCAAGTCGGCACGAACCTGCACGACGGGGGGGTCATGGGGGAGACCGCGCGGCGGTAGAACCGGATGGGGGCAATCAACGCGGCGGACAGCAAATGGCGGAAACGGTCATGGAGCGGGCGCATCGTCGGCGTGTTTGCCCGGGAATGCCGAGAGTCGTTCGGAGATGCGCACCAACAGGCGTCTCACGCAATCGTCCACTACGGCCGAGGCGTACAGTCGGTCGGAAAGCCAGAGGAAGGCGACGGCCAGGCCTTGCCCGGAGGGCGTGGGCAGGACGGATGTCAGTATGTGCTTTTGTTTCCGGTAAGCCTCGCGAATCTGCCGTTTCACCCGGTTTCGTTTCACGGCTCTTTTGAACCGCCGCTTCGATACGGACACCAGTACGGACACGGGAGGGGCGGG
Organism: uncultured Paraprevotella sp.; assembly: GCA_964412085.1. Taxonomy (GTDB): domain Bacteria; phylum Bacteroidota; class Bacteroidia; order Bacteroidales; family Bacteroidaceae; genus Paraprevotella. The sequence continues at coordinate 2,139 of CAYPMY010000139.1, read as the reverse complement.
GGCTTCCGCGGGCACCGGCATGAAGACCGCGCGGAGCGGAAAGGCCGGCATGGACTTGCCTCCCCCGGCGAACAGAGCGTCTATGGTGCGTTTGCTGCACAAGCGCTCGGATTTATGAAACGAAAAGTCCGGCTTCTGTCCCATGAGTTGCGGTGTCGTAGGGTAAAGGGGAAGCGCGCTTCCCCAGCATCCTTTCCTGTTCGGCGGGTGTCAGCAGTTGTGCTTCTTCACGAAATCGTCCAGCGCGGCAGTGATGGACGGGTATTGCGAAGTGGGGGCTTCCATGTCGAGTCGCAGTCCCGTGTCTTTGGCGGCTTGGGCAGTGGCCGGCCCGAACGTGCCGATGGCAATGTCTTTCTGCTCGAAATCGGGGAAGTTCTTCAGCAGGGCCTGTATGCCCGAGGGGCTGAAGAAAATCAGCATGTCGTAGTCGAACTTCTCGTCGCTCCTGAAATCGTTGCTCACGGTGCGGTACATCACGACTTCCTTGTGGATAAGGTTCTCGGAATCCAGCAGGTTGGTGATTTCATCGTTGTGTACGTCCGACAGCGGGACCAGATACTTTTCTGTCTTATGCTTGGCCATGGACGGGAGCAGGTCGTCCATTCTGCCCGTGGAGCCGAAGAACACCTTGCGCTTGCGGTACTGCACGTATTTCTGGATATACAGCGCGATGGTTTCCGTGATGCAGAAATACTTCATGTCTTCGGGTATCGTCACGCGCAAGTCTTTGCACAACAGGAAAAAATGGTCGATGGCGTTACGCGAAGTGAACACCACGGCGGTGTAATCCGATATGGAGACTTTCTGTTGGCGGAATTCTTTGGCAGACAAGCCTTCAACCTTGATAAATGGTCTGAAAACCACTTCCACACCATACTTGGAGGCAATCTCGAAATAAGGAGACTTCTCGGAGGCCGGTTTGGGTTGTGAAACCAGAATCTTCTTTATCATAAGTGTTCAATATTTACAAATAGTATGCCGTTTGTATATGTAAGTGCTTGCCATAAGCCGCAAATAGGAAGCATTTCGAGGCTACAAAAGTACACAATTAAATGCAAGAAACCATGAATTTCCGGGAAAAATATACAAAAAGTCTTGTAAAAGAGCAGAAGCCTGACGAAACCCAGCAACAGGCACAGGCATGATATCACATCGTGGGTGGGGAGGTTGAAAAAGACCGTGATCAAGGCAAGCGGGAAAAGCAGTGCCCCTTCGGCCGAAACGAGGAACGAATACGATTCAAGCCAGGCCCTTCTGCGCCGCTTGTCAAAAAAGATCCAATTGACAAACGAGTAAAGCAGTTGCTTGAGCCCTAAGTAAGTCCAGCAGACCAGGACGTAGACGCCCAGCAGGACATGGGAGGAAACGGGGGACATGAAGGTGTCCAGGGTGGCTTGCGTGTAATCGAAGAAAAACAGGCTGGCGAGCAATCCGCTTTGCAGATAGAGGAAAACGGAGTGGCGCATTTCACGGCCTGTCTCTATCGGGAAAAGTTTCTCCTTGTCCGTGCGGTTGAGGAAAAAATCCCGTAAGCGCCGTTTGATAAACTTCTTGCTGTCGGCAAAAATGGTCATGACCATCAGGAAACAGCAGAGCAAGATGCCCGTGACCCAATCATCGTTGCGTAACAGATAGGGCGACGGGTCGGCGTCCATGCCGGTGGGGCGGATGTTTATTTCGGCATGATAATGGGGGGAAGTGCTGAAGAAGTTTTCGCCGTATCGGATGCCTTGCACGGGGAGGCCGGTCTTGGCCGGCGGCATGTGCCATCCCGGGAAGTCCAGGGTGTCGGGACGTGACGAGCGCACGGGCGGACGCGTCGTCGTCGTCGCCTGAATGGCGGAATCCTGTCGGGCCGGTGTGGTGTCGGCGGGCAGACTTTCAATGGTTTGCTTCGGGTTGAATTCCTGCCGGCCGGGGTGCGGAGCGTCCCCGCCGGCAGGAAGAGCCGTCTGAAGTGAGCCTTTCATGTTCAAACGGCTGCGGACTTACGGATTCCTTTCTCCCCGGCGGGAGCGGAGCACAACAAGCCGATGGCTTCGGCAGGGGTGGAAGCCACTTTCCAGATGCCCGGATGAGCCGGGCGCATGAAACGCTCTTCGGCGGCGCGGTCGAGCATTTCCAGCAACGGGTCGT
>CAYPMY010000138.1:0-5187 GCA_964412085.1 uncultured Paraprevotella sp. | reverse complement strand
ATCTCCTCCGCGCCTTTCCGCATGCCGTGCCGCGACAAACGAGAGATGCGCCCCGCGCGGGGCGCATCTTCACACGAGTGTCCTCCTGTCCGGAGGAGGGGGATTTTCCCTTTCCCCTCTCACGAACGGGGCTTAATAATCGATGCTGATTTTCTCCGTGGCGGTCGAACTGCCCTGAATGATTCTCACCATGTAGGTGCCCGGTGCCACTCCGCTTTGTTTCAATGCGCGACGGATGTCCTTGCGGATGCAGGTGAAGCCGCCCACTTGTGCGCCTCCGATGGTGAAGACTTCGCAAGCGACTTCCTCGTCGTCTTGGATGCCGTTGACGGAAGTGCTTTGCTTCACGCGGACGATACCGTTCGTGATGTCGGTGGTGTCCCATTCCAGCCCTTCGCCCGGGCTATCCAGCTCGAATGCCGTGGTAGTACGCGTGCGCGTGCGGTCGGCCTCCCACAAGCGGAACTCGTTGCCTGCTTCCAACGTGAGGCCCTCGCGGACGTGCAGTCTGAGTATGCCATACAGGTTCAGTGTCTTGACACCGGCCAGATTGGCGCAGCGTGCCTTGCTGGCGATGTTCACCAAGAGGATGCCGTCATTGTCTATGGTAACGGTGTTCCCCGAGAAGTCTATCGTACCGGCGGTCGCGGTTTCTGATACGCCGGGGTGCAGCAGTCCGCCTTTTTCCACCGTGAACGCACTGTTATCCAACTTGCCGCGACCGCAGAAGATACCGTTGGCCTTGACCGTGATGCCGCCTGTTCCCAGCATGCCTTCGGTTGCCGATGTGTTATTGATGAGGAGCGTGCCTTCCTGTACCGTGCAGTCCCCGGTGAAACTCTGGATGCCCGTAAGGCTCATCTTGCCTGTCCCTACTTTTACCAGTTGCGTGCCGGCCCCCTCTATCTTGCCCTGGAAGGTGAAATCTTCGTTCAGCGAGCCGATACGCCAAGTGTTGTTGTCGCCGGTCAGGGTTCCTTTCCCGGTCACTTTGCCGATGGTATAAGCCTTGCCCGTATTGCTTACCGTGGTACGGTCCGGGATGTTCAGCGTGCCCTTGGGCATGCCGTAGCCGTTGTTCAAGGTAAACCAGTTGTCGGGGTTGGAAGGTTCCACCGTCCCCTCGAAGGTCGACCAGTCGCCCGTGAAGTCCGAACGTACCCACGGCACGTACACTTTCAGCGTGCCTTTCCCGAAGAGCCTGGTGCGGATTTCACAGCGGCTGTCGCATCGCATCGTGCCCGTCACGCCCTCTTCCACTTTGAGGTTGTTGAGGTTCAGGCTGTAGGAGTTTCCGTCGTCAAAGTCCTGATAGGTGGCATTGCCGGTGAAAACCAGTGTGTCGCCGAAGAGCAAGCCTTCTCCCTTGGCTTGTAGCGTGCCCTCTTTCAGGTAGGTCTTTCCTATTTTGTCGGCGGCGAACAGTATCAGGGAGGACGGGCCGGTCTTGGTCAGCGTGTTGCCATTGCCATACAGGGGCTTATTCAAAGTCAGGTCGCCGTCGGTCTGGAAGACGGCTCCGCCCTCACCGATGGTGATGGGTACTCCGTTCTGGATGGTAGCTGTGTTGCGCAAGGTGGCACCGTTCTTGATTTCGAAATTCCCTGTTTCTCTGGTATAGAATCCCAAGGCTCCTTCGCGGACGATGGAGTCGGCCAAAGCCGCGACAGTCGTGATGCCGCCTTCCAACGTTGTTTTTCCCGTGTAGGTGTTTGTTGTAGCGATGACCAGTGTACCGTTCCCTCTCTTGGTCAATCCCGTTTCTCCACTGATGCCGCCGTTGCCGTTTAGGCTATAGGTCTTCATGTCGTTCTTGAATGTCACCGTCTTGGGGTAGAGTTCCTCGTTGATGCGGATGGAAGTGCTGGCGGCCGCATCGTCGAACACCACGTCATCCCCGGTGGCGAAAACGTCGGCTTCTCCCGCATTGTTGAAGTTCTCGTTTTCATTCAGGTTCCATTCGTTGAGGTCGCTGGTGCCGTCCCAGTACACTTGTGCGGCATCGCGTATTTCCTTTATGACGAGGAATATTTGGCCGTTTTCGTATTCCAAGTGGCATTTTTGCGTTTCCAGCCCCTGGAGGAGGATGTCATCTATGTCGCCGTCGATTTTTTTCACTTCGGCGATGAGGTATCTTCCGGCTGCCATCACGTCTTTCCCGTCTTGACAGTGGGGAGTAAAGCGGAATATCGGTGCTTGGAACTCGGGGCCGTCGCTTTGGTTAAGGGTTTCCAGGGAAAGTCCTTTGGCCAGCACGATACGGTCGGCTTGGGTGTTTTCGGAATAGAGGTCGAACTCCATGACGGCGCCGTACCGCATGGTCACGCTGTCCGCATGGATGGTGGCGGCTTCTCCCGTTCCTCCCACGCGGAGCACGGAAGCGTATTCCATCTTGATGTCCTTGCCGAAGTCCGCCTTGGCATTCAGCTCCGCGAAACGGTTCATCCATACGCGGCTGTTGGGGAGTTGTCCCGTGAAGTTCACGATGCCGCCCCAAAGGTCTGTCGGGCCGGAATAAGTCTGGTTGCCGCTGAGGTTCAGGATGCCTTCGCCTTGTTTCACCAGCCGCATGTCACCGCCGAACGTGCCGCCTTTGAGCGTATAGGTGGAGCGGGAGGTGGTGATGTTGTCGTTGTCGTCATGTCCTTCCGTATGGGAGAAGGCCATGACGGTGAGGATGTGAGGCGACGCGTTTTCGGCGACAGTCACTTCCCCGCCCTCGGGGTCGGCCAGCAACACGTGCTGTCCGTTTTGGGCGGCCGTGACGGCGTCTTCCGCTTCCGTGCGCCCGTTGGTCATCAACGGGGGAGGAGTGGTGGTATATCCCTCGGTCTCTCCCATGAAGTAACTTACGTGCGGCGGTTGGTTATAGCCGCACATCTGCCAACAGATGGCCTGCCTGTACTGCATGTCGTGCAGCAGGGTGTAGTTGCGCCAGGGCGTCGGGATGGTCGTGGTGTAGATAATCAGCGACTGGTCGTCGGTGGACGGGTTGATGACTTCCTCGCGCCAGTCCCCGAAGATGTCGGCTTGAAGGGAAGGCGTGCCTTTGCTCCCGTTGTTTGAATGAGTCCCCCCGAGCGGAATCACGGTGCCGTTGTAGTAGGTGATGTCGGTGTTGTCCAGCGATTCGCTGCACAAGTCCCCGTTCCAGTAAGTGCGGAAACTGGCGCCCACGAATCCTGTCGCGTTCGGGAGAGTCTCGTGCGTTACCGAGCTGATGATGCCGGGGCCGGGGGAACATTGGCTTCCCATGAAGTCTTCGGTGAACTTCCCTGCCAGGCAACGGCCGCAATCTTGCGGGTGCTGGTACCAGTGGTAAACCCTGCTGGTGGTGGCGTCACGGAAATTGGCACCGGCCTTGTTCTCGTTGCAAGCATGGATTTCCTGTCCTTTGTGGTAGGGGTCGAAGTCGCTGCAGTGCTGTGCGTCGCCATGCCCGTAGCCGGTGGTGGAGAGGCCTTTGCCGTTGTCGTCGATGACCATCGACCCGTAGACTATCTCGTCGCGCCCGTCCCAGTCCACGTCGGCGATGCCGAAATTATGGTAGCCTTGGCCGAACCACGGGCTGCCGGGTTGGTTGTTGACCCACCTCCATCGTTCCACTAACTCGTGGGTCTCCCGATTCACGTCGTAGGCAATCATCTTGTGGCGCGTATAGATGCCGCGCGCCAGGAAGATGCTCGGATGACGCCCGTCCAGATAGGGGGCGGCGAAGAAGAATTTGTTGGCGCGGTGCCCGTAACTGTCGCCCCATGCCGCATTGAGGTCGGTCTCTCCGGCTTCCAGACGTTTCAAGGGGAACGCCATGGTGTTGTAGGGCTTGGCGGTGGCCCCGTCCATGTACACTAAGAACTCGTCGCCCGCAGTGGCGTAGGTCATGTTGGCGGAGTGCGAGATAGAATTGCGGTAGTTCTTTGTCGGGTCGCCGATGGTGACGGCTTCTCCGGAGGCCGTGTGGATGACCGTCCCGTCGGTGGCGCGCATGAGGATTTCGGCCTTGCCGTCTTCGTCCCAGTCGAAAGCCGTGATGTTGGTTTCCACGTGCCCGGAGCTGATCATGTTGGGACCCACGTCGATGCCCCAAAGCCTGGTGCCGTCCAATTTGTAAGCCTCGAACCACGTGTAGGCCGTGTCGGTGGAGGCTTCGAAAAGCCCATCGTAGTTATAGAGGCGTTTCACGATGATTTCCATTTCGCCGTCCCCGTCCAAGTCGGCGGCGGTGGCATCGTTCAGGCTGTAGTCTTTCGTGATGTCTGTGCCGTTGGAGGAATACATCTTGCCCATGGGAATTTCCAGATACTGTTTGTCCCACACCCCGGCGGGTTCGCATGAGTCTTGTTCCTCGCCCCGTACCACGGCTTTTACCGTGTAGGTGGATGAGGCCGTGCCCTCGGGGTCGGTGAAGTTGGATACGTCTAACGGTTCAGGGTTTACCAGCTTGCCGTCGCGGTAAAGGTTGTACCGCGTGTCGTAATACTCCGTGCCATGGATGCGCCAACTGGTGAACACGCCGTTGCCCGTTTGCACGGCCACAAGTCCCCGGTCGAGGTCTTCCATCATTCGCTGGGCTTGCGCCGTGAGGCAGCAGGCGGTCAGCATGGATAATAGTAGTCTTTTTTTCATGATACCAAAATTATGAATGGGTTATTGTTTGCGGTTTGCTTTTGAGCCCGACGACCGCCGGCGAGCAGGCCGGCAACCCGTTCCGGTGCCGCGGCCCCATGGCGGGGGACGACGCTCCCGGGCGAGCCTTCCGATTGTCCGGCATGCCGCCCGATACGGTTCTCATGGCATCCTCTCCCCCGGCGGATGTCCGGAAGCGAGGCGCCGGCATGTCCCGGTGCCCCGCTTGTCTTGTACGGATTGACGGGAGGAGCTTATTCGCTCCAGTCCATCTTCGTCATGCGCACGTAGCTCCGGTAGCGCTTCTTGGCCGCTTCCTCGCAGGCGGCGAAGAGTCCGGCGGCCTCGGCCGGGTATTGTTTCATGACGGAAGCGAAGCGCACCTCGCCTTTCAGGAAGTCCTGGAAAGCCGTCCAGTCCGGCTCCTTGGAGTCGAGCGAGAACGGGTTCTTGCCCTCGGCTTCCAGGGCCGGGTTGAAACGCCACAGGTGCCAGTAGCCGCACTTCACGGCGGCTTCCTCCTCGGCCTGCGACTTGCCCATGCCTTTCTTCAGGCCGTGG
>CAYPMY010000137.1:0-5225 GCA_964412085.1 uncultured Paraprevotella sp. | reverse complement strand
AATTCCCCGGGAACCTCCGGCGGAGGGACGAATACCGGAATCTCGCGCCCCCGGCACTGACATTCTGACAAAATGCTCATCCGTCCCTCATGCCCCGGAAGGACACGAGCCGGACTTCCGCAGGAATCGCTTGCCATGAGCGCCCCGATTCGTCCACGGCAAGGCTTCGCTCACGGCACCGCCCGCCCGCCGGGCCAAGACTCCGGGGCCGCCCCCTCCCGGCACGACATCATGAAACCGCGCCGGAACGCTCGCGCCCCGGCACGGCCGCCGCTTCACCGGGCAGGGACGCGCCGCCCGCACCTTTCGGGACGGGAAGCCGCCCCGCGCGGGACTTGCCTCCCGACGTCCTCCCGGCTTCGGGACGACGTCCTCCCGCGACGGCACCGCCCGGCTACGGGACGCGAGGCTTGCCCGCACGGCCTGCCGACCGACCGCCGCACACCGAACCGCCCCGCGCATCCGCGGGCGGCATCCCCCGCGCCCCGGCGGGAGCGCAGGGACGTATAAGTCCGGGCCGCCCGGCAGCGGGAAGCGCGCCCCTCCCAGGGCATCCCTACCTTTTCAGGAAACGGTATATCCTGGCGTCCTTCCCGGGCACGGTGTAAGAAAGCCCGTCCTTCCCGACTTCCACGTCGTCCCCGCTCCACAATTCCTTGACCGAAGAGAAGGAAGACGGGGAAAGCCCCAGACGCTCCAGAGACACCTTGCCGGAAATCGGGCCGCCCTTGTAGTTCACGACGGACAAGTACAGGTACTTTTCCGTGTCGAGGACGAAGCAGTTCTCCGCCCCGCCGCTCCCGCCGTCGTACTCGCGGTAGCCGTACACGGGGCGGGACGAGCGGCCGAAGTCCGCCATCTCGTTCACGTCCTTGTTCATCAGGACTTTCTCGGCGCGTTCGCGGGAAAGCCTCGCGTCCCCTCGCCCCGACTTGTCTTCCAGGCTGTAGTTGTCCGACACCAACGCCATGCCCGACACGGCGCCATTGGTGACACGGGCGCGGTTCTCGCCCTCAGTTTCCTTGTCCGCGTCGTTCCCTACCAACACGAGATGATCCGGGTCGTTATACTGGTAGAACCCGTTCGTCCACCAGCCTCCCGACACGGCGTTCAGGCTGTACTCCGACTGCCCTATCTTGCCCCAGGTGTCGCAGGCTATGCGCCGCGAGTTCCCGTACTGGTAGGGGAATACCGGGGAGATAGAAAGGGCGATGAACATCGGCTCGCCCTTGTCCGCCTCGCTGACGAAGTGGGAGAAGCCCTGGTTGTAAGCCTCCACGGCCGTGGTCACGTTCTTGTCATGGTAGGAGTCGGCCTGCACCATGCCGTTGCTGGTGAAGTCCACTTTCAGGTATTCGAACCCCTCCTCCTTCTTCTTCCGCACCTCGCGGCTGATGTATTCCTTCGTCCCGGGATGCGTGGGGTCGAGGCAGTACGCGCCGTCAAGCCTTGCCGGCTTGCCGTTCACCTTGATCACGCACTCATATCCCGTATACTGGCTGCCCTCGCATATTTTCCCTTGCAGCATGTCTTCGTTCCACCACAGGCAGAAGGGGGTGACGTAAGAGCCGGGCACTTGGCCGTTCCTCTTCGCCACTTCCGAGAACCTGGCACGCTGCCCGCTGTCCATGCCGTCCCATGCGTCGATGCTCATGATGTCTACGCCCTGGCTGTTGCAGAACCCGTTCGGCTTCAGCGTCTCCTTGAAGTACTCCGAGACGGCCACGTCCACGTCATAGCTGTTCCTGTCCGACATCACGCCCCAGCTCTGCCAGCCGAAAGGCGTGCCGCGCGTCCACGTCTCGCGCATGGGCCGCACCAAGGTGTTGGCCCGGGCGTACTCTTCCATCCCGTCGCGCCAATCGGGGAAAGAGCCGACGAGCATCAAAGCCGAACGCACCTCCGGCCCTTTCACCTTCCCGTGCGGCAGTTCGTCGCGCGTTTCCTTGTTCGACACGCCGGAGAACACCCGCAGCGCCTCCACGCGGCCGTCGCCCGAAGCCTTCACCTCTACCGCGCTCTTCCAGCGGTCATGCTCCACCGAGCCCAGCACGATGCCCCGGCGGCTCTCTCCCATGTAAAGCGCGGAAACCTCGTAAGAGGTCATGTCGCCCGCCATGCGGCTCTTCTGGTAGCGCACGAAGCCGTCGTTGTCGAAGGGGACTTTCAGCATGCGGTTCGTCTGTGCCGGGGCGTACAGGGCGTAGGGCGCGGAAACCGCCACGGGCGCAAGGTAGTTGGAGCGGAGGGAAGCGTCCCCCTTCAACACGACGTCCGTCAACACGTAGTCCCGCCCCTCGTACACGTAGAACTCCTGCGTGAGGGTCACGTCGTCGCCGCTGGAAGGCGACGAGAACACAAACGCATGGCATATCCCCTTCCCAAAGGCATCGTCCACCGCCCGCCTCTGGTAGTCGGCCCCGGCGCACGAGGCCGAACTGATACGGGAGCCGGCCCTGCCGCCGACCTCGTAGGCGGCCTCCGGCACCGACCCCATGAACACGGGCCGGTAAGCGCGCCCGTCGTCATACTCCACATTGAATTGCTTCCCGTTCTCCACGTATGTGACGCGCAGGCCGCCCGCCTTGACGACCACATCCTCCGCCACGGCCGCCACGGCCGGGGACAGGCACGCGCACCACACCGCGCAGATTGCTCCTTTCTTGCCCATTTCCATATAATCACATTTTAATACACCAAAGTCTTGCACGTTTCCCTCGTCCCGTCGGCGTAGAGAATCCTCACCAGAGCCATGCCGCCGGAACGCGGCAAGTCCAGCTCCGCCCGGGTACGCCCCGGCAAGTCCTTCGTGCCGTTCAGGCGTCCCTGCATGTCATAGACCTCTATGCGATCCATGTCCTTGCCGGCACAAACCATCAGGCGCTTCCCGCCGAGGGGCACGACCTCCGCCCGTGCCGCCGCCTCGTTCCCCGGGTCTTCCACTCCGTTCCCTCCCGTTCTCCTGAAGCGGTACACACGCACGTCTTTCCCCGGGACACGGTACGGCAGGCTCCCGTCCGCCACCTCCACCGGCTCGCCCGTCCAAAGCTCGCGCGCCTCGGGAAAGGCGTCGGAAGGGACACCCAGCAAGTCCAACGGCATACTGCCCGAAAGCTCGTTCTCCTGATAATTGAACGCCGCCACGTAAAGGCATTCGCCGTTGTCGAACATGAAGAAGTTTTCCGCCCCGTCGTAGTTCCCGTTATATTCCTTATAACCGTACACGGGCCTGAAAGAGCGTCCCATATCCGCCATCTCGTTGATGTCCTTGTTCAGCATGACCGTCTGCGCGCGGGTGCGCGACAGGGACGCCCCGCCCCGTCCCGAACGGTCGTTCAGGCTGAAATTGTCCGCCACAAGCATCATTCCCGTCACTGCGCCGGTGGTGAAACGCGCACGGTTCTCGCCGATAGTGTTGAACAGCTGGTCGCCAGCCCCTATAAGCACCAGGTGGTCAGGGTCGTTGTATTGGAAAAGGCGGTCGGTCCACCACCCGCCGGATATGGCGTTCATACAATATTCCGAATGGCCGATGGAGCCCCACGTGTCGCAAGCGACACGCCTCGAATTGGCATACCGGTGAGGGAAAAGCGGAGAAATGGAAAAGGCGGCGAACATCCCATACTGGTCCAGCTGACGCCGAATGTAGTCCATGCCTTCTTTGTAAGCCGCCACAGCCGTGGTCACTTCGGGATTATGATAAGAGTCAGCCTGTACGATGCCGCAGTTCAGGAAGTCCATTTTCACGTACTTGAAGCCGTATGTGGCCTGCGAACGCAGGAAACTCGCCATGGCGCTCTTCGTGTACGGATGCGTGGGGTCCATGCAGTAAGCCCCATCGTACCAGATGGGTTTGCCGTCCGCCTTGAGCACGACATCCCGGCGCGTCCACTCCGTCCCGTCGGCAGCCCGCCCCACGACTTCGTCCCAGTCGGGGTTCTCCCCGCTCCACATGGAGAAAGGCGTGCTGTAGCAGCCCACCACCTGGTTCTTCTCCTTGCAGCTCTTTATGAAGTCCAGATGCTCGCTGCCGCTCATGCCGTCGCTGGCGTCAAGGCTGAACACGATGTTCCCCTTGCTGTTGCAAAAGCCGCCCGGCACCAACACGTCATGATAATAGTCTGAAATCTCCACATCGGTAGCATACGAGTTTTTCTCGGCCAACACTCCCCAGCTCTGCCAACCGAAAGGCGTGCCAAGCGTCCAGCCTTCCGTATGCGGCGCCACAAGGTTGTTGGCGTCTGCGAATGTCTCCAACCCCGTGCGCCAGTCGTCGAAATAACCCACGAGCATGCGGGCGGAAGTGATTACGGGGCCGTTCACCTTGCCATGAGGAATAACATCACGGGTCTCCGAGTCCGACGCGCCGGAATACACACGGAGCCCGTCCACGGTCCCGTTGTTCGACAAGTCGGCGCTGACGGCACTTTTCCACAAATCATGGTCTACCGAACCCAACACCAGCCCTTCCCTGCTGCGTCCCTCGTAAAGGGCCGACACCTCGTACGAAGTGACTCCGCCGCTCATCTTGTACTTCCCATAACGTCCGAAGCCGTCATTGTCGAACGGCACTTTCAGCATCCGATTCCCGTCATCGGGCAGATAAAGCGTATAAGCCGCCCCGACAGAAACCGGCGCCAAATAGTTGCTTCTGATGGCGGCATCCCCCTCCAAGGAGAGGTCTGTCAACATATAGTCCCGGCCCGGGTAGATGTAGAAACGCTGTCTCATCGTCACCCCGTCACCGTTCCCGGGGAGGCTGAAAGTAAAGGTGTAGCGTTTGCCCGTACCAAATTCATCGTCCGCGGCGACCCCGCCGTCGCAAGACACCTCGGCGAAGGAAGCCGTGGTCACTTCACGCTCCTCCCCTTCGGCATTGTCATAGCGAGCGGCCGAAGCCGAGTGGTTCACCACGCACTTCCGCACGTCGCCCTTTTCATCCAGGACATTGACGCGGAAAGCTTTCTCGCTTTCCATATAAGTGACTTTCCACATCCCGTCCGTCACGACGATGTCGTCGGCTTGCGACGCCACCGGCACAGTCCATAAGGACAAGACGAACATTTTCTCTGAAATACGTACCCAATCCATTCCTGTTCGTTTATAAGTTAAATTCCCAGCATTACTTTCACGGCCACAAATAGACCGAAAAAAACGGAGAAACCGCAAGACTTACGGTGCAATAAATAGAAAAATTGATTCAGACCGCTCCCGCAGACGCGGGA
>CAYPMY010000136.1:0-5245 GCA_964412085.1 uncultured Paraprevotella sp. | reverse complement strand
ACGTCAGTTTAGCAAACTGGTGGTTTCAGCCACTCACCCAAACTTCCTTGCTTCCCCGGCCTTTCCCACCTTTCAGCGGGTGTTCCCCCAACCGCGATGCAAAGGTAGTTCCTTTCACTCAAACTTGCAAGCCTTTGGAACACTTTTTCCAATAAGACAATTACAAAAGTTTCTTCTTCCCTCTACGCCTGATGAACCAGATAAGCAAGATAAACCATATAAACTGCCGCCATGACTCCGCCCTCCCAACGTTCTATCGTCCGTTTCGTGTAAGAGAAACACCAGAGGATCAGGACACTTAAAAGCATAAGCCCTAAATCGGAATATGAAATGCTCCCCACGGGCATCGGGGATACGGTCGCGCAAAAGCCCATCACAAAGAAGACATTGAAGATATTGCTCCCTACGACATTCCCTATCGCGATGGCAGAACTCCCCTTACGGGCCGCCACGATAGAGGTAGCGAGCTCTGGGAGCGACGTTCCGGCTGCCACCAAAGTCAAGCCCACTACCGTTTCGCTCACTCCCATACCGAGCGCGATCTCCGTGGCCGCATCCACAAACAAGTTTCCCCCGAGCACAAGGCCGGCCAGACCCGACACGATATAAAGGAGTATGCGCCCGTAGGACATCGGGAGCACTCGCAAGGACTGCGGCTGTCCGCCCGCACCGTCTTTGTCGCGGGCCATGGAAAACGTATAAAACATGAACACGGCGAAAAAGCCTGACAGCATCAATCCGTCGGAACGCGAAATCAGATTCCCGGATCGTCCGCCGTCCAACACCGCATCCAACGACACGATGATAAGGGACAAAGTGGCCAAAATGGCGAACGGGATGTCTTTGTGGATAGTAGACTTGCTGACCATTATGGGACTGACCAAAGCCGAACACCCCACGATCATCAACGCATTAAACGTGTTGCTCCCCACTATGTTGCCGATGGAAATCTCACTGCTTCCTTTCAACGCCGACACGAAGCTGGTCACGAACTCGGGCAACGACGTTCCGAAGGCCACTACCGTCAAGCCAATCGCCATTTCGCTCACGTCGAACCGCCGCGCCAACCCCGTTGCCCCGTCCGTCAACTTGTCGGCACCGAGCAATACAAGCGCGATGCCGACCAAGAGTAACAGCACTGTCAAAAACATATCCCCGGTTCTTAGTCCCGGCGGCCAAGGAAGATCATGACGTAATAGCACAAGGTGGCCAAAGAGCCTAAAGCCGCTACGACGTAAGTGTACGCGGCTGAACGGAGAGCCGATACGGCGGCCCCGTAATTCCGGCTGTTCGTCACGCCGGCCTCGCTCAGCCATTTGACGGCACGCCGGCTCGCATCGATTTCCACCGGCAAAGTGACAAAGCTGAACAAAGTAGTGGCGGCGAACAGGACGATACCGAACAACATGATCTGAGGAAACACGTTCAGCGTAAGCATCCCGACGAGCAACACCCACGTCATCCAATTGGAAGCAAAAGAAATGACCGGCACCAAACTGCTCCTCATCTTCAACGGGGCGTAAGCATGGGCGTGCTGCACGGCATGGCCGCATTCGTGTGCCGCCACGGCCGCCGCTGCCACACTGCACGTGTCGTACACGTCCTCGCTCAAATTGACCGTCTTGTTGGCCGGATTGTAGTGGTCGGTCAACAAGCCGGACGTACTTACCACTTCCACGTCATATATCCCGTTGTCATGCAACATCTTCAAGGCGATGTCACGCCCCGTCAGCCCCCCGTCGACTGGAATCTTCGAATACTTTTCGAACTTGCGCTTCAAATTTGCTTGTACCAGCCAACTGGCCAAGGCGATACCGATAAAAAGAATCCAATACATATTATATATATTAATGGTTTTGCAAGAACAATCTCAAAAATCATGCCATCGTACGCGCAAAATTAACAAAGAAATGCCGAATACGGCAAATAAAACAAGAATAAGACAGGTCTTTTTTTGAATAATTAGTATATTTGTAAGCCAATATTCACGAACAAGCATAAAACACATGAAGAAAAGTCTGATATACCCCTTGCTTTCAATGGCGTCCGTAGCAAGCCTCGTGGCGGGATGCACCGGTGTGAAACAAAACAATGACCATGTGGAGGAGAATGGTTCGGTGGCGGCCAGTCCGCCCGACTCGGCTTTCTACGGCCATTTGGGAGAAAGTACGGGGATGAGCAGTCTTGAGCTTATTACCGACGACGGAGACACACTGGCGTTAAACAAGACCAACGAAAAAACGGGGGAACTGGGACGCATATTGGGTGAAATAGCAAACTACACCGACCAATATGCCGTTACGACATGCAACGACGACCAGAGTGTGAACGTGGCCCTGAACATCAACCAACTCGCGCAAAGGAAATGGCAGTCGGACACGGACAGACGACACGGATTCCATTTGGAGATGAACGGTGAGGCGCGGCCCATGTCCGCCGGTTCACACAAGTACAAGCGATGGAGCCTGTACAACTGCAAATTGATTCTATCATGGGAAAGCGAAGACGGAAACGGAGCGGAAACCGAAAACGACACATTGGATATCTTGAAACTGACGCCGGACATCTTAGTCCTGCAAGGTAGCCGCAAGAATGTCCCGGAGAAGTTCCACCGCATACCTTGAAAGGAGCATCATGGTGGGCAGTAAAGACAAAATGGTAAAGTGCCGCGATTGCAAGCACGGCAAATACATGCAATGGATGAAGAACCCCGTTATCTGCGAATGCAACTGGACTGGCGAACGCTATGTGGCCGAAGCCAAACGGCTATGTATCCGCTTCGAGGAAAACACAAGCCGGGAGCCTCCCGCGATAACACATTACGATCATTATTAGGAAGATTACCGACCGCAGTGGGTAGCCAGCCTTATTTGGCGGCCACGCATTCCACTTCCACCAACGCACCCTTAGGCAATGCCTTCACGGCAACTGCCGAACGTGCAGGATAAGGCTCCTTGAAGAAAGTGGAATACACTTCGTTCATGGCGGCGAAATCCGCCATGTCCGCCAAAAAGACCGTGGTCTTGACCACGTGCGACAAGTCGATGCCGGCTTCCTCCATGATACGGGCGGCATTTGCCAACGCTTGGCGGGTCTGTTCCTTGATGCCGCCTTCGACAAATTCCCCGGTAGCCGGATCAACGGGTATCTGCCCGGAAGCAAAAACAAATCCATTCACTTCGATGGCCTGACTGTAAGGGCCGATGGCAGCAGGTGCCGATTCCGTGTGTAAAGCTTTCATAAGATCTTTTTTTTATTCATATTAGTTTTAAACCTGCATTCTTCAATGCAAGCTTGAGTTCCTGCACATGTTCCGCATTGCGGGTTTCCACCTGGACACGCAGCCAGCAAGCCGTGACGTTGGACGTATCATCGTTCCGTTCATGATATACGCTGATGATATTCGCTCCCACCGACGCGGCAATCTGGCTGACCACGAACAACTGCCCCGGCTTATCGTCCAGCTCCACGCAAAAGGTGAATATCCGCCCGCTTTTGGAAAGCCCGCGGTTAATCACGCGGCTCAATATCGTCACGTCGATATTTCCGCCACTCACGACGCAAACGGTCTTGCGCCCTTTCACGGGCATCTTGTCAAACATGGCGGCAGCCACGCTGACGGCCCCGGCTCCTTCCGCAATCAGCTTATGCTGCTCTATCAGAGCCAGGATTGCGGCACATATCTCGTCTTCCGTCACCGTCACGACTCCGTCGAGGTAATGTTCGCACGTCTGATAAGTAAGTTCCCCGGGTTCTTTCACCGCTATCCCGTCGGCAATCGTGGACACGGCATCCAGGCGTTCTATCTTGTGGTGCTCGAGGCTCTGCAGCATGCCGGGCGCCCCGCAGGCCTGCACGCCGTACACCTTTATCTTCGGGTTCAAGGTCTTGATGGCAAAGGCTATCCCGCTGGCCAGCCCTCCGCCCCCTATCGGCACGATTACCGTATCCACGTCCGGCAACTGTTCAATCAGCTCTAAACCGATCGTCCCTTGTCCGGCTATCACCCTTTCGTCATCGAAGGGATGTATGAACGTGTACCCGAATTCATCTCGCAGTTCCAAGGCCTTGCGGCAGGCGTTATCGTACACGCCGGGAACCAAGCAAATGTCGGCTCCCAACCGACGTGTGGCCTCCACCTTGCTGATTGGCGCTCCTTCGGGCAGGCAAATCAGGGATTTAATGCCGTATTTAGCCGCCCCGAGCGCCACTCCCTGAGCATGGTTCCCCGCCGAACAGGCAATCACGCCCTTGGCCTTCTCTTCATCGCCCAACTGCGATATCTTATAACAAGCTCCCCTCAGCTTAAAGGAACCTGTCACCTGCAAATTTTCGGGTTTCAGGTAAATATCGCTCCCCTGATTGATTTTGGGCGCATAAATCAAATCCGTCCGGCGCACCACGTTGCCCAAGACATATCTTGCCCTGTAAAAGTCATCCAAATTCAACATACTCGTGTTTTATATGCAAAAGTGCGAAAAAGAATTCAAACCGCCTCTCTCTCCCGCGCACTTTTTCTGTCCCTCCCCGACAAGCATCCTCCGCGAAAAAACATAATTAATCAGAATTTTCATTTCCTACCGTTGTTTTTTTTATCACAAATGGTCTTTACGGCACTTTTTTTTGTATTTTTGCGCAAGATTGTTCGATTCAGATTAAAGAAATTGTTGAACCAGTTAAAAGAAGGATAAAAATGGAATTCACGAAAATTGCAACGGTTCTTGGTTTGACGGCTGTTTGTGTATCGGCTATGGCTCAATACGAGGGGACGAGCGTGTACGACCGTATCGGACACGGACAAGACAGCATCACGACCTTGGGTAATATCGTAGCCTACAAAGACAGCTACAAGCTCCAGGATTACGCAGGGG
The DNA here is from genome assembly GCA_964412085.1 of uncultured Paraprevotella sp. Taxonomy (GTDB): domain Bacteria; phylum Bacteroidota; class Bacteroidia; order Bacteroidales; family Bacteroidaceae; genus Paraprevotella. The sequence goes on along the minus strand of CAYPMY010000136.1, from coordinate 374 downwards.
CATACGAACCCTGGAAGGCCGTGTTCACGACGGCACCGTGCGCGGAAGTGAGCACTTATGCCTATGGTGCCATGATTCTGGCCAACGTGCTGGTGAAAGAGACCGACATGGCAAAGAAGAAGGAGTACTTCGCCGAACTGATGAACCTGTACGACACGCGCTTGCAGAACATGGACGCGCTGAACTCTTTCACCAAGCCCGACAAGCGCGCCACCAAGGGAGACATCCTGGCCCGCAAGGCATTCGACTACGCCTACTACGGCGTCGGACTGGCCGACGACTACACGCCGGACAACGCTTATACGAAATTCCGCGAAGGAATAGACCTCATCAACCAGGAGGGCGCGAAGGAAGTGCCGGGGTTCGTGCTTGAC
>CAYPMY010000135.1:0-5324 GCA_964412085.1 uncultured Paraprevotella sp. | reverse complement strand
CAAGTGCAGGACCGGAGGAAGTGCTTGAAGGACCCGCATTCCGGCGTTGGGGAACTGAGTTCCTCCCTTGGCCTTGCGCTTGTCCCGGCCCGTGCTTTTTTCAAGGAGGAACCGCCCGGGTCGCTGAAGTCCGCGCCTTCCGGCACGTATCGCCTCATGAGCCGTCGGCGTTCTCTGGTGGCGCCCTTTCTGCCGCGAAGAGCAGGAGTAGGCGCCGCACGCCGGGCCGGCCGCCCTCCTCCCGTTCCCGTGCGCGGGCCGGGGCGCGCGGCGTTCGTCTTTTAACAAAAAAAGCCGGCGCAGTGTCGTAGGTTGACACGGCGGCGCCGTTCCTTTGCGTCATGGAGTTCAACATTCAAGACTTTACGACGATGAAGAAAGAAATGATTTTCCCGTCCGCTCCCGTCCGTCCCGGACGGTACGGGGCTTCCCGCCCCTCCGTGTTCGCGGCTTTCAAGGGCTGTTTCCTGCGCGGCAAGGCGGTGCGCTTCCTTTCCGTGTCCTACGGCCGTTTGCTGGGGACCCGCGTCACCCCCTCGCAGGCGCTGCGCCTCCTTCATGCGCAACTGGCCTTCGCCCTGATGGTATTCCCTCTCTCCCTTTCCCCGTTTGTCCGCTTTTTGTCATTGGGGTGGTTTGCCCTGACGGTGGCGCAGTGCCGTCGCGCGGGGTTGAAATGAACGGCGCGGCCGGAGGGCTCCGGGGCTATCCGCCTCGAAACGGGGGCGGCCTGCAACGTGTTGGCCGCAAACGCGTTATGATTCTCCCTGAATCCGGTTCTTTTTCTGCGCCGGACGGAAAGCCAATCTCCTGAGACTGGTTTCCCGTTCGGCGCAGATCGGTTTTCCGTCCTCGGCACGCCGCGGGAACGGCTGGCCGAGGACGGGGGAAGCCCTGCCTTTCCGCCCCGCCGCGCCACGGGGCGGGGGAAGGCCGGGGAGATAAAAGGTGTGAAATTCTTTCGCGGACGGGAATATTCTCGGAAACTATTCGTAAATTTGCACGGACGGCAGGAATCAAGACTACCCTAAATACATGGATTATGGCAAAGAAAGCACTTTTAATGATTCTCGACGGTTGGGGAATAGGCAACCGCGGCAAGGGCGACGTCATCTATAACACCCCGACGCCCTATATGGACTACCTGGCGCGGAACTACCCGATGTCGCGCCTGCAGGCTTCGGGGGAGGACGTGGGCTTGCCCGACGGGCAGATGGGCAATTCCGAAGTGGGGCACCTCAACATCGGCGCGGGGCGCGTCGTCTATCAGGACTTGGTGAAAATCAACCGCGCCTGCGCAGACGGCAGCATCCTCAGGAACCCCGGAATCGTCTCCGCCTACGAATACGCCGGGCGGAACGGCAAGAGCGTGCACCTCATGGGGCTGACTTCCGACGGGGGCGTGCATTCCTCGCTCGACCACCTGTTCACGCTCTGCGGCATCTCCAAGGCTTACGGCATCGGGCACACTTACGTGCATTGCTTCATGGACGGGCGCGACACGGACCCGAAAAGCGGCAAGGGCTTCATCGAGCGGCTGCAGGCCGAATGTGAAAGGACGGGTTGCGTCATCGCTTCCGTCATCGGCCGCTTCTACGCCATGGACCGCGACAAGCGGTGGGAGCGCATCAGGCAGGCCTACGACCTCCTCGTGAAAGGCGAGGGCAGGCAGGCCGCGGACATGGCCGCCGCCATGCAGCAGTCGTACGACGAGGGCGTGACCGACGAGTTCGTGAAGGCCGTCAACAACGCGTCCGTGGACGGCACGATAAAGGAGGGCGACGTGGTGATTTTCTTCAACTTCCGCAACGACCGCGCCAAGGAACTGACCGTGGCGCTCACCCAGCAGGACATGCCGGAGCAGGGCATGGCGACGATACCCGGCCTGCAGTTCTATTGCATGACGCCCTACGACGCGGGCTTCAAGGGCGTGCACGTCCTCTTCCCCAAGGAGAACGTGGAGGACACGATGGGCGAGTACCTCAGCAGGAAGGGGCTGAGACAGCTGCATACGGCCGAGACGGAAAAGTACGCGCACGTGACGTTCTTCTTCAACGGCGGGCGCGAGGCTCCCTTCGAGGGCGAAGACCGCATCCTGGTCCCCTCCCCGAAGGTGGCCACGTACGACCTGAAGCCGGAGATGAGCGCGTACGAGGTGAAGGACAAGCTCGTGGCCGCCATCAAGGAAGACCGGTACGACTTCATCGTGGCGAACTTCGCCAACGGCGACATGGTGGGGCACACGGGCGTCTACGCGGCCATAGAGAAGGCGGTGGCGGCCGTGGACGCCTGCGTGGGGGAAGTCGTGGAAACGGCCAAGGCCATGGGGGACTACGAGGTGGTCATCATCGCCGACCACGGCAATGCCGACAACGCGCTCAACCCGGACGGAACGCCCAACACGGCCCATTCGCTGAACCCCGTGCCGTTCATTTACGTGTCGGAGAACAAGGAGGCCAAGGTGGACGACGGCATCCTGGCCGATGTCGCGCCTTCCGTCCTGCACGTCATGGGGCTGGAACAACCCGCCGGCATGACGGGCAGAAACCTGATAAGGGACTGATTCCCACGGAGGGGAGTTCCCGGGCGGGGCTCCGTCGGCGGGAGGGCAGGGGGAGGCCTCGCCTTTCTTGCCCGTGGCTCCGGCTCCGCGGCCTTTCCGCCGCGTGTCTGCCGTGAGGGCTTCCCGCCGTCGTCCGGGGAGTTCCGAGGCGGGGGCTCGCGGGGTGCCCATCCCCTTTCGGTGTCGGGCTGTCTCGTCGCGGCCGAAGCCGCCGGGAGGAGGAGCGCGGTGGCCGGGGCGTTTCCGGGCGGAACGGCGGGCAAACGCCTGTCCCGTCCTTGTCCCTTGCGTCTGGTTTGCCCGCGTGCGGCGGGCAGGTTGCCGCGCGGCCCGCGCCCGGTCCGGCCGCGGACGCCTTTGCCCTCGGCCCGTTTCCCGGGAAATGCCGTCGCGCGGCGACCGGGGGGCTTGCCGTCTTCCCATGCTCTTTTCCCGCGGCCGGCATCCGGGGAAGGGACGGGGGCAAAGACCTCCGGATTGCGGGAAAAGCCTTGTCTTTGCGGAAGACGGGCCGCGTCCCGGCGTCTTCAAGCAGGCTTGGTTGCGCCCGGCCTTTGCAGATTATAAAGAAAGAGTTTATGGATGTACGGATAGAGCCGGGCTGGAAACGGCACTTGGCCGAGGAATTTGAGAAGCCCTATTTCGCGAAGCTGGCGGATTTCGTCCGCCGGGAGTACCGCACTACGACTTGTTTCCCGCCGGGAGGGTTGATATTCAACGCCTTCAACCTCTGCCCGTACGACAAGGCCAAGGTGGTCATCATCGGACAAGACCCCTATCACGAGCCGGGACAGGCGCACGGCTTGTGCTTTTCCGTAAACGACGGAGTGCCTTTCCCGCCCTCCTTGCAGAACATATTCAAGGAGATACAGGACGACTTGGGGAAGCCCGCGCCCGCGAGCGGGAACCTGACCCGCTGGGCGGCGCAGGGCGTGTTGCTGCTCAACGCCACGCTCACGGTGCGCGCCCGCCAGGCCGGGTCGCACCAGCGTCAGGGTTGGGAAGAGTTTACCGACGCGGCCATCAAGGCGCTGGCCGGGGGGCGCGACCACTTGGTATTCATGCTCTGGGGGTCTTTCGCCCAGAAGAAGGGAGCGTTCATCGACCGCGGCCGGCATCTGGTGCTGGCCTCGGCCCATCCCTCCCCGCTGTCCGCCAGCCGCGGCTTCTTCGGGAACAGGCATTTCAGCCTGGCCAACGCCTATCTGGAGCGGCACGGGGAAACGCCGATAAACTGGTAGGATGCCATGAGGGACGACCGCATGCCCATGATTCAGATAGACGATACCGTCATCTCCGTCGATTGCCTGGGCGAGAAGTTCTGTTGCGACCTCGACGCCTGCAAGGGGGCGTGTTGCATCGAGGGGGACGAGGGCGCTCCCGTGGAAGCGGACGAGGCGGCCGCGCTGGAAGCGGCCCTGCCGTCGGTGTGGCCTTGGCTGTCGGAACAGGCGCGGGCGGTGATAGAGAGGCAGGGCGTCGTCTATGCGGACGGGGAGGGCGACGTGGTCACGAGCGTCGTGGACGGGAAAGACTGCGTGTTCACGTGCTACGACGGGCGCGGCCGTTGCCTTTGCGCCTTGGAGAGGGCGTACCGCGAAGGGAAGAGCCCGTTGCGCAAGCCCCTGTCCTGCCACCTTTATCCCATCCGTTTGAAGAAGATTGGCGGTTGCGTGGCGTTGAACTACGACCGCCGGGCGGCGTGCAGGATGGCCGTGGCGAAAGGCGGGCGGTTGAATCTCCCGGTTTACCGTTTCCTGAAAGAACCGCTCGTGCGCCGCTTCGGCGAGGAATGGTACGCTGAACTGGAAAGCGCGGCAAGGGAATTGAAGGCGCGGGGCTATTTGGAATGAGACACGCCAAGCGCGGAGGCGCGCGCCGCAACAGCCCGGCGGCACGGGCTTGCCTTCGCGGAAGCTGAAGGAAGCCTGCCGCTCTCTCGCCAAGGAACGGAACGGCTTATTCAACACATCGACTTGCAAGCACGGAACGGAGTCAAGCAATGAATTTGGAGACTCCGGCGGGCGGAGGGGGCGAGGAACCGGGGTTCCTGTCGCGGCCTCCTGTCGACCTGATGATGATTCCCTTGGGATTACGGGCCGGGTGGCATCGAGGTCGGCGACTTCGGGAATATGCTGTCGTGTCGACCCGTCGCGATGCCCTATGCGGCTTTCCCCCGCGACGGACAAGGATAGCAAGGGATGCCTTGGCTTCCGGCCGTTTTGCCATAAGGGGATGTCCGGCGGACCCGCTGCCGTTATCGGTCGTGACCGGGCGGATTTTCCCGATGCAGGGCGGTAGCACCGCTATCGCCATATTGGCGAGGGATCGCGCGTTCCTGCCCTTTGGGAGTTTCCGGGTCGTTGCGGGAGAAGTATCCCTTTCGACAAGATGAGCGCTTTGCGAGAGATTCGTGTCCTCACGAATCTCTTTCCCGCCCTTTCCCCGTCGGGGCGGCATGTCTGTCGCGTCCCTTTGTTCCGGGCTCAGGCGCTTATACCTATATATATACTTACGATGCAAAAACGCTTGGCCCCAGAGGGGCTTCGGCCTCCTTTCCCGCGTCCCGGGTCGAATCTTCTTGAAAGTTGCCATTGTCGTCGCCGCGCTCGCCGGGGGCTTGCGCAGCTCCCGGCGCGTGGCCTTCCCCTGCAGGAGAATGGGGAAAAGGCCGTCGCGCTTCTTATTGGAAACTTTCCAAGGCGTTTTTTCGCAAGATTTTCCGCGAAAAGCTTTGCCAGTTCGCGGAAAAGCCATACTT
>CAYPMY010000134.1:0-5376 GCA_964412085.1 uncultured Paraprevotella sp. | reverse complement strand
TCATCGTGTTCCTGTAAGCCTCTCCGCCGAGGGGCGCGCCGTGCGTCTTGCAGTCATGCTCGTAGGAAGAGTTGTCGCCCTTGCGGGCGCCCTTGCCCATGACGCACTTGCCGACGATCAACGTGGGACGCCTGCTTTCCGCCTTGGCGGCGTTTAGCGCTTCGCGAACCTGTTCGCAGTCGTTGCCGTTGATTTCAACGACGTTCCAGCCCCATGCGCGGTATTTCATGGCCGTGTCCTCGGTCGTCACGTCCTTGGTCTCGGTAGAAAGCTGGATGTCGTTGGAGTCGTAGAACATCACCAGGTTGTCCAGGCCGAGGCAACCGGCGATGCGGCCCGCGCCTTGGGAGATTTCTTCCTGGACTCCCCCGTCGGAAATATATGCGTAGACCGTTTCCTTGGCAAAGGTCGGGTTGCCGGTGCGTGCGGCCAGGAACTTGGCGGCGATGGCGGCTCCCACGGCGAACACGTGCCCCTGCCCCAGCGGGCCGGAAGTGTTTTCGATGCCGCGCGTTACGTCCGCTTCGGGATGGCCCGGGGTGGGAGAGCCCCACTGGCGCAACTGTTTCAGCTCGTCCAGCGTGAACTTGCCGGCAAGGGCCAACTGGGAATAGAGCATGGGCGCCATGTGCCCGGGGTCGAGGAAGAAGCGGTCGCGCCCTTCCCATTCAGGGTTGGCCGGGTCGTACTGCAGGAACTCGGAGTACAGCACGTTGATGAAGTCGGCGCCACCCATCGCGCCGCCCGGGTGGCCGGATTTGGCTTTTTCCACCATGGAAGCAGCCAGGATGCGGATGTTGTCGGCTGCGTGGTTCATTAATTGCTTGTCGTTCATGTCAAATAAAGATTAAATTCATTCTTGGTAAGTAGTCGGTTATTTCTTAAATCGGACGGCGGCTTCTTCAATGGGCAGTCCGGCCTTGTAGTTCTCGATGTATTTGTTGAAGCCTTCCACGTCCTCCGCGTTGGGCGAGACCTCCACGCCCGCGTCACCGGCAAACACGCGCTCGTCCAGGAAGTCGGCCAGTGATTGCCCCTTCTCGTTGTTTACGAGGTAGGAAGCCAATAGGGCGATGCCCCATGCGCCGCCTTCGCCGGCCGTTTCCATGACAGATATGGGGGAGTTTATGGCCGCGGCCAGAACGCGCTGGCCTACCCCCTTGGTGCGGAACAGGCCTCCGTGGCCGGTAATCCGGTCCACTCTGATTTTCTCCTCGTTGAAAAGGATGTCGTTCCCTATTTTGAGCACGCCGACGGAAGCGTACAGGTGGGATCTCATGAAGTTGGCCAGGCTGAACTTGTCGTTGGCAGAGCGTACGAACAAAGGCCTGCCTTCGGCGAGTCCCGTGACGGGTTCTCCGGAGAAGTAATTGTAGGACACGAGCCCCCCGCAATCCGCATGGCCTGTGAGCGCGTGGTTGTAGAGCTTGCCATAAATGTCGTCCATGTCGACGGGCAGACCCTGCAGTTCTTGGAATTCCTTGAAAAGGTTGACCCATGCGTTGAGGTCGGAAGTGCAGTTGTTGCAGTGTACCATGGCGACGGGGCTTCCGTCCGGCGTGGTCACCATGTCTATCATTTCGTAAGGTCTGGACAGTTCCTTTTCCAACACTATCATGGAAAACGAAGAAGTCCCGGCCGAAACGTTTCCGGTACGCTGTTTGACCGCGTTGGTGGCCACCATGCCGGTCCCGGCGTCTCCTTCGGGAGGACAAAGCGGTATGCCTGCTTTCAGATTGCCGGACACGTCCAGCCTTTTGACTCCCTCGGGAGTGAGCAGGCCGGCACTTTCGCCGGCGTTCAGCACCTTGGGGAGGATGTCTTCCAGTCTCCATCCATATCCCTTGGGGGCAATCAGCTTGTCGAACTTGTCCACCATTTCGGCCGAATAGTTCTTGGTGGACGGGTCGATGGGAAGCATGCCGGAAGCATCGCCGATGCCCAGCACCTTTTCACCCGTGAGCTGCCAATGCACGTAACCTGCGAGCGTGGTCAGGAATTTTATTTCGCCGACGTGTCTTTCGTCGTTCAGTATGGCCTGGTACAAATGGGAGATGCTCCATCTGAGGGGGATGTTATAGACGAAAAGCTCGGACAAGGCCGCCGCGGCTTGCCCGGTGTTGGTGTTTCTCCATGTACGGAAAGGAACCAGGATTTCTTCGTTCTTGTCGAACGCCATGTAGCCGTGCATCATGGCGCTGATGCCGATGGCCGCCAGGGTCTCTATTTCCGTGTCATATTGTTTCTTCACGTTGGCGCGGAGATTGGCGTAACAATCCTGCAGCCCATACCATATTTCCCCTATGCTGTATGTCCAAAGGCCGTCTACAAGCTGGTTCTCCCAAGTATGGCTTCCCTGGGCGACAGGACGGTTCTCCGGGTCAATCAGGACTGCCTTGATTCGTGTGGAACCGAACTCTATCCCCAAGATAGCTTTTCCGGTCTCGATGGTCGATTTAGCGTCTGTTTTCATATTTGATCCTATAAATTAAAGTAAGACAATGGTAAAATGAACAAATTAAAAGTGCCGCGAACGATTGCTCGCCGAGCACTTTTAATTTTAAGCCCTTTGCCGGCATGCCGTCAGCAAAGCGCCTTGTTCAGCATGTAATACACTTCGTTCATGCGGAGTTCCTTCTTGAACCCGCAGATGGTGGTGTCCTTGTTGATGTGCACCATTTCGATGCCGGCGATTTCGGCATAGTCTTCCCAATATTCGGCCGTCAGGTCGTACGAGAAGCAAGAATGGTGAGTGCCGCCGGCCAGAATCCACGCGCCCGCACCGACCTCGAAGTCCGGCATGGGCTTCCATAATGCGGAAGCCACGGGGAGCTTGGGCAGAGGCTCCGGCTTGATACATTGCACGTCGTTCACGATGAGGCGGAAACGGTTGCCCAGGTCTACCACGGTAGCGGTGCATCCCGTACCGACTTTCGACGTGAAGACGAGGCGGGCCGTCTGGCTCTTGCGAATGCCGATGCCGAGGAAGTGCACTTCCAAACGGGGCTTTTGAGCCGCGATGAGCGGACAGACTTCCAACATGTGGGCTTGCAGGATGGCACTGTCCTTTCCATTGAAGTTCAACGTGTAGTCTTCAAGGAACGAGCAGCCGGCGGGCAGGCCTTGGTTCATTACCCATACCGTGCGGTAGAGAGCGGCGGACTTCCAGTCGCCTTCTGCGCCGAAACCATAGCCCTCGGCCATCAGGCGTTGTGAAGCCAAGCCGGGAATCTGGTCGAAATGGCTGCCGTCCGTCTGCCCCAAGTCGTCGAAGTTTGTCGTGAAGCCCTTGGCCCCTTTGGCTTTCAGGATGGCGCGCAGGGCGAGTTCAGCCTTGGCGGAGTTCCGCACCTTCAGATAAGCCTCTGTCGTCTTGTCTTCCAATGCGGCGTCGTGGTCGTATTCGTTGAAATAGGTGTTCACCAGCGCGTCCACGTCTTCGTCCTTCACTCCGGCATGGTATTCCATCAGCTCGGTCACGGGGCAGTAGTCCACATGGTAACCCATGCGCTGTTCGGCTTCCACCTTGTCGCCGTCCGTCACGGCCACGTTGTTCATCTGGTCGGGCGAGAAGGTGTGCATCCAGGTAATCACGCCGATGCACTTTTCGTCGTTGTTGGCAGCCTTGAACACGGCTTCCACTTCTTTGGAAGAATTGGCCGTTCCTTTATATACCACTTTGACGGGGAGCCTGCCGGAGGCGTTCAAGCCGTTGACCATTCGGGTAGAGTGACCGTCGACTGCTACTACCGCGTCACCGCCGTACAGGAGCTGTGCCCCCGTGACGAACCATACTTCATATTGGTTAAATGCGTTCATGACAAAAAATTTAAATTGTTAGAGACTTGTTGGTTAATAATACACTTTGTTTATTTCTTTCTTTGTCCGTAATAAGCGTTCGGGCCGTGTTTGCGGTTGTAATGCTTCTCGACGAGCAACGGGTTCATCGTGGTGCCGGGATTCACCGCAAAGGACACGAAGGCCATTTTGGCGCACTGCTCCATCACTTTGGCATTGTAAACGGCATTGGCCGGACTCGTGCCCCAACTGAACGGGCCGTGGTTCTTCACCAATACGCCCGGCGTGTGGTCGGGGTTAATCCCCTCGAACCGTTTCACGATGACATTCCCGGTTTCCAATTCGTATTGTCCCTCCACCTCTTCCTTTGTCATGTCGGAGGTGCAGGGGATAGCCTCGTGGAAATAGTCGGCATGTGTCGTCCCGATATTGGGTATGTCCTTGCCGGCCTGGGCCCATGCGGTAGCGTAAGTGGAATGGGTATGGACTACTCCTTGAATGTTCGGGAAAGCTTTGTAGAGGACAAGATGTGTCGGTGTGTCGGATGAAGGATTCAATTTCCCTTCCACCACCTTGCCGCTTTCCAAATCCACCACGACCATATCCGAGGCTTTCATCGTGTCGTAGTCCACGCCGCTCGGTTTGATGACTACGAGTCCCTTTTCACGGTCGATGCCCGACACGTTGCCCCACGTGAAGATGACCAGACCTTGTTTTACCAAATCAAGGTTGGCCCGATATACCTTTTCTTTGAGTTCTTCTAACATAGCTCATAATTTGAATTTAGGGGCTTTGCGGTAAGCATTCTCGTTGAACTTATACAAGGCGGCTCCCCGTTTTGACCCTGTTTTGTCAATCTTGTCTGTTTTTTCGATATAGCCCAGCTCCGCGACCCGTTTGCGGAAATTCCGTTTGTCCAAAGGCTCTCCGTAGATGGTCTCGTACAAGCTTTGCAGTTGGAAGAGAGTGAACAGGCTTGGCAGGAGGCTGAAACCGATGGGCTCGGAAGAGGCTTTCTTTTGCAGCATGATCCTGGCTTGCCTCACCATTCGAGAATGGTCGAACACAAGCGGTGGGATTTCGCTTATTTCCGTCCAATGCGCATCATGTTGCCGTACCAGAGCCCTGTCGTATTCATTGATGTTGATTAGTGCATAATATGCCACGGATATCACTCTTTCCCCCGGGTCACGGTCTACTTCTCCGAAAGTACCGACCTGTTCCATGTAAACGTTCTCGAGGCCGGTCAGTTCCGCCAAGACTCTTTTGGCCGCGTCGTCCACGCTTTCGCCGTCTTGCACGAATCCACCCATTAATGACCAATTCCCCTTTGCCGGTTCGAAATTCCGCTTGAGCAAGAGCAGTTTCAAACTGCCCTTGTCAAAGCCGAATATGATGCAGTCCACGGAAACGTGGAACCGAGGGTTTGTGTTATAATAGGCGGTCATTTGCTTTCCATGCTATCACCAGAAATAGGCATAGAACAACCCGCACAGGACGACGACTCCCAGTGTGGCAATGACATCCCACACGTTCCAGCTCTCGCGGATGGTCTTCTTGTAGTCGCCCGTGAAGGTG
>CAYPMY010000133.1:0-5484 GCA_964412085.1 uncultured Paraprevotella sp. | reverse complement strand
TGGAGCGTCCGCGAGCTTGACACCTGATGGTAAGGACGTGGCCTCCACCAGATGATCGGAGCGGGGGTAAACCAAGACGCGATGGTGGCGCAGAATCTCGTCGGACTCTTTCCAATCCTTGAAAGCAAGCCAGTTGTCGGCTCCGATGACTAATGTGAAAAGCCGTTCGGAATAAGCTTTCCGCAAGGCAGCCAAAGTGTCGACCGTGTAGGACGGGCGGGGCAGGCGGAACTCAAAATCACTCACCTTGAGGCAGGGATGTTCCCGTAAGGCCATGCGAGCCAGCTCCAAACGGGTATTTTCATCCAACAAATCGGGAGACGACTTTTTGAAAGGATTCTGGGGGGATACCATAAACCATAGTTCGTCCAACCCTTCGTTCAGGCAAAGGGCTTCGGCCAGTTCCACGTGCCCCCGGTGAATAGGGTTGAAAGACCCCCCGTAAATGCCCGTTTCCGTCATTCCCGTCCGTGGGGGTTACGTTGAAAATGGGGTTTCCGATGACGTTTCCGATGCCACCATACGTAGACGATATAGGCTTGCACCACAGCCAGCACCCCCATGGCGATGACGATTTCAGTCCATCGCAGAAAGGTTGCGGCGATGGTGACTATCAGACACAGGACGAACAGTATGATGCTGGTCTGTAAGTTCCTTTGGATGGTTTTGTCGTCCATGGGGTGTCGATTTTATTTTTGCAAGAAAGCTTTCAAGAGAGCCAATGCTTCGGCTTCGGCCTTTTCGAGGTCGTCGTTTACGACAGTCACATCGAATTTGGGGGCGAATGTCAGTTCATATTCCGCCCGTGCAACGCGCTCGTCTATGACTTCCGGTGATTCTGTGCCCCGGATTTCCAGCCTGTGGCGGAGCTCTTCCACCGAGGGAGGCTGGATGAACATGCTCAAAGCGCGGTCTCCATAAAACTCTTTGATGCGGCATCCGCCATGTACGTCCACATCGAACACTACGTTCTGTCCGGCTTCCAGCCGCTTTTCCACCTGTGCTTCCAGGGTGCCGTAGAAACAGTCTTTGTAGACTTCCTCGTACTCCAGAAAATCACCGTTGGCGATATGGCGGCGGAACTCTTCGGGAGTGAGGAAGAAATATTCCACCCCGTCACGCTCCGTCCCCCGTGGCGGGCGGCTGGTTGCGCTGATGCTGAAGGCCAGATTCAAATCCTGCTCCATCAGATAGTTGATGAGTGTGCTTTTCCCGCTGCCGCTGGGAGCGGAAAAGATAATCGATTTGCCTGTCCTTTCCACCGGTTCGATTACATTACGTTGAGTACTTGCTCTTTGATTTGTTCCAGTTCGTCTTTCATCTTTACCACGATGTTCTGCATTTCAGCCAGATTGCTCTTGCTCCCTGTCGTGTTGATTTCTCGTCCCATTTCCTGAGCAATGAAGCCTAACTTCTTGCCTTGTCCGTGGCCGTTTTCCATGGTCTCCATGAAATATCTCAAGTGGTTGGCCAGACGTTGCTTCTCCTCGCTGATGTCCAGCTTCTCGATATAATAAATCATTTCCTGTTCCAGACGGTTCTTGTCGTATTCCACATTGGAGATTGTTTCCAGAGCTTCCACCAGACGTTGGCGGATGCGTTCGGTGCGGCTTTGCTCATACGGCTCGATGCTTTTCAGCAAATCACTTATGTTCCGTATCTTCTCGGTGAATTTCTTTTGCAACGCGGCACCTTCCTGTTTGCGGAAGTCCACGAGCTTTCCGATGGCTTCCTCGATGGCAGTCCTCACGGCTGTCCATTCCTCCTCGTCCAATTCTTCCACTTCCGTGCGAATCATGACATCCGGCAGGCGCAATAACGTGGCGAACCAGTCAGCTGGAAGAGGGATATGCCGTTCTTCGCTGATTTGTTTGATTTGCCGGCAGTAGTAGTCCAGGATAGTGCCGTTGATGGGCGTAGCCGTTTGCGTGTCGTCTTTTTCCATCCAGATAGTGAAGTCCACTTTCCCGCGCTCCAGCACCCGACTGACCATGGCGCGGATTTCCATTTCCTTTTCCCGATAGAGAGGCACGATACGTGCGGAAAGATCTAAAGCCTTGCTATTAAGTGATTTGATTTCCACGTGTATCTTTTTGCCTTTCACTACGGCGGTCGATTTGCCATAGCCAGTCATTGATTGAATCATGATTTAATAATTATTTTATGCAAAAGTAGGAAAATAATAGGATAAAATGGTAACTTTGCGGAGTTATTCTAAGGGGAAAAACAGTTTATGTCTTGTATACTGCATATTGAGACGAGTACGAAGGTCTGCTCGGTGGCCGTTACAGAAGACGGGGCGGTATTGTTCGAAAAAGTGGACAAAAGCGGACTTTCGCATGCGGTGCAGTTAGGTGTTTTTGTGGACGAAGCCATCTCTTATATCGACAACCGCGGAATCACTTTCGGCGCGGTGGCAGTGAGTCAGGGACCGGGGTCGTATACGGGATTGCGTGTGGGCGTGTCGATGGCAAAAGGCATCTGCTATGCCCGCAGTTTGAAGTTGATAGCCGTCCCGACGTTGGAACTGTTGTGCGTGCCGGTGTTGCTCTATCACGAGGAATTGCCTGAAGACACCTTGCTATGTCCTATGATAGACGCGCGCAGGATGGAAGTGTACGCCGCTTTGTACGACAGGACTTTGAGGCTGGTACGGGCCATCGGAGCCGATGTCGTGGACGGAAGCACTTACCAAGACTTCCTGAATGAGCGGCCAGTGTACTTCTTTGGCGACGGGGCGGAGAAATGCAAGGCCGGAATCATGCACCCGAATGCGCATTTCCTGTCGGATGTCGTGCCTTTGGCTCGGAACATGGGGCCTTTGGCGGAGAAGTCTTTTGCGCTGGGCCGATTTGAAGACGTGGCTTATTTCGAGCCTTTCTATTTGAAGGAATTTGTAGCTTCAAAACCGAAAAAAACTTTTGTAAATGATATATAATACCCGACGTAAGAAATTACCGATGCCGGAGTACGGACGCGGCATTCAGGACATGGTGGATTATGCGCTCACGTTAGAAGACCGTGAGGAACGTCAACGTTGCGCCCGTACGATAGTGTCGATAATGGGAAATATGTTTCCGCATTTGCGTGACGTGCCGGATTTCAAGCATAAATTGTGGGATCATTTGGCCATCATGGCCGATTACAAGTTGGATATCGATTATCCGTACGAAGTGATGCCCAGAAAGGTGGGAGGAGACAGCAAGCCGTCTCCTATGGCTTATCCGATGAAAAAAATCCGTTATCGCCACTACGGGGCTCTGCTGGAAGCGTTGATATGCAAATTGGCCGAGATGCCGGAGGGGGCGGAACGGGAGGAACTGACTCTGCTGGTGGCCAGGCAGATGAAGCAAAGCTTGGGAAACTGGAACAAGGATGCCATGGAGGATGACAAGGTGGCTCTGGATTTGGATTACTATACGCATGGTGCCGTGCATTTGGAAAGACAACGTTTACATTCGTTCTCCGACCAATATGATAAGGCCCAGCCGGGGCGGGCTTTCGCGGCTTATCGTAATGCCGGACGGAAGAACAAACGGAAAAATTAAGGGGCGGTCTTGTTCGTATGGCCTCATTCATCATAGAGGGCGGTCGTCGTCTGACCGGAGAGATAGTGCCCCAAGGCGCGAAGAACGAAGCCTTGGAGGTCATTTGTGCTACGTTGCTGACTTCAGAACCTGTGCGTATTAAAAACATACCCGACATCTCGGACGTGAACAACCAAATCCGCTTGTTGGAAGATATCGGTGTGAGGGTGACGAGGAACGCTCCGGGAGACTTCACTTTCCAGGCCGACGAGGTGGACATGGATTACGTGCGGAGCGACGTTTTTTTTGCGCGTTGCACCAAGCAACGGGGAAGCGTGATGCTTATAGGCCCCATGATGGCACGGTTCGGCCATGCCATGGTGGCGAAGCCCGGGGGGGACAAAATCGGACGGCGCCGGTTAGACACACATCTCCTCGGAATCCAGAAGCTGGGAGGCAAGTTCGACTACGATGTCCGCAGGGGCGTGTACGACATCCACGCCGAGCGGTTGTGCGGTACGTACATGTTGCTCGACGAAGCCTCGGTCACGGGCACGGCCAATATCATCATGGCTTCGGCACTGGCCATCGGCACGACGACGATATATAATGCCGCGTGCGAACCTTACATCCAGCAACTTTGCCATTTGCTCAACCGTATGGGGGCGAACATCAGCGGCATAGCCTCCAACCTGATAACCGTCGTGGGAGTGGAGGAACTTCACGGCGCGACGCATGCGGTGCTGCCCGACATGATCGAGGCGGGCAGCTTCATCGGCATGGCGGCCATGGTAGGCGACGGCATCAGCATCAAGAATGTGTCGTATGACGACTTGGGCATCATCCCTTATGCTTTCGGGCGCTTGGGAGTGCAGGTACTCCGTCAGGGAGAAGACTTGTTCATCCCGCGGCACGACCATTACGAGATTGACACTTTCCTGGACGGCTCGTTCATGACCCTGAGCGACGCACCGTGGCCCGGCCTGACCCCGGATTTGCTGAGCGTGTTGCTCGTGGTGGCCACGCAAGCCAAAGGCACGGTGCTGATTCACCAGAAGATGTTCGAGAGCCGCCTGTTCTTCGTGGACAAGCTGATTGACATGGGGGCGCAGATAATCCTTTGTGATCCGCACAGGGCCGTGGTGGTCGGGCACGACCACCAAATCCGTTTGCGTGGCGGACGCATGAACTCGCCCGACATACGTGCCGGAATCGCCCTGTTGATAGCCGCCATGAGCGCCGACGGGACGAGCCGTATCAGCAACATCGAACAGATAGACCGGGGTTATGAGAACATCGAGTCGCGCCTGACGGCATTAGGAGCCTGCATCGAACGTGTAGAAGAATGATGATAAATGATACGCGAGGACGAGGTATATAAAATAGGTGTGCTGACCAAGACGCACGGCGTGTCGGGGGAGTTGAACTTGGCTTTCACGGACGATGTGTTCGACCGTGCGGGAGCGGAGTACGTCGTATGCCGCATGGACGGGATAATGGTGCCTTTCTTCATGGAAGGATACCGTTTCCGAAGCGATACGGCGGCCTTGGTGAAATTCGAGGGGGTGGACACGGAAGAGCAAGCCCGCCGCATGGCTGGCGTGGAGGTTTATTTCCCGAAAGTCCTGAAAGAAGAGGTGCGTGAGGGGGAATGTCCGTGGAGTTACTTCACCGGTTTCACGGTGGTGGACGCGGTTCTCGGTGAGTTGGGACGGGTGGAAGCGGTGGACGAATCCACGTTGAATGTCCTTTTTGAAGTGGAGACCCCTTCCGGCAAGAGGATTCTGATCCCGGCCTGTGAAGACCTGGTGGATGATATCGACCATAAGGGCCGTAAGATTTACATGACTTTGCCCGAGGGCCTTCTGGCTTTGGACGAATGAGAACGATACCTTGGATGGACACGAACGAGAGGAAAAAGATTGCGATATTGGGTTCCACGGGTTCCATCGGGACG
>CAYPMY010000132.1:0-5572 GCA_964412085.1 uncultured Paraprevotella sp. | reverse complement strand
ATTTATATTTTCTCTTTTTATGCTTTTCTTTTCTTTAGGTCACTTGCCCACGCAGAAATTCCTAAAGATATTTCCCAGCACTTCGTCCGTGGTGATTTCACCGCCTACGATTTCGGCCAAATGGAAAAGGCATTCGCGTAAATCCTGGCTGACGAAATCACCAGAAAGCCGGGATTGAAGCCCGGCTTGCACGCGGTGAATGTCTTCGAGAGCCCGTGATAACGCCCAGTAGTGTCTCGCGTTCGTGACGACGAGGTCGGAAGATGCCAGTTCGGGGACGGAGGCGATTTTCACAAGGAGGTCTTGCAGTTCCTTGATGCCCTTCTTCTCCTTGGCAGAAACAGGTAGCGTGACAGCGTTTTCAGGCAGACCCGTCAGTTTTGTCGGGACATCCGATGCTTGGTCTGACTTGTTCAGCAAGACGACGAGTCGTTTGTTTGGGCAGAAAGGGAGGATATGGGGGGAGAGTTGTCGGATTTGAGCTTCTGCACGAGCGTTATCCACGACCCATAGGACAATTTCCGCTTGTTCTATCTTGTGGAAGCTACGTACAATCCCCATGTTTTCTATCGTGTCGCGGGTGTCGCGTATGCCGGCAGTATCGATAAATCTAAACGTGATACCGCCGATGTTTACCGTGTCTTCTATCACATCTCGCGTAGTGCCGTGCATATCGCTCACGATCGCCCTTTCTTCGCCAAGCAGCGTATTCAGGAGCGTGGACTTCCCCACATTGGTTTCACCGACGATTGCCACGGGTATTCCATTTTTGAGGACGTTTCCCACACTGAATGAGTGAACCAGTCCGCTAATGGCCTTTTCTATTTCCCCGGCGATGGTTCCCAATTCGTTGCGGTCGGCAAATTCCAGTTCCTCGTGGTCACTGAAATCCAACTCCAACTCCATCAGAGAGGTGAGGCGGAGTAAGCGTTCGCGCAGGGCGGACAGCTCGCGGCTGAAACCGCCCCTCATCTGGTTCATTGCCATCCGGTGGGCGGCGGCAGACGAAGAGGCTATCAAGTCTGCCACGGCCTCTGCCTGACTCAAATCCATCTTTCCATTCAGAAAGGCACGTTGGGTGAACTCGCCCGGGCCAGCCGCCCTGCATCCTTTCCGGACAAGCAGTTGCATGACTTGCTGCAAGATAAAAGACGAACCATGGCATGAGATTTCCACGCAATCCTCGCCCGTGTAAGAACGGGGCGACCTGAACAAACCGACCAAGACTTCATCGACGACCTCCCCGTCGTCTTGCCGGATATGCCCGAACGCCATGGTGTAAGCCTTGCGCTCGGAAAGGGGGACGGGACATTTCCCTGCGGGAGTGAAGATACGGTCGGCTATGGCGATGGCATCTTTCCCGGAGACGCGGATCACGCCGATGGCGCCTCCTTGCGCAGTGGCAATGGCACAGATCGTATCTTGCGTGTTCATGAAAGTCCGTTTGTTATTCCAGGAACTCCCCTTCCGCAGCGCAGGCAGACGGGGAGGGACATGGATGTTTATAAGTCATCGGTACAGCGTGGCGGCCATCAGTCCGACCACTTCCTCCAACCCTTCACGGTCGGTTTCGTCGAAACTGCCCGCTTTGTCACTGTCTATGTCCAATACCCCCTTTATCACCTTATCATATATGACCGGGATCACGATTTCAGAACGAGATTCACCGCTGCATGCGATATGTCCGGGGAAGAGATCCACGTCGGGCACTATCAGAGGACTTGCCTTTTCCCATGCCGAACCGCACACGCCGCGTCCTTTCCGGATACGGTAACAAGCAACGCTCCCCTGGAACGGGCCGAGCGCGAGTTCCTGTCCGGACTTCACCAGATAGAAGCCCACCCAAAAGAACCCGAACGCTTCTTTCAGCGCGGCCACCGTGTTGGCCATCACACTTATCTCGTCCCGTTCTCCTTCGATAAGCGCGGCGTAATGCCTGAGAAACCTGCGGTAGCATTCGCTTTTGCCCGATTCCGCAGAGGGCTTGAAGTCGACATCCATGCCCGTGGGAGTTCAAATCCGGTCAAGGACCAAACGAATCAAATCATCGATTTTGTTCTTGTAACTCGGGTCGGCTTCTCCGGCCACCCGGTTGGCTATCACCATGCAGCACGTGGTGGCTTTGTGTCCCATCAGGCGAGCCAACCCGGCCAACGCGGAACTCTCCATTTCGAAGTTGGTGATTTGAAGCCCGTTGTAAGAAAAGCTCTCAATCTTCTCGTTCTGACGGGGATCTGCCAAAGGAACGCGGAGACGACGGCCTTGCGGGCCGAAGAATCCCCCGCAGGCCACAGTGATGCCGCGCACCATATCGTCGGCAGCCACGCGTTCTATCAACTCCGGATGGGCATCGATGACGTAAGGGGCGGGGGCGCACAGGTTCCCGCTCCATCCCAGATGGTCAAGCAACGCCCGTTCCAACGGCAGGTCGCATACGGCATTGCGCCCCTCGTAGAAGTTCAGCAAGCCGTCGAACCCGACCGATTTCACGGAACAGATGAACGTGCCCACAGGCGTGTAAGGCTGAAGCCCGCCGCACGTGCCGATGCGCACCACTTCCAGGCAGCGGAGCGCTTCCTTCTCCCTGCGGCTGCCGAAGTCGATGTTGGCCAAGGCGTCCAGCTCGTTCATGACAATGTCGATGTTGTCGCAACCGATGCCGGTGGATACGACCGTGATACGTTTCCCCTTGTACGTCCCCGTAATCGTGCGGAACTCGCGGCTGGAGATGTCGCACTCCCGATCGTCGAAATGGGACGCCACGGTGGGGACGCGCCCGGGGTCGCCCACGAGGATGACCTTGTCCGCCAGCTGTTCCGGCTTCACGTGAAGGTGGAAAATGCTTCCGTCCTCATTGATGATAAGTTCCGATGGTGCAAAATACGTGTCCATAAGCGTTGTGATTTAAAAGGTAAACATGATTATTCCTCGCGGGACTGTATCTCCAGTCTGCGGATGTTTTTGGCCTCGGCGCACAATGCCGCCCCGGCCTCTTCGCATTGTGCCTCAAGCTGGAGGATTCGCTGGCTCAACGTCCGGCGTAGCGCATCGTCGCCGGCGGCATACTGGTCGCGCAGGGCTTGCAGTTGACGCCTGTCCTTGTCCAACTGCGCGCGGCTCTCCTGCCACGCGGCCATCTTGTCGCGCGCTTCCGGGGATTTAAAATCGTCCAACAGGGTGTAAGTGTCGCCGTCGTCGATGACGAACTCGAAGTCTTTCCGCTTCTTGACCTCCTTCGGCGCGTTCAACGCGGCTTGCAGCCTTTGTCTTGCCTGCGCCACGGCTTCCTTGTCCCCCCACGTCTCCGCGATGCCGTGGAGAAGGGCCAGGCGGCATAATTCGTCTTCCTCGTATATGTCGGCATCGTACACCTTGCGGACGTCGTTCGGGATGAAGACGTAGATGCACGCCTTGCCCTCCGGCTGGTTACGGTCGGACACGAACCAACCCAGCCGGTTGAACTCGTCGATGGCCAGCATGTAGTCGTTGGCTGGGGAATTGAACGGCATGCCGAGGTTCTCCGGATAGAGGAATTTCCTTTCATCCAAGTCATAGCGCGTCACGAATATGTCATATCCGCCGATGCTTTCCTCTCCCCGCGCGGCATAGTAAAGCGTGGTGCCGTCGGAGAGCATGAACGGGTAGTTCTGCGCGTCATCGCGATCCAGCTCCTCCAGCTTGTGGGGAGCCGCCCATTGGCCTCCCACGAGGTCGCTGGTGAACAATCTCAGGTTTTTGTCCTCATCCGGCTGTGCGAAGTATGTCTTGTTGCCCAGTTCGGACACGTAGACCGTGCAGCCGTTTTCGTCCGCACGGTGGAAGAAAGCGCTGTACGGACTGATTCCCCCGCTTTCCGGACTGAGCTTGATGTGGTCCAAGAACGTGCTCTTGTCCACTACCATGCTGTCTATGACCGTCACCCGCTCCGTAGCCCTCATCATCGAACGCAGCCGGGCTATTTCCTGCAATTTCCCTTCTTCCGCGTCGGCGGGCTGCCGTTTGCGCTTCAGCTTCCTGATGTCTTGGTTGAGGAGCTTTTCCGCCTCGTCAAACTGGTAACGGCTCATATAATATTCGGCCGTCGGGGCCGGCACGGGCTGTCCGCTTTCCTGCGCTTGCGAAGGCAAGGAAAGCAAAAGGGCACAAGACGCCGGCAACATATATTCCTTCATGTTCAAACAGATGGTTATGCCTTGTTGATTCAAAGGTAGGGATTTATTTTTTATCTTGTATCCTTTTCTAATAATATTTAACGTGCCCGCACGGATTAAGGGGAAAGCACGGGAAAAACAAGGACAGGCCCCGCAAGAGGGGAAGCACCGTCGCGCCCTGCTGCCGGGAGCCCGCACGGGCGACCGGCCCGGAAAGGACGGGCGTCTCCTGCGGAAGGGAGCGGCGCGCAGCAAAGGAAGCGGGGGCGCGCCGCGGAAGCGCGTCCCCGCCGAGGCCGGCCCGCGGGAAGGGCTTCCCGCCGTCAGAAGTTGCAGCCTGCCTTGACCGTGAACCTGCCGGCCTTTGTCTGCTCGGCAATCTCGTTGAAGTCGGGGGCGTATCCGACGCCTGCGTCGGGGCCGCCTGCGTCGAGCGTCGCGCCGACCTGCCAGCCGCCTCGCACGCGGCCCCAGGCATCGACGCCCGCTTCGTATTCGCTGTCGCCGAACTCATCCTCATCCCACCGGTCTTCATTGACGAAGAAATCCATTCGGGAAAACATCGGGAAAGTCCATGGAATCCCTCTCCGGCGCGGGCGTATCGCGCTGTGGAAGAGGGCGGGACGGGCGGCGGCCGCTCTCTTCGCAAGAGAACGTTTTTTTTCTTCGCGGTCTTCCTCCCCCGCCCCGCCGCGCCTTTCCTTCCTGACAATCTGTCGCCCGTTTTCTCTCTTCCGCGAGCAAAATGAAAGGGAAAAGCCCGTCGCGCCCGCCGCGGGCTTCCGCCGGAAAACGCGGGACAGGGGCGGGAAAGCCCGTTTCCCGAAACGTCCTTTCACATTCCGGGCATAATTTTCACATCCTTTAAGCGAATCCGCGCGTTTTCCGGCTGAGAAAAAATCCCGTTTCTGCCGTGAAAACGTTTTTTTCCTGCGCCGATTGCGGCTTCAACGTCCGCAAGACGGCGGAAATTCCCCTTGGAAACGGGAAAACGGACTGCGGAGAACCCCGTCTTTTCCTCTATTCGGAGCAGAAAAGGGCGAAAGTCCGGAGTTACGTTTTGCAAGGGGAAACGCGCTTCGGGCTTGCGCGTCCTCCTCCAAGATGCGCCGGAAGCCGCCCTCCGCCGCGCATCTTGAAAGCGGAACCCCCCTTTCCGCCGACATTCCGCCTTCCTGCGGACGCGCGAGAATCGCACATCCGCCGCGCCTCCCCCGCAAGGACGCGGATACGCGATTCTCGCGGGGCCGGAACTGACATTCTGACAAAACGACACCCGTGCGGGCGGCAAGCGTCCGGGTTTCGGGCGGCGGGTGCCCGGAGGGGTCATCGGGAACGGCTCGCGGAGGGCGGTCAGGGGAGGACAGTCGCCCCGCGCGCGGGCGGTCAGGCGTTCGTCTTCCGGTAGCTCCAGACGGCCA
>CAYPMY010000131.1:0-5654 GCA_964412085.1 uncultured Paraprevotella sp. | reverse complement strand
TCATAAACATTCCGCAACCCTTTTCTTGCAGGGCCTTTTCGTCAACCAGATGTAAAAGGGCGAGAACCGCAGAGGTTCCTCATTTTCCATGGAAAATCTTCGCGTTCCGCGGAGAAAGCGGGAAAGTCGCGCGCCGGACGACTTCCCGTTCGGCTTGGACTGGAAAATCATTTGCCGCCCGAAAGGTGTCGGGGAAAGGGCAAGGAGTGGGAAAAGGACGACCCGGCCCTTGCCTTTTTGCAACAAGGCCGCCTTGTCCCGGCCGTAAACCCGATCATGTCTGTAGTCCTCTCGGCGGCGGAAGGTCGTGCGATTGCCTGCCTGTCCGTTTTCGGTCGTGTCTCGAGCCGGCTTCCTTCAGCCATTGAACGGCTTCGGCATGCCGGGCAAGAAAATCCTGGGGGCGGGCTGGTCGGAGGAAACGGGATTGCCGGCCGTAGACCGACGGGAGCCCCGCACCTCCCGTCGACGGGAAAGACAGGCTTCCGGCCGACTTCCGCGATGAGACCGCCGCATCCCGCGCCATTAAAGGGGAAGGACGCCGCATCCCATGCGTCCGGCTTCGCCCGAAGCGGGCTACGAACCGGCAATGCCCAAGCAAGCCCCCGCGCCGCCCCCGCCTTCCAAACGCCTTCCTGGCACCCTGCGACAAGGTGGGCTTGCGTCCGTCACATCATCGCAAGTCCAATACTTCCCCCTCGGGTTTGTCCGTCATCTCGAATTCCAGCGTGCCGCCCTTCATGATGTCGGCATGCCTCAGCACGTAACCGTCCAGCTTGCGTCCGTTCAGCCTCACGGATTTCACATAAGCCGCACCGGCTCCGCCCTTACGCCTCGCGACGACGGCGAACCTCTTTCCTCCGGGCAGCACGATTTCCGCACGCGAGACCGTAGGGCTCCCTATCACATACTCCCCCGATGCCGGGTTCACCGGATAGAAGCCGAGGGCGGAAAAGACATACCAGGCCGACATCTCGCCGCAGTCGTCGTTGCCCGCGTAGCCGGAAGAAGAAGTATTGTACAAGGTGCGCTTGATGTGATCCACCAGCTGCTGGGTCTTGGCCGGCTGGCCGGCCAAGGCGTAAAGGTAGGCCACGTGATGGCTGGGCTCGTTGCCATGGGCATACAGGCCGACAAAACCCGAGGCATTGTCATTTTTCGCCCCGCTCGTCTCGTCCGACGTGAAGAACTCGTCCAGGCGCTTGCAGAAAGCGTCTTCGCCGCCCGTCAGACCAATCAAGTCCGGGATGTCCTGCGGCACAAACCAGTAATATTGCCACCCGTTCCCTTCCGTAAAAGGGTATCCCCCGTTCGCCCCGTATTTGCAGGGGTCGAAAGGCAATATCCATTCGCCCTTGCTGTCTTTGGGCTGGAAGAATTTCGTCCCGGGATGATGCAGGTTGCGGTAGTAGGCCGAACGCTTCATAAAGAACCCGTAATCCTCGTCCTTGCCCAAGTGCCCGGCCAACTGCGCCGCGCACCAGTCGTCGAAGCATTGTTCCAGCGTGATGGACACCGATTGCGTCTGCAAGTCCTCCGGCATGTAGCCGTACCTGTCCCAAATCTCGAAAGGGGAATTGAGATGGGGCGTGGTCAGACTCATCCTCACGGCTTCATAAGCCTTGCCAGCGTCGATGCCCGGCAGCCCTTTCAGGACGGCGTCCGCCACGACGGGCACGGCATGGTTCCCGATCATGCAATAATTGTCCTGCCCCCACAGTTGCCAGACCGGCAAGTACCCGTAATAGTCGTATTGGCGTATCATGCTGTTCACGAAGTCCGCGGAGCGTTCCGGTTCCAGCAGGGTATAGAGCGGATGGGCGGCGCGGAAGGTATCCCACAGGGAGAACGTGCTGTAATGTGCCTGCCCCTCCGGCAGCCGGCGTGTCGAATAATCCGCGGCCATGTACTCCCCGTTCACGTCGGACATCACGTTCGGCTGGACCATGGCGTGGTAGAGCGCCGTATAGAATATCTCCTTTTCATGCTCCCCACTCTCCACGCGCATTTTCCCGAGTTCCTCGTTCCAGGCTTCGTATGCCTGCGACCTGACGGCATCGAAGGACTTCCCGCCGGCCTCCGCGCGC
Source organism: uncultured Paraprevotella sp. (assembly GCA_964412085.1). GTDB lineage: Bacteria > Bacteroidota > Bacteroidia > Bacteroidales > Bacteroidaceae > Paraprevotella. The sequence continues at coordinate 3,567 of CAYPMY010000131.1, read as the reverse complement.
AGGTTCAGGCGGGCGTTCTCTATCGAGACCGGGGAGACGGCCAACTTGCATTCCACCACGTCCTGCCTTCCGAAATCGAAGACAGCCCTAAGAGCCGTGCCGTTCACCACCGCCACGTTCCGGTGCGTCCTGTCGCCGTTCGTCATCTCAGAGGCGACGATGGGCCTGGAGAACTCCGCGTGGAAGTAAATCTTACGCAGCTTGCCCCAGCCGGTGATGACGCGGTAGCCCTCGACGGCGGACGCCCCCGTCTGCCGTATCTGGGAGTTGATGACGCGCCGCCCCCAACTTCCCTTGCTGGCCGAGTGTTCCAGGTCGAGGAGCACCTTGGAGGTCTTCCCCTTATTATAATAGGTGTAGCGGTGGAAGCCTGCACGTCGCGTGGCCGTCAGCTCGGCGTCGATGCTGTCGTCCTGCAACAGCACGCGGTAATATCCCGGCACGGCTTCTTCCTTCTCGTGCGAGAACCTCGTCTCCCTGCGGTTCTCGTTCATGGGGAGCATGAGGATGTCGATGAAATCCGAAGCCCCCGTCCCGCTCAACCGCGTATGCGAGAAGCCGAAGACCGTCTTGTCGTTGTAGTCATATCCCGAAGCCTGCCCCCAGTCCGGCGCCTCTCGGGTGTCCGGCGAGAGCTGTACCATCCCGAAAGGCACGGTGGCTCCCGGATAGTTGTTCCCGCTCAGGCTCCGCGCCACTGCGCCGGTCCCGATAAAGGGATTCACGTAACGGGCCACGTCCTGCGCGAATACACAAGCTCCCATCGCCCATAAGGGCAGGACGGACAGGCATTTCTTCCTCGTTCCCATCTTCATTCCAGCTCCAACACGTCGCCCTTCCTCAAACGCACCGCGACGCAACGGTCCCCGTCCGGTTCAGCCGCGATCCTTTTCCCGTTCAGGCGCACCGAACAGTCCTTTCCCCCAGGCACCCGGATGCGGAACAGGTTGTCCGCCGTGGCCTTCAACGAAGCCTTCACGACCCGGCCTCCTTTCCATTCCGCCGACGCTTCGGCGCCTCCTTTCACGCAGAGCCCGGAGAAGCTGCCGTCTTTCCATTCCGCCGGCAGGCAAGGCAAGAACTCCACGTAGCCCTCATGCGCCTGCACCAGCATCTCGCCCATGCCGGCGGCTCCGGCCGAGTTGCCGTCGAACACGAACACGTCGAACGGCGCGCCGGCTATGCCCTTGGGCGACATGGTCAGCAGGTTCTCGCGCGCGAATCCCCCTAGAAGGACGTTCAGGCATTCTTCCGCCTTCGCGGCGTCCTTCAGGCGGGCGTAAAGGCATACCATGTTGGCCCGGCTCCATTCCACGTCTTCCCAGCCCTCGGCCGCCAGGCGGTGCTCTATCGTCGTCCTCACCGCCTCGGCCAGCCCGGGGTCTTTCTCCCTCGTGATCTGGGCGTACGGGTAGAAGGACAGCAAGTGCGAGGTGTGGCGGTGGTTGGGGTGGGCCTCCTCATAGTCCTCGCTCCATTCGCACAGGCCGCCGAAGCCGTTGACGCGGAACGGGGGGAATTTGGCCAGGGCCGTGCGCAGGGAGTCGGCAAATGCCTTGTCGACCCCCAAGATGCCGGAAGCCAGCACGCAGTCCGACATGATTTCGTGAGCCAGCACCCTGTCGCACGTCGTCATCATGGACGCCCCGAGCTCCCGCCCCTGATAGCGGAAGGAATTTTCGGGAGACACGCAGGGGCCTGTCGCCATATACCCCGTGTTGGGGTCTTCCACCATGTAGTCCAGCAGGAACTCGGCATTGCCTTTCAGCAGAGGATAGGCCGTGCCGCGCAGGAAATCCTTGTCCAGCGTGTACTCGTATTGCGTCCATAAATGGGTCGCTATCCATGAACCGGCCAACGGGAACAAGCCCCAGCCCATTCCCTCCGACGGCGCCGTGAACCCCCAGACGTTCGCCGTGGTGTGCGCCGTCCAGCCCTTGCAGCCGTAGACTGTCCGGGCCGTCTTGGCGCCGTGCCGCGCCAGATCGGCGACATAGGTGAACAGCGGGGCATTGCACTCGGCCAGGTTGCCGACGTTGGCCAGCCAATAGTTTTGCTCCGTGTTGATGTCCAAATGGTAATCGTTCGTCCAGCCCATGTTGCAGGCCAGGTTGTCGTTGAAGAAGCCTTGCAGGGCGATGGGCAGGGGCGAGTTCGCGCGCGAAGAGGCTATGGTCAGGTAACGGCCGTATTGGAAGAACAAGGCCAACAGGCCGGCATCCTTGTGCCCCTCGCGGAGTGCCTTCCACCTGCGGTCCGTCGGGACGGACTTCCCGGGACCGCCGTCCAGCCTCAACGACACGCGGGCGAACAGCGGCGCATAATCCGCCACATGCTCCTCCCTCGTCTTCGCATACGGGCGGGCAACGGCTTCCTCCACGGTCTTTTCGCACGACGCCCCATATCGCCCGTCCTTGTAATCGGTACGCACGTCGGCCACGATGGTCACGGCGTCGGCGCGCCTCACGCGCACCGTCCCGCCCGCGGCTCCCACCTCTCCGCCTTCGGCCTTCACCGCGACGCGCCCCGAGAAGCGCACGCCGCCCGTGCCTGTCCCGGGGGACAAGGCCTGCCCGTCGAAGGCCAGCAGGTTCCCTTCCGCGCGCACTCTGGCCGCCGTGATCATCTCCATGCCCATGTCGAAGGAGACAGACCGACCCTTGTCCGCGGTGAAGCGCATCACCACGGCGTCGCAGGGGTTGGAGGAGATGTATTCGCGCTTGTACCTCGTGCCGCCTTTCTTGAAGGAAACCGTCACCACGGCCTCCTCCAGGTCCAGCTCGCGGCGATAGCCTTCCGCCTCCCCCTCTTCCCCGTCATAGTCGAACTTGATTTTCAAGTCGCCGACCGGCAAATGGGTCCCGAAAGAATGCGGCGTCCCCACAAGCTCGCGCCCGGCAATCTCGTTCCCCTCGACCAGCCTGCCCCCGAAAAACAGTCCGCGCAATTCGCCGAGCCTCTCCCTGCCGAAAGGTTTCTCTTGGTCCGGGTCGTATTCCCCCGCCCACATGCTCGACTCGTTCAGTGCCACCGTCTCTTCCTCCACGCCGCCGAACACCATGGCTCCCACGCGGCCGTTGCCGATGGGCAGGGACTTCATCCATTCATCCGCAGGAGCGTCATACCACAGGCTCGTCTCCTGCGCTGGCGACTGCGGCACAAAGGCGCAAGACAACGCGCCCGACAAAACAATTTTCAGCTTCTCTTTCATATCATCGGATGGTCAGTTGGCGGATTCCACGAACCACGTGCCGCAAGGGCCGCAGGCTGAGCCTCTCCGCCCGGCCGGCACGGATTTCTCGTTCTCGCCGCAAAAATATGCAATTTCATCCATAGCGGCATCACCACCCCTCCCTGATTTAACACAAATTCAATATGCGAGGGACGCGCGGACGCCATGGCAGCGGGCAGCCCGACGGGGACGGCGGACGACGCGGCCCCTCCATCCCTCCCGTCTCCCCGCCTGCCGGGGTTCGCGGACATTCATCCTGCGCGCGAGGCACCATGAACCATCCGGCTCGCGGAAACTCCTTGCGCCATCGGCGGTTCCAAGCCGGACGGGAAACC
>CAYPMY010000130.1:0-5656 GCA_964412085.1 uncultured Paraprevotella sp. | reverse complement strand
ATTTCCCGTTCTCAGCCGAACGATTTTTCATTCTCTTGACATTGATTTCCCGTTCCCGGCAGAACGATTCATGTAAACAAAGAAGAACGGAAGGCACCGGGCAACGGCGCGGCACCCCATCTCCCGCGGCGGAAGGCCGCCCTCGGGGACGGGACACGCCGCACGCGCCCCGCCCCACTGCCGTCCGGACAAAAAAAAAGACACTCCCCGAGTGTCTTTCCGCGTGGTGGGTGCTGAGGGATTCGAACCCCCGACCCTCTGCTTGTAGGGCAGACGCTCTGAACCGGCTGAGCTAAGCACCCTCGCCACGGCACGAAAGAGAAGAAACCTGCGGTGGGCGCTGAGGGATTCGAACCCCCGACCCTCTGCTTGTAAGGCAGACGCTCTGAACCAGCTGAGCTAAGCGCCCGTCCCTTTCGTCCCGAAGGCGATGCAAAGGTACGTTTTTTTTTCGTCCCTGCAAATCTCCGGCGCACTTTTTTGCCGGAAAGGGTCAAGTTCTCCACCCGAAGCATCGCCGAGGGGGCGGATGGCGGCCAAGCTTTCCCGCCCCGGACGTGCCGCGAGCCGGGGCGGCAGGCACGGCGGCCCGGGTGTCCTTTTTCCGCAGTCCTTATGCCATCGTAACGGGAAAATCCGATAACTTTGCATCATCATTTCAACAGAACGGACATGACATTAGAACGATTCCAACAGATGATCGCGGCAGGCGAGCCCCTGGCCGGCGGGGAAATGGTTGCCTTCATGCGCGAACAGAGCGACGCCGCCCGCCGCCTGCTCTTCGAGCTGAACGGCTCTTACCACACTCCGGGAGAAATCGTCGCGCTGTTCGGCCGGATAACCGGCGGCAAGGTGGACGATTCCTTCCGCCTGTTCCCTCCCTTCTATACCGATTTCGGGAAAAACATCCACGTCGGGAAGAACGTGTTCATCAATTCCTGCTGCCAGTTCCAAGACCAAGGCGGCATCTTCATCGGCGACGACGCCTTGATCGGGCACGGCGTCGTAATGGCCACGCTGAACCACGGCCTCGCCCCCGACGACCGCCAGAACCTTTACCATTCGCCCATCCGCGTGGGGAAAGGAGCGTGGATAGGAGCGCACGCCACTATCCTGGCGGGCGTGACCATCGGCGACCATGCCGTCGTGGCGGCAGGCGCGGTGGTAAACAGGGACGTGCCTGCATGTGCCGTAGCGGGAGGAGTGCCTGCCAGAGTGATAAAGCACATCAACCGCGCTGCCACGGGCCGTTGAGCGGCATACCACGTCCGGGTCCCGCCCATCCCCCGTTCCGGGGCGCCGCCTGCCCATGAAAAACCCGCCGCGGGGGCAGGCTCCCGCGGCGGGCGGCATACGTCCCTTCCCGGCCTATGCCGTTCCCTCCCTGAAACGCGCCGCCTGCCCGGCTATCAGGGCCTCATCGTCGAAATAATCTATCTTCATGGCCTTGCGCACTTCCGACAATGTGCGGGCCGCCTCGGCGCGAGCCGCCTCACATCCTTTCTTCAACATCTCATACACGGCCGGTATGTCTTGCTCGAACTCCTTGCGGCGCCGGCGGATAGGCTCCAACTCTTCCTGCATCACGGCCGCAAGGAACTTCTTCACCTTCACGTCGCCCAAGCCCCCACGGCGGTAATGGGCTTTCAGCTCTTCCAGACCGGCATATTCCGGCAAGTAACGGGCGAAATGCTCCGGGCGGGAAAAAGCGTCAAGATAAGTGAACACCGGATTGCCCTCCACCTGTCCGGGGTCGGACACTCTCAGGTGGTTGGGGTCAGTAAACATGGCGCGTATCTTCCTCTCCACCTCGTCCGCCGGGTCCGACAAATAGATGCAGTTGCCGAGGGACTTGCTCATCTTGGCCTTGCCGTCGGTACCCGGCAAGCGCATGCAGGCGGCATTCTCCGGCAGCAGGATGCCGGGTTCCACGAGCGTGTCCCCGTAGATGTGGTTGAAACGGCGGACTATCTCGCGCGCCTGTTCCAGCATCGGCTCCTGGTCCTCTCCCACCGGCACTGTCGTGGCCTTGAAAGCCGTGATGTCGGCGGCCTGGCTTATAGGGTAAGTGAAGAACCCCACGGGAACGCTCGCCTCGAAGTCGCGCATCTGGATCTCCGTCTTCACCGTAGGGTTGCGTTGCAGGCGCGACACGGACACCAAGTCCATGAAATAGAAAGACAACTCGCACAACTCCGGAATCTGCGACTGGATGAAAATGGTGGACTTGGCCGGGTCGATGCCGCAGGCCAGATAATCGAGCGCCACTTCTATCACGTTCTGCCGCACCTTTTCCGGGTTCTCTATGTTGTCCGTCAAGGCCTGGGCATCCGCTTCAAGGACGAATATCTTGTCGAAGCGGCCTGAGTCCTGCAAATCCACCCTTCTCCGCAAAGAGCCTACATAATGGCCGATATGCAACTTCCCCGTAGGACGGTCTCCCGTCAACACAATCTTTTCCTGCTTCATTTCCTGTCCCGTATGATTAGTCCTGCAAAGATAGTGCAAATCGGGAGAAAATGCCAAGCCCGCCCGGAATATATGCCATGACGCCGCCTTTTTTATGGAAAGGCACGGACAAGCACCCGGAGGGGGCCGTGAGGCTCACCCGAAGAACCGCTCCAAGTCATCCTGTCCCAACATGGCTACGACGACCTTGCCGTCGGGGGCCTGATTGGGATTGCTGCAGGCGAACAAGTCGTCCACCAAAGCCTCCATCTCTTCATTGGACAGCACCTGCCCCTGCACGATGGCCGCGCTCCGGGCCAGCGACAAGGCGATATGATGGCGCACGTCTTCCTCTACGTTGCATCCCTTTTCCATGGAAGCATGCACGATGCCACGCACCATCTCCACCGGATTCAGTCCCTCCGTCCCGGAGGGGACGGCGTTGACGGAGAAACTCCCCCCGCCCAGCACGGACAAATCGAACCCCAAGGCGTGCAAGTCGTCCGTCAGATGCTCCAGCACGATGCTTTCCGACGGCGACAACTGCAACATTTCGGGGAAAAGCAGCCCCTGCGACGGCCCGTCGCTTCCCTCCATTTGCCTGCGGTAGCGGTCGTAAAGCACGCGGACGTGTGCGCGGTGCTGGTCGATAATCATCAGTCCGGATTTCACCGCCGTCATGATGTACCTGCCTTTATACTGGTAATGCAGGGTCGATTTCTCAAGGGTCCCCCTTGCATCCGCATACAGGGCCGGGCCATCGGGGACGGAGGACGAGAAATCCCCTCCCCCGAAATCGTCCGTCGCCGCGGGGGACGCGCCCCGCCCCGCCCCGTCATACAAAGGCCTCCAATCCGTCCTCCGCGGTTTGCGGCCCGAAGGAAAGCCTGGCTCAAAAGGATTGAAATCGGGATTCACTTCCAGCACCGGGGCCTTGACGGTCGCCGGAGAGGAAGCGTTGCCAAAGACAGGTATGTCCGGGACGCCTTCCGTGTCAAAGTCAATCGTAGGCACGGCATTGAAGCGCCCTAACGATTCCTTCACCGCCGCCACTATGATCTGCCAGACGGCCAGTTCGTTCTCAAACTTGATTTCCGTCTTCGTGGGATGGATGTTCACGTCTATGTCGGCCGGATCCACCTCGAAATAGAGGAAATAGGACACTTGCTCGCCTACGGGTATCAACTGCTCGAAAGCCTCCATCACCGCCTTGTGGAAATAAGGGTGACGCATGAAACGCCCGTTCACGAAGAAGTATTGATGGAATCCTTTCTTACGGGCCGAATCCGGCTTGCCCACGAAGCCGGACAGACGGACCAAGGAGGTCTCCACGCCGACGGCCAGAAGCTGCTCGTTGAGTTTCCTGCCGAAAATGTCGATGATGCGCTGGCGCAGCGTGGATTTTGGCAGGCTGAGCACGACACTGCCGTTTTGCGTCAAAGAGAAGGCTATGCCCTCGTTCACCAAGGCCACGCGCTCGAACTCCTGCAATATATTGCTCAGCTCGGTCTGGTTGGACTTCAGGAACTTGCGGCGCGCCGGCACGTTAAAGAAAAGATTCCGAATCAGGAAATTACTTCCCGGAGGACAGGAGACAGGCTCCTGTCCCACCAGCCGGGAGCCTTCGACGTTCACGCACGTTCCCAGTTCGCTCCCGGCCTGACGGGTTCTCAATTCAACCTGGGCCACGGCCGCGATGGAAGCCAACGCCTCCCCCCGGAATCCCATCGTGCGCAAAGCGAACAAATCCCCGGCTTCACGTATCTTGGACGTGGCGTGACGCTCGAACGAGAGTCGCGCATCGGTCTCGGACATTCCCTTCCCGTCGTCCACCACTTGAATGGAAGTCTTGCCCGCGTCTTCCACCACCACGTCGATCCGCGTGGCCGAAGCGTCCACGGCGTTTTCGACCAATTCCTTTATCACGGAGGCCGGCCGCTGTATCACCTCGCCGGCCGCGATTTGATTCGCCACCGAGTCCGGCAGCAGACGTATGATGTCGCTCACCTTTCAGAATACGCTTAGAACCGGAAACTCCCGGTCAACAGATAATGCCAGAGGAAAAGCAACGCACCGATAATAATCAATGCCACCCCCCATTTCATGGGCTTGCGCCCGCTTTCTTTCCTGCGCCGCAGATGCTTTGTCCCTTTCACGAAAGTCCCGCGGATGTCTTCCGGGCTGAATTCCTTCGGCGGCAGAAGGCCCAACTCCCGTTTGGCGCGCTCTTCCATGGCCTTCAATCTTTCCTTCCGTTCATCTACATACATATAAGGATGGTGGAACTTCCGGGGTTCACGTGTCTTAAAGAGTGCCATAAGCTATTTCTTTTTGATTTGTTCCAAAGATTGCACGGGCGCCTTGCGCTTGTAGGACGCCTTGAGCTCCGTCCCGGTCTTCTTGGGACGCCATACGAATATGTCGTCCTTGTCCTGCGGGCGGATATAGTCGAACCAGGCGAAGTTGGACAGATAAATCCGATTGGGCGGTATCATGACTATCGGATAAATAACCCCCGTGGAAGCGGGCATCCATATTTTCTCCATTTTCCGGTCTTTCATGAACAGCTTAAGCTCCGACGTTTCCGTATAGTTCATCCCTATCATCAGGCTGTCGTCGTCGAACATGTAATAGTCCACATAGACGTTCCCGTTCACCCGCGTCTCGTACATCTCCCCGTCACGGAAGTAGGAGGTCATCTCCTTCCCGGCCACCTGGTTGTAATGCACCGAGTCGATCTGCTCCACGGAAAGCGTCTGGTCTATGACATGGATCCGGTCTATGGTGGAATCGTTCAAATAAGTCTTGATCACCTCTCCCAACACTTGCTGTTCCCCGTTCCATACGATGGGGTCGCGGTACATCGTGATGCAGGTGTCGCGCGAGTCGAACACCAAAGAATCACAAACCGACTGGATGTCCGTACGGTAAGAACGCACCTTGTGGTAGCCACGGACTTCGCGGTACATGCTGTCGGTATCCATGTTGAAGGTGTAGACCTTGAACGTGTCGGCATGCACGTACATCGTGTCACGCTGCGAATAATCCATGGCCACCGCGCTGTCCGTCGCCATGGAGTAACCGGTGCTGTCGTTATAGTAACAATAGTTCCCCGTCAGCATATTCTTGTTCACCTCGTCGGTGTAGACCACATTGCGGAAGCCTTCGCCCACGCCGGACTTGCTGTCGTAATACAGGCTGTCGCCCA
>CAYPMY010000129.1:4948-5659 GCA_964412085.1 uncultured Paraprevotella sp. | reverse complement strand
CGGACGGACGCTCACTTTTATCCCGTCCGCCGTGTACCATTGCAGCACGTTGGAGGCGGCGGGTTGCGCTATGTCCGTCACGTTGCCCTTGTCGTCCGCGGCCTTCAGGCTCTGGTAGTCTTTCGTCAGAACTACCGCCGAGCCCGCCAGCTCCTTGGGCGGATTGGCGCGGAAGTCCACCATCATCCGCCTGATTTCGTCTGCCCCCGTCTTGCCGGGCTTCACGACGTTGATCGTATGGTTCAGGGAGAAGCCGTACTCCACGTAAATGTCCATCAGGACGTCGAACAACGTCTTGCCCCGGTCTTTGGCCCAGGCGCATATTTCCGCCAGGAGCGAACAAGCGGAAACGGCGTCCTTGTCGCGCACGAAGTCTTCGGCGAGGAAGCCGTACGACTCCTCGCCCCCGCCGATATACTGCTTCCCGCTTTCGTTTTCGCGGATGACGCTGGCAATCCACTTGAAACCGGTGTAGCAGTCGTGCATCTCCACGTTGCCCTTGTCAGCAATCGCCTTGATCAGCTCCGTGGTCACGATGGTCTTCACGATAAACTCGTTCCCTTTCATCTTCCCCATTGCGATACGGTTCTTGATGATGTAATAGAGGAAAATCATGCAGGTCTGGTTGCCGTTCACGAGCACCCACTCCCCGTTGCTGTCCTTGCAGGCCATGCCGACGCGGTCGGCGTCCGGGTCGGAAGCCATCACGAT
>CAYPMY010000129.1:0-4938 GCA_964412085.1 uncultured Paraprevotella sp. | reverse complement strand
CGCGTCTATCTTCTTGGCCAAGGCGATGGCCATGGAGAGCGCCTCGGCGTTCTCGGGGTTCGGCGACTGCACGGTGGAGAAATTGCCGTCCCTTACCATTTGTTCGGGCACGGTATTGACGTTCTCGAATCCCCACAGCCGCAACGACCGGGGAATCAACTTCATGCCCGTGCCGTGGATGGGGGTGTACACGATCTTCATGTCCTTCTGACGGCGTATCGCTTCCGGGTCGATGGAAATGGTCTTTATCCTATCCAGGTAAAGCGCATCCATTTCTTCACCGATAATCTCGATCAAGGGGCTGTCCGTGTCCAATACCGTATGCAAACCTTTGATGTCCCCGGCACCGACTTTGTTCACTTCGTCGATGATGCCCTTGTCGTGGGGAGCCAGCACCTGGGCGCCGTCGTCCCAATAAGCCTTGTAGCCGTTGTATTCCTTCGGATTGTGGGAAGCCGTGAGGATGATCCCGCTCTGGCAGCCCAGCTGGCGAATCGCGAACGACATTTCCGGAGTGGGACGCATGTCGTCGAACAAATAAACTTTTATGCCGTTCGCCGCAAAGATATTGGCCGAGACCTCGGCAAACAGGCGGCTGTTGTTGCGGCAGTCGTGGCCCACCACCACGGAAATCCGCTCCAAGCCCTTGAAGTTCTTGTTCAGGTAATTGGACAAGCCTTGCGTGGCCGCCCCGACCGTGTAGATGTTCATGCGGTTCGTGCCCGCGCCCATGATGCCGCGCAGGCCGCCCGTCCCGAACTCCAGGTTCTGATAGAAAGACTCCACCAGCTCCGTCTTGTCGGGATTGTCGAGCATCCTTCGCACTTCCGCCTGCGTGGCCGCGTCATATACCGGGGAGGAAATCCAGGCTCCGGCTTTGGCCTCGCACGATTTGATCAGTTCATTATCCATTTCGTATCTTATTTTATGGGTTGTTTTTATCCTTCGCCGCAAATCAGAGGCAAATATAATCAATTCCCGGCATATCGCCTGCGGCGCGGAACCTGAAAATGCCCTGATCGCGCGATTTATTTCACCTCAAAGCGATTCCCGGTGGCCTTCACGATTTCCCGGCGATAACGTTCCGGGTAACCCGGACGCTCCACCGGGGCTCCTATCCCTCCGGGCGTGCGCAGGTATCGCCCGTCTTTCTCGGGACGCACCGTCCCGTCGAGGTATTTCACCATCAGACGCTTGCCCAACTCCATCCATTCGTAGAGCATCCCGGCGGCCGTGCGGCCCGCGTAAGCCGTCAGGTATCCACGGGCGGCCGGCATCCCCTCGCCGCCCGTCCCGGCCAATGCCATGGCTTCTTTCTCCGTTTTCCCTTGCAGCGAGTCGTAATCGGCCTCAATCCGGTCGCGCACGGCCTTGAGCTCGCCGAACAACTGGCTGTAACGAGGATACACGATGCTGCTTACCCAATTGCACACCCAGAAAGCGCTTCTGAAAGAAAAGTGCAAACCGTCCGCCACCTTGTCGCCATAACACTCCGGCACCAAATCCGTGCAGCAATACACGGGCGTGAAAGCCACCATGTTCGCATCGTCGCAGCCGAACCACAGTACGCCTCCCACGTAATCGGGCAACTGGCTACGCATCTGCGCCACCATGACGAAGGCCGACTGCTGGGTGGAAATCGGGCGTTCGTTGAAATACGTCTTGCCGTCCGCCTCCCACGTCAGCGGCGTGGGACGGTAAGGAGCCTCGAAAGGCCCCATCCCGGGATCGTCGTCCAAAGCCAGCGGGGTGCCTTCGTAATGGTCGCGCATCATGTCCTTCACGTCTTGCACGGAAATCAGGCGGTTCGGCTTGACAAACAACGGCATCGGTTCGGCCTTCGGGTCTTCCCCCGAAGCGTAGGGCAGATGCTTCGCCATACCGTCCGCGAAGCGGTTGAAGAAGCTCCACACCCTTGCCTCGCAAAAGCGCAAGGCGCTGAAGTCGGCGGGCGCGTAGGCTTCGGAGAACGAGAAGTCGCTGTCTTCCTCCCCCTCGAAATACCCTTTCTCGCGGGCGAAGCTGATCACGTCCCCGGCATAAAGGCAGTTCTCCTTGTCGTGCAACGGGAAACGGCGGATACGGCTCTGGTTGGCATGGGCGCAGATGCAATCGTCCGGCACACGCACGGCCACCCACACCGCACCTTTGCGCCCCGCCCCCTTCCCTATCAGGTCCATGACCCACGCCTCGTTCTTGTCCGCTATCGTAAAGCTTTCGCCTTCGCTGTTGTACCCGTATTCTTCAATCAAGCCCGACATCACTCCGATAGCCTCTTTCGCAGTCTTTGCCCGCTGCAGGGTTATGTATATCAAGCTGCCGTAATCCAGCAATCCCGTTGAGTCGACCAGCTCGGCACGGCCGCCGAAAGTCGTCTCCGTGATTGTCAACTGGTATTCGTTCATGTTCCCTATCACGTTGTACGTCTCGGGGGCTTCTTCAATCTCCCCCTCATAAACGTTGCTGTCCCAGTCATACACGGAGCGTGTAGCCCCCTTCGCGTGCTTCCCTGCCGCCCAATGGCGCAAAAAGCCGAAACTGCCGAAGTCGTCCGCACTGTAAGACACGATGACCGACCCGTCGGCCGACGCCCCCTTTCCCACAATCAGATTCGTGCAGGCCCGCCCGGGCCCCGCGCACACGGCCATCGCGACCGTCATTACCCATTTGATTTCCATCTTTCCATGAATAAACCTACCATCAATAAATAAACTCCTTTTCATCCACCGTCTCGTTCCCGCAGCGGTCCGTCACCTTTACGGTCAGCCGGCGGACTTTGCCCTCCGGACGCAACGGCGTTTCTTTCAACCGGCAAGTCCATACTCCCCGGCAAGAAGCAAAAAGCACAAACCGGCCGTCCACGTATGCCTTAAAGGACTCCACGCCGGAGCCGCCGTCTGCCGCGGCGCAACGCAACACGCCGACTTTCCCGCCATTGAAAGCCGTCTTCCAACGAACTGCGGGCGCCACGGTGTCCGCGGCCAATGCGTACGACTCTCCCAAGTCCCGAATCCGGGCAGAAAACCAGCCGTCCGCATAGTCGCCCCCTGCATATCCGCGGGAAGACTCGATGAAACATTTCTCCGGGCGCGACACGGGCGTACGGGGAGCCAGCATCAACGTGGCCTGTTTCACCAACGGCACGAACCCGTCGTGGAGCACATAAAGGTTGGAAACCCCGTCTTTCCGAAGTTCCACCCTCGGGCGAATCAACTCATCGCTTGCCAGGGCACCCGACGGGATGCGCAGTTCCATCCCAGGACGCTGCACCACCTGCGGGCGACCGTATTCCAGCCACATACCCGAAGCCCTCCGAAGCTGCTCGCGCTTTTCCGCCTCGGCCAGACGCACGTCGTCGCGCTCGCCTTTCACCGTGAAGCGGCACGCGCGGACGTTCCCGTTCAAATCCTCCAAGGCATATTCAAAGAGGTAGTCGCGCTCCTCGTCCACGTCCACCCATCCTCGTTTCTCGTCGGCAGAAAGGAAACGCAAAGTGTTGCCCGGCTCGACGAAGGACTTCAGATACCAGTGTCCCGTCTTCCGATAATGGGAGTAGTCTCCCCACGAATTCACCATCGGGTTCTCGTCCGGCATGAACTCGTCCATCAGGCTTTGGAACACCTGCCTGCCGTCCACTTTCAACGTGATACGGCGGATGCCGTACTTGTTCTGCGTGCCGTTCATCAGGTCGTCCGCCCAGACGGCGGCCCCCACCCGTCCCCAAGCCCGGACTACACGGGCAGAAGCGTCGGCCGTTGCCGTGAAAGCAGCGGATTCCCCTGAGCCTTCCACCCAGCCCCGCCCGGGACAAGCGTACAGTCTCACGCCGTGCACGACCGGAGGGATGTTGTCCGTCAGCAAATGTCGGAAATAAGGCAAGGGATCCAACAACGCCCCGTCCGACACGCGGTGCAATTCCAGATGAAGGTGCGGGGCAAGGGACGCTCCCGTATTGCCGCTGTAAGCTATCTGTTCCCCTGCCTTCACCGGGAACACGGAGGGCGGGAGCTTCACGTCCACCCGCTCCGTCTCTTCCTCATACTGCCGCTTGCGGACGATTTCCTGCAACGCCGGCACAAACGCGTCCAAATGACAATAAACGGATACCAAGCCGCCGGGGTGCGTCACATAAACGGCATTGCCAAAACCGTCGTAACCCACCGTAAGCCGCGACACATAACCGTCGCACACAGACAAGACCCGTTTCCCCACCGCTCCCTGCGTTTTCACGTCGATGCCGCAATGGAAATGGTTCGGACGCGGCTCGCCGAAGCTACCCGACATCAGGAACGGAATGTCCACCGGGGAATGGAAACACCCAGCCTGTGACGCGGCCTGCAAAGGAAGCCACAAAGCCACGCTCATCCACAAAAAGTGCTTCTTCATGTCTTACACCTTATTATATGTATGCGAAAAACGGTCGCCAACGCCGTCTCCTTTCCGTTCTCACGACGAGACAGTCCCGGCAACCGTTTTCAATCCGACTGACTCATGGCCTGTCAACAAGCCTTGAAACTCATGTCCAGCCCCTTGACGGAATGGGTCAATGCCCCGACGGAAATGAAGTCCACCCCACACTCGGCATAATCGCGCAAGGTGTCGAGGGTGATGCCGCCGCTGGACTCCGTCTCAAAACGGCCTGCCACCATCTCCACGGCCTTGCGCGTGTCCTCCACGGAGAAGTTGTCGAGCATGATGCGGTCAACACCTCCCATGTCCAACACCTGCCGCAATTCATCGAAGCCGCGCACTTCAATTTCAATCTTCAAGTCCTTCCCCTTTTCCTTGAGATACTCGTGGCAACGGTTTATGGCGTTGGCGATGCCCCCGGCAAAGTCCACATGGTTGTCCTTCAGGAGAACCATGTCGAACAATCCGATGCGGTGGTTCACGCCGCCTCCGATTCTCACGGCCTCCTTTTCCAGCATGCGCATGCCC
>CAYPMY010000128.1:0-5772 GCA_964412085.1 uncultured Paraprevotella sp. | reverse complement strand
GGAAGCGTCCTTGCCGGACACTGTTTCAAGGTCAATTCCCTTCGTCCCAGTAGCCGCTGTACGAGATGCCCTGTGCGTTGCTCGGATTCAAGACGATGTCCGCCCTTCCGCCCTCGTATCCCGTCACGGCGAACTTATATACCACCGGCATCTTGCGCACGCTGAACTCCACGCGCTTCCCCTTGCCGCCCGCGTCACGGATCCTGAAGTCCCTCACCGGGAGCGCGAAGCGCAGGCCGTCGTCGTCCAGCACTGGTTGGTACACCCTTCCCGTATAAGGCAGATGCACGAAGGCAGAGTCGTTGCGCAGCGCCACCCCGTAGCCGTAAGAAAGCGGACGCGCCGGATAGGACACGGGCATCATATACGTCACAGCCACGTCGAAGCCGCAGGGATTGAAACCTCCGGCGGCTTGCGGGAAGGCCGGCATCAGGCTTCCCCATGAACAAGCCGCCGACAATACGAATCGCTTGACCGTCATTTCCACCGTCTTTAAAGTGACACATCTATCCCGCCGGCGATTTGCCGGCCGCCGGGCCGCCCCCGCGTCGGGAGGCTCTGCCGGGGAAGTCCGCGGGGCACGCCAAGCCCCCGCCCGACGACGCGAGGAAAGGGACTCCGTCTCCATGGGCTTCTCCCTTCTTCGAAGGCCATGAAGAACGGCCCTCGCCGTTCGACCCAATAACGGCAAAGGCCGCCAAGCCGTACCCCGGGGGCTTATTTTTTAACGACATTTATCATCTCGTCCGGCGTCAGGAGCGACTGCTCTCCCGTCGCCATGTCTTTCAGCGTGACCTTCCCCTCCCTCATCTCATCCTCGCCGACTATCGCCACGAAAGGCACGGCCTTGGCATTGGCGTAGCTCATCTGCCTTTTCATCTTGGCGCCGTCGGGGTAGATCTCGCAACGCACCCCGGCCCGACGCGCCTGCGCCATGAGGGGCAAACAATAGGCCGCCTCGGCCTCGCCGAAATTCACGAAAAGCAGTTCCGTGCCCGCGGCCGTTCCCTTCGGATAAAGGTCGAGCCGGTTCAGCACGTCGAAAATGCGGTCTGCGCCGAAGGAGATGCCCACGCCGCTCACTCCCGGCAAGCCGAATATGCCTGTCAGGTCGTCGTAACGTCCGCCACCGGCAATGCTGCCGATTTCCACGTCCAAGGCCTTCACCTCGAAAATGCACCCGGTGTAATAGTCCAGCCCCCGTGCCAAAGTCAGATCCATTTCCAGAGCGTTCCGCAGTCCCAAGGCCGACAAGGCGCCGGACACGAACCTGCATTCCTCGATGCCCTTCAATCCGGTCTCGCTTCCGGCCAGGAAGTCCTCCATGACGGCCAGCTTCTTCTCGTTCGTCCCGCCCAGACTGATGACCGGTTGCAGGCGGGCCACGGCCTCGTCGCCGAGGCCTCCGGCTTTCAGCTCGGCGTTCACGTTGTCAAGCCCTATCTTGTCCAATTTGTCGATGGCCACGGTAATGTCCGCGATCTTGTCCGCCGCCCCGATTGTCTCGGCAATGCCCTTCAGCACCTTGCGGTTGTTCAGCTTGATGCATGCCCGTATGCCGAACCTGTCGAATACCGCATCCGCCATCTGCACCAGTTCCACTTCGTTCAGCAAAGAGCCGCTGCCCACCACGTCGGCATCGCACTGGTAAAATTCCCGGTAACGCCCCTTTTGCGGACGGTCGGCACGCCACACGGGCTGTATCTGGTATCGCTTGAAAGGCAGGGTCAGCTCGTCGCGGTGCTGTACCACGTAACGGGCGAAAGGCACGGTCAGGTCGTAGCGCAGCCCTTTCCCGCACAGGCAAGCCGCCAGCCTGTTCGCGTTCTGCCCGCCCAATTCTTCCGGCGACATCCCGGCAAGGAAATCGCCGGAATTCAGTATCTTGAAGAGCAGCCTGTCCCCCTCCTCGCCGTATTTGCCCGTCAGCGTGGAAAGGTTCTCCATGGCCGGCGTCTCAATCTGTTGAAAGCCGTACAGCGCGTAGACGCTCCGGATGGTGTCGAATATATAATTCCGTTTCGCCATCTCCGCGGGCGAGAAGTCGCGCGTGCCCTTAGGTGTCCTGGGTGTCGTAGCCATATCCTGTGTCCTTTTTGTTGATTCCTGCGCAAAATTACACTTTTTTCCATACAACCCGCCGCGCGATGCGGGATAATGTGCAGGAATATGGTTCGCGTCCGTTTTTATTTCTAACTTTGCACGAGATTAAAAGCATCCAAGCGTATGAAGTTCTTCCGAAAGCCCGCACTGGAAAAGACAGAGCGACCCGACCCGCCCGCGCCGGCCGCCTGCACGGGCACCGCGCCCGCCGCGACCCCGGGCCTCTCCCCTGAAGAAGCCGCCCGGCAGTGGTTTGCCGAAAGGTTCGGCGCGGACATGCCCGAAGAGGTCGCACGGATGTTCCGCCAGATCGCCCAGGCCGAGGCCAAGCGGCAGAAAGCCGGCGGGCAGGTGCTCAATCCCAACGAAGTGAAACGCATACAGGACAGCATGAGGTTCTACAAGACCAAGCTGGCCAACATCGCGCAGACGCTGGCCGGCTTGCAGGCGCAGAAAGAATGGCTGCACAAGTTCAAGGGGCTGAACGCCACGTTGGAAAAGCACAGGCAGGCCTTTTTCGAAACCAACAAGGACTACAACGCCCACCTGAAAGAAATCAGAGAGCTGGAACGCTTCGAGACCTTCGAGGCGGTGCAAGGCAACTACCAGCGCATCAAGGCGAAGGAAAACATCCTCCGGCTCGTGCGCAAAGGCAGTGCGTCGCATGACGAGGAGCTGGCGGAAGCGCTGTCGGCGGACAAGGAGAACCAGAAACGGGCGGAAACCGAGGACAAGAAATACCGGGAAGCGTGGCACAATCTGCGGCAGATGCAGAAGACGCTGGCCGAGGGCTACCGCCTGCAAGCCGCCTTGCGCCTCCACGAAGCCGGACTGAAAGAACTGTCCGACTACAAAGAACGAATCGAACAGGCGTTCACCACAATACAGAAACAAGGCGAGGAAACGGCGGAAGAATTGAAAAGGAACAAGGAACAGGCGGCACGGCAACAGCAGCTTCTGCAGAACCTGGAATCGCAACAAAGGATGCTGGAAAGGGGAGAGGCCATACAGGCGCGACTGAACTTCCTGCAATCCCGCAAGGAACGCAAGGAACAGTTGCAGGCCATGCTCGAAAGGACGCTCAGGAACCAGCACGAACAAGACGAGAAACTGAACAGGCTGACCCTCTCCTCGCAAGGCGTCGACGCGCAAATCGACGCGTTGCAAAGCGAGTTGCAAGTGCACCAGAAAAGCATCGTGGGCATGAACAGCTATGACCTGCAACAACGGGCCATGGACCTGAAAAGCAAGAAGGAAATGCTGACGAACGCCGCGCGGTTGTGGAAACAGATTGCGGAAGGATACAGCCGCGTAGACGAGAAAAGCCAGGAAATCATGCGCATGCGCCATCATAACGACGCCCTGAAGGCGCAGATAGCCAAACTGGCGCCGGAAACGGCAGGACTTCAAAGGCAATGCGAGGAGCTGAAATACGCCTATGTCCTCAGCAAAAGCCAGGATGTCATGCAACTGCGGAAGGATCTGCGGGAGGGGGTAGGTTGCAGCGTATGCGGCGCCACCCACCATCCTTACCATTCCGACACGCTTCAGGAACAAAGCAAGCTCATCGGGGAAATCAAGACCGACCTCGAACAAGCCACCGCGGAGCTGAAACACAAACAATCCCTCCTGGAAGGGCTGAGAAAGGAACAAGCCGTGGAGGAAGGGCGCATCGAGACGTGCCATCAGGCTCTGGAGACCTACCGGCAGATACTGCAGGACCACGTGGCGCACTGGGAAGACTTCGCAGTCCTGGACCGTTCCTTCAAGGACTGTTCCGCCCATACGAACTTCGAGGGGCGGCGCATCATGTTGCAGCAGCTCATGGAAAAGACGGGAGTGGATGCCGAGGAAGCCCGGAAGGAGCTGGACACGTTCAACTACCACCAATCCAACATCAACGCCCTCAACAAAGAAATCGCCTTGAAGGAACAGGAAAAGAACGACATCGCCATGCGGCTCAACGAGGCGGACACCGGCTGCCAAGTCGTGGCCTACAGGGCGGAACAACTGCAACAATCCCTCTCGCGCACCGACGGGCAATTCGGCGAGCTGTTCGAGGAAATCGACAAGATGATGGCCATCCCCAACTGGTACAAGGTATGGACGGAAAACCCCGAGAACCTGAAAATCCATATCCAACAGCAGATGGAACGCTGGTCCGGCCTGAAAAAAGACATGGCCGAGACCAAAAACGAGACCATCCGCCTGCAAACCCTGCAGGAGACGACAGACCGGCGCATACAGGCCTTGCGCAAACAGCTGGACTTCATCGGCGGAAAGATGGAAAGGTTATCGGAATGCCGGGACCAGATACGCGAACAACTATACAAGACGTTCCAAGAAGGCGACGTGGAAGAGTGCGGCAAGACGGCTTTCGAGACCTTGTGCGCCTTGGAGGGGCAAAAGGAACAGGCCCGGCGCAGAGCGGACGAAACGCATGCCCTGGCCGCCCGGCGACAAGGTTACAACCAACGCATGGCCGACACGACCCAGGAACTCGAAGCGCAAATCTCACAAGAGCGTTCGGAACTGGATGTCTGGATAAGGAAATACAATGCCCTGCATTCCCCCGTGCAGTTCGCCGAACTGGAACAGACGTTCAACGGCACGACCGACTGGAATGCCCTGAGAAAGGAAATCAGGACCCTCACGCTACGCAACATGCTGGCCGAGGCGCGGGCCGACGAAGCCCGCCTGGCCCTGGCCGCCCATCAGGCGGACGCCCTTTCGCAGGGGCAGGACAAGGAACACCGCACAGCTACGCTGAACACTGAGATAGCGCGGCTGGAAAGCGAGCAGGAAAACATCCTCGTACAAATAGCCGGATGCCAAGCCAGGCTGGAAAGCCATGAGGCCGGATTGCGGAAGCTGTCGGCCGGGCCAAATACCCCTGTCATCTCATGAAGTGCATGCCACGCCTGTCATTCCTTAATAAATTATGGCCGCTCCTGCTTGGAGTCCCGCTCGTCGCTACGGGATGCCGCTCCTCGCATCCCCTGCGCGGGGGACGCTTCGTCCTGGTCGTCGACGCCGGGCACGGCGGGAACGACCAAGGAGCCTCTGGGCGACGCTCGCTCGAGAAGGAAGTCAACCTTAAGGTGGCCCGACGCGTCTGCAAGCTGATCCGCAAACGATGTCGCGACGTGGAAGTCATACAAACCCGTCCCGACGACGAGTTTACCAGTCTCAACGACCGGGCAGGCATGGCCAACTTCTACCGTGCGGATTTGTTCATCTCCATCCATTCCAATTCGGCCAAAGGGTGGGCGGAAGGGACGGAAACGTTCATTCATCCTTCGGCACACGGGAGCCGGGGCGAGCGTATGGCCCGTCTCATCGAGCAAGAGTACGTGAAGGCAGGACTGGAGAGCCGTGGCGTGAAAACGGCCGACTTCGCCGTGCTGCGGAACACGCGCATGCCTGCCGTGCTGACAGAAATAGGATTCATTTCCAACCGCGCCGAGGAACGGTTCATGAACTCCCGAAAAGGACAGAAACGTCTGGCACGCAGCATCAGCAACGCCTTTATCCGTTATCGGCGGGACTTCCCATGACTCTCCGGGCGCAAGCCGTACACCTTATTATATATAAGGGAGAGGAAGGTTCCGTCGGGCAAGGGAAAGGCTGTCCCCCGGCATCCGGCACGTCCGGCTCGGGGCGGGCGGG
>CAYPMY010000127.1:0-5810 GCA_964412085.1 uncultured Paraprevotella sp. | reverse complement strand
GTCCTCCTGGGCGACCACGGCAAGTTAGTGGGCACGCCCGAGTGCGAAAGCCCGGAATCGTATAACCACATCCCGCTCATCATCCACGGCCGGGACGTGCCCCGGCGCGTCGTGGACGCCTACGGCGGGCAGGTGGACTTGGCCCCGACCCTCCTGGGCCTGCTGGGCATCGGCTACACGCAAAACGGCTTCGGCGTGGACCTGCTGAAAGAGAAGCGGCCTTACATGTATTTCACTGCCGACAACCTCATCGGCGTGAGGGACTCGTCGCGCCTGTTCCTTTACTTCCCGGACACGCGGCAGGAATTGCGGTACCGCACGGAGGGCAAGACGGCGCGGCCGGCAGGGGACGACCCTGCCTTCCGCGACATGAAGCGATACGGCTTCGCCATGCTCCAATGCGCCGAGGCGCTGGTGCGGCGGCAACAGACTCTCGACCATCCGCGATAGGCCGGGCGGCAGGGGCCGGCCCCGCCCCCTGCCCCGCCGGATCTGACATTCTGTCAAAACGTCAAACCATGCCCCGCGAGAGCGGCGTATTCGCAACCGGACCGGACGGACGGCGCGAATACGCCGCTCTCGCGCGTCCGCCAAAAGACAAGATGTCAGCCTTTGCCCGATCCTGCTTTCATCCGGACGCCCCGCACGCCGGTTCTTCCGCACCCGCGCGGAATACCGTCGGCATCCGCGCGGTTTCCGCGACAAAACGTCACCCGGATTCCGACGCTCCCCGGGCCCGAAACAGAGGGGAAAACGGCCTCTTCCTGCCGTATTCCCGCCGTTCCACGGACATCCGTCCCCGTTTCTGCCCGCTCCGCGGAACAAATCTGCGGCGAACGGGCTTCCGATCGACTGCGAACGAAAAATTTTTCTCTTCATGAAAAACCGCATATATACGGAATATCGCCGCATAAACGGCCCGGAACATGAATATTTATTCAAAACGCACGCCCGGAGGGGAGCCGGAAGCGGCTTTCCCGCCGCCGCAACGGAATGCAAAAAATGACAAAAAGACGCCTCCAGACCTCGGATTCGACGCAAACCGCTTGGAAATGATTTCTTTTCCGCGTACATTTGCATGCGGTGACATACGCCGCAGAAAGGAGCGGCCAAGGACAGCATACGATTTCATGAACAGGTGCCGGAGGCGGACATGGCGCGCGTCACGGCTTCCGTCGCGGCGTTCAACTCCGGGCGGACGTCCGCGAGCGGCTCCTATGCCATCAGCGTCGCCACGCCTTACCGGCGGTATTACGCCTTGTGGCGCATATTCGCCGACGGGCGTCCTCCCCTCTTCATCCGCACGCTGGCCGACACGTTCGTCGCGGCGGCGGGCAAGGCCATGGACTTGCTGAGGCACTGCAAGGTAAGCCTGCGGTGGGAGGACAACGCCTTTTTCGCCCCTTACTACGAACAGACTTACGACACGCTGACGTTCGGGAAGTACCGGGGCAAGCGCATCGCGGAAGTCTACTACGTCGACCCGGACTACGTCCTGTGGATAGCCAACCGCTTCGAGCCGGAGAAGAAGAAGCTCCTGAAACTGAAAGAGACCGCACAGTGCTTCGCCGCGGTACACGCGGAACTCGGCCCGCCGCGGCGGCCCGACCGCCGCCCGCCCGGCCGTTACGTCGGGGAGAAAGGAGAGAAGCTGGAAGGCCTCCGCCTGAAAATCCTGCACGTCGAGCAGCAAGTGGACACTTACAAGCCGGATTTCTACATCGACCAACGCGTCCTGGCCGCGGACGGACAGGGGAACCGTTTCACTTTCACCGAGAAGGCGGCGGGGAGGAGCCAGACGCCCAAGGCGCTGAGTTGCTTCAGCCGCAGCTTCTCGCCCGGCATGGAAATCACGCTCTCCGCCCGCGTCATGGGGCATTACGAGAGCCGGGGCGTGAAATACACGCGCTTAGGGTACGTGAAATACGGTTGACGGCTATTCCAACACCGTCACCTTGCGCACCACGATCTCCCGCAAGGGACGCTCCTTCGCCGTGCGCGCCTTCTCTATGGCCTCAGCCACCTGCATCCCTTCCACCACCTCGCCGAACACGGTGTACTCCCCGTCCAGATGGGGTGCGCCGCCCACCGTGGCATAAGCCTGCTTCTGCGCCTCGCTGAACGGTGCAGGCGGGCTGGCGGCCACCCTCTCTTCCGCCTCATGCAACAAGGAGTCTTTCAGGCTTTCCAGCTTCCCGGTCTCGCCGCGGCGGCGCATCAGGCGCATTTCCTCGAGGCGGGGCCGCGAGAGTTCCCCGTAAAGCGTGTCCACCCTGCTTCGGTAAAGGGCCGAATAAAGCTCCAACAACGCCCCCGGCGTGTAGACCTTCCCCGTCACGATGTAGAACTGCGTGCCACTGGAGGCCTTTCCCGGATTCACGTCATTCCCCATGCGGGCCGCCGCCAACGCGCCTTTCTTGTGGAAATGGCGCGGACAGCGTATTTCCGCCGGAATCGTGTAACCGTAGGCCGCAACGTCTGCCGGCGGTTCCATTCCCCGCGGCTTGAGAGCCGGGTCTCCCGTCTGCACCATAAAGCCTCGCACCACACGATGGAACAGGATGTTGTCGTACGCCCCCGCCCGGGCTAACCTGACAAAATTGTCGCGATGCCTTGGCGTGTCGTCGTACAACTTCACTTTCATGTCGCCCATGGAGGTCTCTATCAGCACTTCGGTCTCCTCCATCGCTTTCTTCTTCTGCGGGCTGCAAGAGATCAGGGCCGTGCAGCACGCGACGCAAATCATGCTTTCCGATTTCATGCGGCTTGCGGTTGACGATTGTCATCCCGCAAAAATAATGAAATCGCGGGGCTTCCGTTTTATTTTCGTGAAAAAATCCTCCCGGATTCAAAAAAAAGCCGTTCCTTTGTACCGCACTACATCGGAGATTATGAAAAGAAGGATCCTGAAATGGGTAACCGGCATCTTACTCGCCCCCGTCATATTGTTCCTCATATCAGCCGCACTGCTTTACCTTCCCCCCGTACAAGATTTCGCCGTGAGCAAGGCCGCGGCCTGCCTGTCCGAGGCCACCGGCATGAAAGTGCGCATAGGCCGGCTGCGGCTGACTTTCCTCTTCGACGTGGACTTGCAGGACGTGCAGATAAAAGACGGGCAGGGCGACAGCCTGCTGGACTTGGAACGCCTGAGCGTGGACTTGGGCTTCGCGTCCCTGCTCCGCGGGGAGATAGACGTGGACGGCATCGAACTGACCCGCGCCTCCGTCAACACCAAATCCGTGATCGCCGGGGTGGAAATCAAGGGAAGCATAGGACGCTTCTTCCTGGACTCCCACGGCATAGAGCTCCCGCAGGAGACGGCGAGGGTGAACACCGCCCTGCTTTCGGATGCCGACGTGTCCGTCGCCCTGACCTCCGACTCCACGGAGGAAGACACGGCCGCCGGTTCGCCGGTGAATTGGAAAATAGCCCTCGGGAAAGTGAATCTGGCACGTACCCGGCTACGGTTCAGCATGCCGGGCGACAGCATGGCCGTTTCGGGCGGAATCCTTGAGGCGACCCTGCGGAACGGCCTCATAGACTTAGGGCAAGCCCGGTACACGGCGGAGGCTTTCGACTTGCGGGCCGATTCGCTATCCTACGACCTGCCATACGAGGAAGCCGCAGAAGGCCTGGACTTCAACCACATCGCCCTGCGAGACGTCGGGCTGGGCATCGACAGCATCGCGTTCGACGGAAACTCCGCGGGGCTTTCACTGGCCTTGCGCCAAATGCGCATGAGGGAAAAAAGCGGCCTGGAAATCCGTTCGCTGACGGGGCGTCTCGACATGGACTCCGCCTCACTGCACGTGCCCGGGCTGGCACTCCGCACCCCAGACTCCTACGTCAGGACACAGGCTGACATGGACTTCGCCGCCGTGGCCGAACGGCCCCGGGGGAGAATGTCCGCCCGGCTCATGGGGGAGCTGGGCAAACAGGACGTGCTGTTGTTTGCCGGAGGGCTGCCCCCCGCCTTTGTCAAGGCTTACCCCAATTCCCCCATCATCCTGCGGCTGTCGGCCGACGGGAACCTGGACACGCTGAACCTCACGGCCGCAGAAGCGCGGCTGGCCGGCGCTTTCGAGCTGAAGGCCGACGGGAAGATGTACAGGCTGGCGGACTCCGTGCGCAGGTCGGGCCGCGTGAACCTGGACTTGCGTACCCGGAACCTTGATTTCGCGAGGGCGCTGGCCGGGGAAGACGCCATGAGGGGCATAGCCCTGCCCCCGATGCGGCTGGAAGGGAGCGCGGGCCTGAACGGACAGAAATACACGGCCGACCTCCGCCTGACGGAAGGGAAAGGGCACGTGCAGGCGAAAGGAGGGCTCGACGCGGCGCGCATGGCCTACCGGGCGAGACTCACCATAAGGGACTTGCAGCTCCGACACTTCCTGCCCGAAGATTCCCTGTACGGACTTTCGCTCACGGCTTCCGCCGAGGGAGCCGGGACGGACTTCCTCAGCCGGCATACCCGGATGCAGGCCGCCGTGGCGCTGGACAGCCTGCAATACGGGCGGCTGCGCATCGGCGACGTCAGGATAGACGCAGGACTGCAGAAAGGCAACGGGCATGTCACGCTCGACAGCCATAACCCGTTATTAGACATGCGCTCCGAAATCGACGCGCTGCTGAGCCGGCACAGCACGGACGTGTCTCTCAGCACGGAGCTGCGCAGCATAGACCTCCACGCCCTGCGCCTGACCGACAAGCCGTTCAAGGCGGGCATGAACCTGCGCATGGACGGCAGCACGAACCTGAAGAACGCCCATTCGGTACGCGGAACGGTGTCGGGCATCTCTCTCATGGCGCGGGATTCGGTATTCCGCCCCAAGGACTTGTCCCTGAACGTGCTGGCTCTCCCGGACACCACGTATGCCGACATTTCGGCAGGCGACTTCAAACTGCATCTCGACGGCCGCGAGGGATACGAGGCACTGATGGAAAAAAGCGGGGAATTCATGGCCGCGGCCGACCGGCAACTGCAACGCCGGCATCTGGACCAGGACTCGCTCAAGAGCTTCCTGCCACGCGTGACGCTCAACATCGAGTCGGGGAAAAACAATCCCGTAACCAACTATCTGGCGGCCATGGGCTACTCGCTCGACGAGATGAGGCTGAGGCTGAACGCCGACCCTGAAACCGGCCTGAACGGAGGCGGCCATGTCTACGCCATCAATGCGGGAGGCATCCTGCTGGACACCGTACAGATGCACATCTTCCAGGACACGACCGGCGTGAAGATGGACGGGCGGATACGGAACGGGGCAAAGAACAGGCAGTTCGTGTTCGAGTCCCGGCTCAACGCTTACCTGCACTCCACCGGGGCGGGAGTCAACATGGTTTACATGGACGACAAGGGCGAAAAAGGAGTGGACGTGGGGCTGAGGGCCGACGTGCAAGGCAACGGCATAAAGGTCGTGTTCTCGCAAGCCCACCCGATCATTGCCTATCGAAGGTTCGACATCAACGAGGACAATTACATATTCCTGGGGAACGACAGGCGGGTGGAAGCGGACGTGGACATGGTCGCCGACGACGGGACGGGCGCCAAGGTTTACTCCACTCCCAATCCGGAAGCCCTGCAAGACCTGTCTGTCAACCTGAATCACGTGAACCTCAAGGAACTGACCTCCGTCATTCCCTACGCTCCCCGTATCTCCGGGCTGATGCAGACCGACGCACACTTGATACAAACGGAAGAGAACCTGTCCGTCGTGGCGGACGTGGCGGTAGAAGACATGACCTACGAGGAAGCCCCGCTGGAGAACATCGGGATAGGAATCGTCTACCTGCCCAACAGCGACGGCACG
>CAYPMY010000126.1:0-5831 GCA_964412085.1 uncultured Paraprevotella sp. | reverse complement strand
CGTGCCATGGATGCCCGTCCGCATGCCATGCCGGCCGGCGGGACGCACAAAGTGCCGGCCGACAAAGCGGCGGAGGCCATGGAAAAGACCGGCCACGGCCTTCCTTCCCCTATACATATATTAAATAAGCAGGAAAAGGGGAGCCGACCGAAGATTGCAGACGGACGCGGGACACTTCGCATCCCTCTCCACAGGCTGTCACCAGGAAAGTTTGTATGAACCGCTTCCCGTGCCATAAAGCTGGCTGGCGGCCGTAGTCGTAATGCTGCCATAAATGCCCGGTTGTCCGCCGCCGGGGGCGCCCGGCGCCGACTGCGGGGCCGTAGCCGAATAACTGTATTGGACGCTGAAGCTTATATCGGCCGTCCTGCCGCGGAAATCGTCCGGAAGCCGGATTCCGATGTATGGATTGGATTTGTCAGCGTCATACACCACATTATAATCTTTAGTGAAAGTCGTATCCTCGCATTCCACGCTCCAGCGGTATTCCGCCTTGTACAACAAATCCCCCAGACTTTGCTGTACCGCCGTAATCGTAACCGAATCCCCCGCGTTCCATACCACAGGACTAATGCGGAAACCGGCGAACGACGGCAAGGTGCAGACATGCTCGTCTTCTCCGCAAGCCGCAAGGGCCATGGCCGCCGCGCCCAGCCATGCCAGACGCATCAAAGATTTCATTTCCATTCGTCTCCTTATCTTTATAACGTTTTCAATTCCTTATACAGGCGTTGCACCGGCAATCCCATGACATTGAAATAAGAACCGCTGAGGGAAGACACTCCCACATAGCCTATCCACTCCTGGATGCCGTAAGCCCCGGCCTTGTCCAACGGACGGTAGCGCGCCACGTAATACGCTATTTCCTCGTCCGACAACTCGTCGAAGGTCACTTCGCTGAGCGTTGCAAAAGTCCTTTTCTTGTCAGCCGTCACCATCGTCACCCCGGTGATCACCTGATGCGTACGCCCGGACAGACGGCGCAACATGTCCCTTGCGTCGGCCTCGTCTTTCGGCTTTCCCAAGACCATCCCGTCCGTCCATACTATCGTGTCGGCCGTGATGATCAACTCGTCCGGCCGCATGTCAGCTTCGTACGCTTCCGCTTTCTTACGGGAAACGTACTGTGGGATTTCCTCGCCCGACAGTCCCTCGGGATAAGACTCGTCGATGTCCGGCGACACCCTCACTTCATAATCCACGCCCAGCCCCGCCAGAAGTTCTTTCCTGCGCGGGGAATTGCTGGCCAAGACCAGACGGTATTTCTTCAAGTTCTCCAGCATGCTTCCCTTCGTTTCGCTACCAGCCGAAAGCCTTTTCGTCCCTCATCCACAACCCCTGTGCTTTCAACACCTGTTCTATCACATCGCGCCCGCATCCATACCCTCCCCTCAAACGGGAGATATAGACAGCCAAGGCTTTGATTTCCGGGGCGGCATCCGCCGGCGCACAGGGGCAGCCGCAACGTTGCATGACCTCATAATCAGGGATGTCGTCGCCCATGTAAAGCACTTCCTCGTCCCGCAATCCATGACGTTCCAGAAAGGCTTCGTACGCCTTTATCTTCGCGGCACACCCCAGATGCACGTCCGTAATGCCCAGTCCCTCGTACCGTTTACGCACCGATTCGGTACGCCCTCCGGTGATAATGGCCACATGCAAGCCCGACTTGACCGCCAGTTGCAAGGCATAACCGTCCTTGATGTTGACCGAGCGCATCGGTTCTCCCCCGGCATGCAAGGCGATGGTCTCGGTACTCAGCACGCCGTCCACGTCGAAAGCCAACGCTCTTATCTTCTTCAGATCGTAATTAATCATTTTGTTCCCTTTCTTTCCTCTTCATTCCTCAAAGCCAGGGCATGGATGCTCCGGCTCATCGTCTCATACAGTGCTTTCCATGCAGGTTTCCCGTCGAGCATGGCGCGCTGGCGATCTATCACATTCCGGTCATAACGCACAGCCGGCCCCGTCTGCGCCTCCACAGGCGGAATGCGGTGGACTTTCCGTGCCGTCTCGTCTATCAAAGGCCACATCACATCGAACGGTATGCCGGCCCCGTCCAATAAATCCGCCGCCAAGGCGTAACAATGGTTCACAAAATTGCAAGCGAATACCGCTGCGAGATGGAGGAAGAGGCGTCTCTCCGTGCCCATCTCTTCCACCCTGCCCGAGACAGAACGTGCCAACGCTTCCGTCTGTGCGAGCGAGTCGGGGGCGGACGCTTCCACAAAGACCGGGACTTCCCTGAAATCCACCGGGCAATCCTTGGAGAACGTCTGCACGGGATACAACACCCCGTAACGCCGGGCATACCCGCGAAAGACATCCATCGGCATGCTCCCGGCCGTATGCAGGCACAAAGCATCGCCCGCCCGGGGAGCGACACGGGGCACCAAGCCTCCTATCGCCTCATCCTTCACGGAGAAGATATACACATCCGCACCGGGCACCACGGCATCGGGGTCATCCGTTGCCAGACATCCCAGGCGCCCGGCCAAAGATTCGGCGGAAGCCTTCGTCCGGCTGAACACCTGCAACGTTTCATGGCCTGCACGGCGAAGGGCCTCCCCCAACAGCGTGGCCAGATTCCCGGCACCGATCCAGACGACTTTCATCTTTCCGGCGCACCAAAGGTGTTGACATGCACTTTCTCCCACTCCAACCGGTCTTCATCAAACGGCTTGCGTTCCATTCCCTTATGGCCTACGGCCACGATGGAAAGCACCCTTAAATGCTCCGGGACATGCAGGATGGCCCGCACCACATCCTCCGCCGGTTTCCCATCCGCCATCGCGCGGTTCCGGATCTGCACCCAGCATGCGCCCAGCCCCAGATCCTCAGCCTGCAAAAGCATCATGGCCGTAGCCACCGAAGCGTCTTCCACCCACACGTCGCTCCGCGCCGGGTCGGCCAGAACGGCCACAGCCAAGGGCGCGCCTTCTATCAGCCCGGCCCCGTGCTCCTTGCAACGCGCCAGCCGTCGCAACAAATCCTTGTCGTCCACGACCACGAACGACCAGGGGCGCAGCCCCTTGGAAGAGGGGGACATCAGTGCCGCACGCAACAGGGCCACCACCTCGTCCTGGGCCAATTCTTCTTCCGTGAACTTCCGCATGCTGCGGCGGGTGCGAACCAGTTCGCCAAACTTTCCCATTCCTATATCCTTAGTATTAATCGTCAGCCACCGTGCAAAGATAAACGATTTCCCTGTTACGGAGAAAAGAATCAAGACGGAATCGACGGTCTCGCCAAATAAATCGACGGCCCTCCATACAAAAAAGCGTATTTCTCGCGTTGTTTAAATTAGTGTAAGCAGACAGACGACGAAGTGAAGACAAGACTTTTCAAATCCATATCCTGCCTTTTCCTGCCGGCCCTCACGGCCTTGCACGTCACTGCACAAGACAAAGTGAAACTGTCGGGAAGGGTCATCGACGAAGAGCAGAACCCGGTGCTTTTCGCCGTAGTAAAAGTCGACGGCCAGGCGGCGGGCACCACCACGGATTTGCAAGGACGCTACCGGCTGGAATTTTCCACTGCCGACACCGTGACCGTGTCTTTCAGCATGATTGGCTACGTAACCAAGAAAAAGACGCTCGTCCGCCCGAAAGGCAGTCTGCAGCTCAACATCACCATGCAAGCCAGAAGCATCGACATGGGCGAAGTGACGGTAAGGGAAATGCGGCGGCAAATGAATTCAACGCAACATCTGAACGCCGAAGACCTGAAACAGATGCCCTCCACCACCGGGAACGCCGTAGAGGAACTGGTGGCCACGCAAGCGGGAGTCAGCACGCACAACGAGCTGAGCTCGCAATATAACGTGAGGGGCGGAAGCTTCGACGAAAACAGCGTGTACATCAACGGGGTGGAAGTTTACCGCCCCATGCTCATCAGCTCCGGCCAGCAAGAAGGACTGAGCGTCATCAACAGCGACATGGTGGAAAGCATCAACTTCTCGGCCGGAGGATTCGACGCGAAATACGGGGACAAGATGTCGTCCGTGTTGGACATCTCTTACAAGAAGCCCAAGAAATCCGAAGCCTCGGCCTCGGCCAGCCTCCTGGGCGCCGGCTTCTACGCGGGTTATGTCAAAAAGAACTTCAGCATGACCCACGGCGTGCGCTACAAGACCAACCAGTACATGCTGGGGTCGCTGGAAACCAAAGGAGAATACAGCCCGCGCTTCCTCGACTACCAGACTTACATCAGCTGGTCGCCCAACAACGGGCTTTGGAGTATGGATTTCATCGGGAACATCTCCCAGAACAAATACGACTTCCTGCCGACGAACCGGCAAACCAACTTCGGCACGATGCAGGACGTCAAGTCGTTCCGC
This sequence comes from uncultured Paraprevotella sp., assembly GCA_964412085.1. Classification (GTDB taxonomy): domain Bacteria; phylum Bacteroidota; class Bacteroidia; order Bacteroidales; family Bacteroidaceae; genus Paraprevotella. The sequence goes on along the minus strand of CAYPMY010000126.1, from coordinate 1,492 downwards.
GTGTATTTCGACGGGAAGGAAGAAGACCTCTTCCGCACCCTGTTCGGGACATTGAGCCTGTCGCGCAACTTCAACGGGCGCACGAGGCTCTCCCTTCTGGCCTCGGCTTTCGCCACCAAGGAACGTGAGACCTACGACATCCAAGGACAATACTGGCTCGACGAGACAAACACGACCGAACAATTAGGCGTGGGCACCTACATGGAGCACGCCCGCAACTATCTGGATGCCGACATGAAGAGCCTGAAAGTCCTGTTCTCCCACAAACCCAAAGGACACGACATGCAGACCGGGCTCACGTGGAAGCACGAGAGCATCGAAGAAAACTCACGGGAATGGGAGATGCGCGACTCCGCCGGATATTCCATCCCCCACACGGGCAACCGCCTGGACCTGATTTATAACCTGAAGTCTTCCAACAGCATCGGCAGCGACCGCCTCGAGCTCTTCGGGCAGGACACTTGGCGGTTTGCCAACAGCCGCGGAATCTTCTCCCTCAGCTACGGGGCGAGGCTGAGTTACTGGAGCTGGAACAAGGAATGGCTGTTCAGCCCGCGCGTCTCGCTCGGCTTCGTTCCCTCCTTCAACGAAGACTTCACGTTCCGCATCGCCACGGGACTGTATTACCAGGCGCCCTTCTACAAGGAGCTCCGGGACACCGTGGACACCGGCACCTCCACCGAAGTGCGCCTGAACCGGGACATCAAGTCGCAACGTTCGTTCCAAGTCGTATTGGGCGGCGACTACAAGTTCAAGCTCATGGACCGCCCCTTCAAATTCACCGCGGAAGTCTATTACAAAGCCTTGAGCAACCTGATCCCCTACAACGTGGACAACGTGAAAATCGTATATTACGGGGGCAACGTCGCTTCGGGATACACCGCAGGCATCGACTTCAAGATTTTCGGGGAGTTCGTGGAGGGGACGGACTCCTGGATCAGCTTCAGCCTGATGAAAGCCCGGCAGAAAGTGGACGGCAAGAGCTTCCCGCAAGCCACCGACCAGCGCTACAACCTGAACTTCTTCTTCAGCGACTTCTTCCCCGGCACGACGCGATGGAAGATGACGCTGAAAGCCAGCATTGCCGACGGGCTCCCTTTCGGCCCGCCTCACACGGGGCTGGAACGCATGGTGTTCCGCGCGCCGGCCTACAAACGCGTGGACATCGGCATGAGTTACCGGCTGCTGGACAACGAGGACGGGCGCAACCAAAAGAGACTCACCCGTCACCTGCGCAACATCTGGCTGGGCGTGGACTGCTTCAACCTGTTCGACATCAGCAACGTGAGTTCCTATTATTGGGTGACGGATGTGACCAACCAACAATATGCCGTGCCCAACTACCTGACCGGACGGCAGATCAACGCCCGCATCCTGATCGAGTTATGACACGTCCGCCATGCCGGCGCCCCCTCGACGGACGCCGTGTCCCAACGATTCGTATCGCCCCTCCCGGCAAGACACCCTTCCATTCGCGACGAGACACCTTATA
>CAYPMY010000125.1:0-5837 GCA_964412085.1 uncultured Paraprevotella sp. | reverse complement strand
TACGATGTGAGATAAGTGCTTCTACGGCATCGTGGTAAAGAAGTTCAAAGCTTTTCCTATCCATGAGTTAAGGGATTAATGGTGTGTGGATGAGCGTGTCGCCCGTATATTCAGGCGTAATCAGATGTCGGTAGGCCAAGAATCGGAGAGCAGTGGCCACGTTGCCTTTTTCCACCTTTCGGGCTTGAGGGTAAGCCGGTAATTTCAGAGAGTCTACCGTTTTCGGTTCCACGGGGTAACTGAGAAGGATGTTCCGTATGCTATCCGTTTGTTCTTTTCGGTTGATTTGTTCCACGGCCTTGTTGTAACCTTGCAACAGCAAGCGCATTTGTTCCGATTTCCTTTTGTCGGCCACTATGTCGGACGATGCCATGAAGGCCATGAGCCGTATGTGTTGCTTCCGGCTGTCGTAGATGCTTCTATGGCCTTTTAGCTTGGCTTGCGTGGCATACGGTTCGGGAAGGAAAGCCGCGTCTATCGTGGCATTGGCCAGCATACCGTACCGAAGGCGGATGTCGTTGATTTGGGGACGATAGACGGTGGACGGATCCAGACGTGCTTGCCCGATGACCGTGTCTAACAACAGATCCGTCACCGAGTGGCGGGTCATGGCCACCATCCGTTCCTTCAAATGCCGGGTCTGTCGTATGCGTCTGCTTTTGGCCGTAACCAACTCATGATGCCCGTCCGCCTGCATGAATACGTACAGGCTAATGCCTTTACTTTGCATCCATGCGGCACGAATCAAATCCGTGTAGGACACATCCACGTGTCTGCGGGCGAATGCCGTATCACAATCCATTTGTGCATTGAAAGTCTGCAGGCGGATGTCCAGCCCTAATTCCTTGAACAGTCCGCACTTTTGGGCATAGTAGAAAGGCAGACAGTCCAAGGTCGGCATCAAGGCAACCTTGAGGGCTAAGGAATCTTGGCGCGTTTTCCCAGCCCTCGAGGTAACCGCATCGTCCTGTCCGGAATGGCATCCGCAAATGATACCCGACAAAAGGAGTAGGGAAATCAGCTTCTTCATGGAGTCTTGGAATGAAGAAGGGCAACCCGTATGCACAAGTCGCCCTTCGTATTTTAGGGTATCTGTCAGGATGGATTAACCTTTGATGGCCGCGATACATGGAAGAATCTTGCCTTCGATGGCTTCAAGCAGGGCACCGCCGCCCGTAGAAATGTAAGAAACCTGATCAGCCATGCCGAACTTGTTGATACATGCTACGGAATCACCGCCGCCGATGAGTGAGAACGCACCGTTTTTGGTGGCTTCGGCGATAGCTTCGGCAATAGCCCGCGAACCGGCCGTGAAGTTGTCGAATTCGAATACGCCGGCAGGACCGTTCCACAGGATTGTCTTGGCTCCCTTGATGGCTTCCGCAAAAGCTTCCCGGGTTGCCGGACCTACGTCCAGACCCTCCCAGCCTTCGGGGATATCGCCAGATGGAACCACTTGTGTGTGCGCGTTGTTGGCAAAGGCATCGGCAGCCACGCAGTCCGTACCCAATATGAGGTTTACGCCTTTGGCTTTCGCCTTTTCGATGATATCAAGGGCCAACTGCAATTTGTCGTCTTCGCAGATAGAGTTACCAATCTTGCCGCCCCGGGCTTTGGCAAAAGTATAAATCATGCCACCGCACAGAATCAGGTTGTCCACCTTATCCATCAGGTTTTCGATGATGCTGATTTTGGTAGAAACCTTCGAACCGCCCATAATGGCCGTGAACGGATGTTTGATGTTGTTCAATACGTTGTCTACGGCATTCACTTCTTTTTCCATCAGATAGCCAAGCATCTTGTTGTCGGCATCGAAATAGTCGGCGATGACGGCCGTAGAGGCGTGTTTGCGGTGAGCCGTGCCGAAAGCATCGTTCACGTAGCAGTCTGCGTATGAAGCCAATGTCTTGGCAAACTCTTTCTGGGAAGCCTTCATGGCCTTCTTGGCATCTTCGTAAGCAGGGTCTTCCTTGTCGATGCCTACGGGCTTGCCTTCCTCTTCAGGATAGAAACGGAGGTTTTCCAGCAACAGTGCTTCGCCTGATTTCAAAGTTGCGGCGGCATCGGCGGCTTTGGCGCAATCGGGAGCGAATTTCACGGCCACGCCCAGTTTCTCTGAAACGGCATCCACGATCTGGCTTAACGAAAACTTCGGGTGTACTTTACCTTTCGGCTTGCCCATGTGGCTCATGATGATGAGCGCACCGCCGTCGGCGAGGATTTTCTTCAACGTAGGCAATGCCCCGCGAATGCGGGTGTCGTCTGTAATCTTACCGTTCTCATCCAAGGGGACATTGAAGTCCACACGTACGATTGCCTTCTTGCCGGCAAACTTGTAATTGTCAATAGTCATGATTTCAATTTTTATTAAAGGTCTTTTGTCGTTTTCTTCTCTGGCATAATGCTTTTACAGCATTGCAAAATTATACTTTTCCGTCCGTATATGCAAGAAAGTGGGTCTTTTATTTTGCGAGGGGGCGTTTTTTTCCCCCCCCCCGTCTTCATGGCGACGGGTTCAGAAAGTGGGGACAGGATGTGCCGCCCCGTGGGTGCGCAGGTAATGACGGCATATCGTTTTTAGCTCGCAGTCCCCGCATTTGGGCGTGCGTGCCGTGCAAGTATGGCGTCCGTGCAGGATGAGCCAATGATGGGCTTTGGGGATAATGGGGTCGGGGAAATGGCGTACCAATTGTCTTTCCACGCTGTAAGGAGTGGTGCAGGTGACCGGGACAAGCCCGATGCGGTGGCTCACGCGGAACACATGAGTGTCCACCGCCATGGCGGCTTTTCCGAAAACGATGGCTCGGACGACGTTGGCCGTCTTGCGCCCTACGCCGGGCAACCTGACTAACTCGTTCAAATCGGAGGGGACTTCACCGTGGTAGCTTTCCACCAGCATGCGTGCCATTCCTACCAAGTGCCTGGCCTTGTTGTTAGGATAACTCACGCTACGGATATACCCATAAATGGTTTCTGGCGTGGCAACGGCCATCGTCTCCGGAGTGGGGTAGTCGCGGAAGAGAGGGGGCGTAATCATGTTGACCCGTCTGTCCGTGCATTGGGCGGAGAGCATGACGGCTACCAACAGTTGGAACGGGTCGCCGTAGTGCAGTTCTGTTTCAGCCATGGGGATTGCTTGTTCAAAATAAGCGATGACGCGGTCGTAGAGTTCTTGCCTTTTCATTTCCTTTTGCTGTTTGGGCAAAGATAACACAAAAAACGGGATTCCGGGAAACCTGCGGAAAGATAATTGGAAGTTGATGGTTCGCGGTGACATCCCGATTAAGGCGAATGCCGGCTGGATTCGCCATGGGCAGGTTTGGGCTGAGGATGCGTTACCGGCTCGACACTGAAGCGGACATAGGTGACGGCACGGGTGACATGCTCTCCCGCAGTCTGCCGCTACATCCGAAAGGAACAGCAACAAATCTTTTGCTCGTCAAACAATGGATGTTTTGCTATCTTTGCATCGCAGAAAGGCAAAACCGGCAATGAAACACAATGAACTGCACGATAGATTCGTCAGGGCTGGATGTAAATTCCACCACGCGGAAAGAATCCACTACATTTATGAAAAGAAACTGGGAAATTCTCCGAACCGTGCCTTGTCACGGGACACAAGGAGACAGGAAAAGGACTGGCAGGCAACCCATCAAAAGGTATGGGATTCGGTTCCCGTACTTCGCGGAATAAAAACAAATGAACCATGGGAACCATTGCTCCACTTATCAAATTGGGCGAGGACAGGCGAATGAAAAAGTCAGGTCAGGTGTTTACTCCTGCCCATATCGTCGGGGAAATGCTTGACTATTGCGGATATAGCGGCTCCGGCATAAGAGGGAAGCATGTGATTGACAACAGTTGCGGCGACGGGGCCTTCCTCGTGCAGGTGGCGAGGCGGTATTGCGAAGAGGCTTTAAAGGCAGGCATCGGCAAGGACGCGCTAAGGGAAGAGCTCGCGACGTTCATACACGGGATAGACATAGACGCTGACGTTTGCGCACGTTGCAGAGCTTCGCTCGATGACGTGACGCGGGCTTACGACGTGTTGCCAGTGGATTGGGACATGAAGTGCCAGAACGCGCTCCTGGTGAGGGAATACGACGGGAAGATGGACTTCGTGGTGGGAAACCCGCCTTACGTCAGGGTGCACAATCTGGATGATTCTTACGGGGAGGTGAAGTCGTGCAAGTTCTGTGGCGGGGGAATGACGGACTTGTATCTTGCTTTCTTTGAGATAGGGTTCGACATGCTGTCGGGGAGCGGGAGACTTTGCTACATCACTCCGAGTTCTTGGCTTAACAGTGTGGCGGCGCATGACATGAGGAAGTATATCATCAAGGAGCAGAACCTTGAATCGTTGGTCGATTTGGGGCACTATCAACCTTTCGAGAATGCCACGGCATACACCATCATATCGCTCTTCCAAAGGGGGAGGAAAAGCCCGCGGTTCGACTATTACACGTTCGATACGGAAGCAATGACGCGGCGGTTCCATGGTGAGCTGACTCTCGAATGTTGCTTCATTGATTCTTGTTTCTATCTATCGGACAGGGTTCATCTGGAAGAGTTGAGGGAAATAAAGTCGGGGAAACATCCGAAGTACGTGTCGGTGAAAAACGGGTTTGCCACTCTTGCCGACGGCGTGTTTATCGGAAACGGGGTGCCGAGGTCGAAGATAACGATCAATGTGGTGAAGGCTTCCACGGGGAAATGGTATCCCTGTCTCTTTCCTTACGACAAGAGAGGGAAGTTGCTTCCTCCTGACGTGGTTTTCTCGGAGCCGGAGGTTCAAGACCATTTCAAATCGCACAAGGAGGAGTTGCTGAAAGGGAGGGCGGAGTATGCCGCTTATTACGAATACGGCAGGACGCAGGCCTTGAACGATGTGTGGAAGGAGAAAGTGGCCATCAACACGCTCATCCGGTCGGAAAAGGACTTGAAAATAGAAGGGGTGAAGGCGGGCGAGGGCGTGTACAGCGGATTGTACATCACGAGCGAGCGGGGCATAACAGTCGACGAGATAAGGTCTGTCTTGGCGACACCCGACTTCGTGCGCTACGTGAGGCTTCTGAAGAAATACAAGAGCGGAGGATACTACGCGTTCAACACGAAAGACGTGCAACAGTATATCAACTTCAAATTAGATGCCAAGCAACAAACAATCTTTGGAAGGAATTTCTGAACCCTTTCATTCTTTCATAATATCAGGGACTTCCCGCGGCACCCTGAAACTTAAGCCTCTTCACGGCACGATTGCAAATGATGCGGCAACAATGCGCTGGGGAATGATTCACAGGACAACGCAGGCGTGTTCTTCCATACTCCGAACAAGACGCTGACATACGTGGTACACGTGGAACCCGACGTGGGAGGAATCCGTTCCAAGGATGAATATTTGGCATTCTACTTGGCGAACAAGCCGCATGTGACCGTGTCGAAACACGTATGCCGTGACACGGTGAAAGGCAACCCCGCGATTATGAACGATTACGAGACGTCCATGGACAAGGTGCGCCACGCCATATTGGAAATATGACGCCGCCCCCTCCGTCATCAACCTTGACGAAAAACAACGCGTACTGTCTTCACTTTTATTGAAAGTATATTTGACACCAGACTTTAAGTGTAGCTTAATGAATACTGAATTTTCAAATAAGATTACACAGAAGAACTCACATGACAACCACATGACAATACGAGAATGGTTTTCTTCTGTTGATAACGAAGAGAAGGACATTTTCCAACCGGGCATTAAAAAACACTCTGGAAGTCGTTGTAATCATAGTAAGCAAGGAAGACGAATCTTTTCAATCTCAAGCGATTGGTTTTCCAAT
>CAYPMY010000124.1:0-5842 GCA_964412085.1 uncultured Paraprevotella sp. | reverse complement strand
CTCCCCCCCCCCCCACGATTTAACATTAAATTAACGTTATTCGGCGCGATTTCGTTGCCCAAACCGAATTTTCCCCGTCAAAAAGACACGAAAACGGAAAAAGAGCGTACACGGCGTACCTTCGGGATGCCGTCGTCGCGGACGGTTCTCCACGTCCGCCGCCCCCCGGCTTCCCGCCCGGCGCGGCGGGCGCGGATTGCCTTCCGCCGCCGCGCTGATGTCCGCCGCCCTCCGCGCCGCCCGTTCCGTCCTCTTCCGCGGCGGGGCGCGCCCCGACGGGGAGGGTTCCCCGGGCTCTCGCGGCAAATCCCGGGCAAAAAGACATTTTTCTCCGGCCATGGTTCCGCAGCAACCGATTTTTAGGTATCTTTGTCTCTCAGGCCGCCCTCTTCTCGAGGGAACGGCGACGAGACACGGTTTCAACTCATACAAAAAACGACAAAGGACATGGAAAGAATCAAGTATCTGATGGCTATCGCGCTGCTGGGCGCGCAGGCGGCTTCCTTCGCGCAGATGGCGGACGGCGGCGGCCCGTCCTCCCCGGGCGTGGAAGCATGGAAAGGCCTGCGGTTCTCCTACGACAAGACCCTCATCCGCGAAGACGACTATCTTGACGGCTACGCCAAGAACGGGTTTTCCGCAGGCTACGAGCAGGCGTTCGGGCTCTCGAAGAAATGGCCTGTCTTCGTCCAGACCGGGCTCGGCCTGGACTTCACGCGCCTGAACGGCGACGGCCACGACGACGGCGACGGCCATGACGGTTATTCCTGGAAGGACAAGTACACCGTCGTGGGGATAGACGTGCCCGTGAACCTCGTGTACGCCTTCAAGCTCAACGACATGCTGGTCCTGAAGCCCTACACGGGCTTCTACGTGAAGGTCAACGTCTGGGGGCGGGAGAAATCCACCGACCGGTATGAAGGGGAAGAGGAAGTGGTTGAAAAGCGGAACTTGTTCGACGAAGAGGACATGGAAGGCGACAAATGGACTTGGAACCGCGTGCAAGGCGGATGGCAGGTCGGCGCGACGCTCGATGTCGGCAGGCTCAACGCAGGCGTCGGATTCGCCCTCGACTTCAACGAGATTGCCGAGAAGACAAAGACCGGCAAGTTCATGGTCAAGGTGGGCTGCAACTTCTGACGGCGGGAACCCATTCCCGCAGACCGAACCTGGCGGGGACGCGCTCCCGCAGCGCGCCCCTACCTTTCGCGGGATGCCGCTCCTTTCCGTCGGCGCGCCCGTCCATCCTGCTCGAGCCTGCCCGGAAAGGCCGCCCTCCGCAGGGAACGGCGGGAATGCCCCGCGCGAGCCTTTCCGCCCGGAGGAGGCAGCGGCTTGTCCCGGCCTGAGTCCCCTTGCTGTCCGGCGCGCAGGTTCTCCACAGACCCGTCCATGGAACGAGGGAACCGGCAACCTTGCCTCCGGCAATCGTAGCTCATGCTCCCGTATGTCTCCGATTCACAATCATAAAATCACAAGGCTTTCGCGAGTTCGCCGATTTCCCTCCTGCCCCGGCCCCGCGTCTTTCATAAATCCGAAAATAAAACAGGAATCATACGGTTATTCGGTCAAAAAGCAGTATTTTTGCATAATCCTGCCAATTGCCATGCAGAGTTATCAATTTAAAGATTTCAGATATGGACTTAATCAAAGAGATCGTCTCACGCGCTCAAGCCAACAGACAGCGCATCGTTCTTCCTGAAGGCACGGAAGAACGTACACTAAAGGCCGCCAACCAGATTCTCACCGACGAGGTGGCCGACTTGATTCTATTAGGGAACCGTTCGGAAATAGAAGAAGCGGCAAAAAGATGGGGATTGGGGAACATATCCAAGGCTACTATCATCGACCCAGCCTCCAGTCCGAAAAAAGAAGAATATGTCCGACTGCTTTTCGAATTGCGCAAGAAAAAGGGCATGACGATGGAAGAGGCGCGCCAGAAAGTGCTGGATCCCCTGTTCTACGGCTGCCTGATGATCAAAGCCGGCGAGGCCGACGGACAGCTGGCCGGCGCGCGCAACACGACCGGCGACGTACTGCGTCCCGCCCTTCAGATTATCAAGACGGCGCCGGGCTTCACCTGCGTTTCCGGGGCGATGCTGTTGCTCACCAAAGCCCCCAACTACGGAAAGAACGGTGTCCTGGTCATGGGAGACGTGGCCGTCACCCCCGTACCCGACGCGGAACAGCTGGCTCAGATTGCCGTCTGCACCGCCCGCGCGGCCGAGGCCGTGGCCGGAATCGACCCGAAAGTGGCCATGCTGAGCTTCTCCACCAAAGGCTCGGCGAAACACGAGGTCGTGGACAAGGTGGTGGAAGCCACAAGGCTGGCACGCGCAATGGCCCCGGGCCTCAGCATCGACGGCGAGCTTCAGGCCGACGCCGCGCTTGTGCCGAGCGTGGGCAGGAGCAAGGCCCCGGGCTCCGAAATCGCCGGACACGCCAACGTCCTGATTGTCCCCAACCTCGAAGTCGGCAACATCTCCTACAAACTGATACAACGCTTGGGGCACGCCGAAGCCATCGGCCCCATTCTCCAGGGCATAGCGCGCCCGGTCAACGACCTTTCCCGCGGATGCTCCATAGAGGATGTCTATACCATGATAGCCGTCACGGCCAACCAAGCCATAGCGGCGGCAAGAGAGCGGAAATAAACGGAATCTTTGAAATCACACCTATTATATATATGAAGGTCTTAGTATTAAACTGCGGAAGTTCCTCCATCAAATATAAATTATACGACATGGCCGACAATTCCGTCATGGCACAGGGAGGCATAGAAAAGATAGGCCTGCCCGGTTCTTTCCTGAAAATGACTCTGCCGGACGGGACGAAGAGGATCATAGAGGAATACGTTCCCGAACATACCAAAGGCGTACAATTCATTTTCCAGATGCTGACCGACCCGGAAGCCGGTGCCCTGGAATCGCTGGATGAACTTGACGCCGTGGGGCACCGCATGGTGCACGGCGGGGAGAAGTTCAACAAAAGCGTGCGGCTCACTCCCGAAGTGCTCGAAGCCTTCGCGGCCTGCAACGACCTGGCTCCTCTGCACAATCCCGCCAACCTGAAAGGCGTAAACGCCGTGTCGGCCTTGCTGCCTTCGATTCCTCAGGTGGGTGTGTTCGACACGGCCTTCCATCAAACGATGCCCGACTATGCCTACATGTACGCCCTCCCCTACGAGATGTATGAGAAATACGGCATCCGCCGCTACGGCTTCCATGGCACGTCCCACCGTTATGTGGCACGGCGTGTCTGCGAATACCTCGGCATCGACCCTGCCGGCAAACGCATCATCACCTGCCATGTGGGCAACGGCGGCTCCATTACGGCAGTGAAAGACGGCAGGAGCATAGACACCTCCATGGGGCTGACCCCGCTGGAAGGGCTGATGATGGGAACCCGTTCCGGCGACTTGGACAGTGGGGCGGTGACTTTTATCATGAACAAGGAGGGGCTTACCCCTACCGAGATGTCCGACTTCCTGAACAAGAAATCCGGAGTGGCGGGAATCACGGGCGTATCCTCCGACATGCGCGAAATCATCGCGGCGTCCCATAAGGGAGACCGACGCTGCCGCCTTGCCCTCGAAATGTATTCCTATCGCGTGAGGAAGTACATCGGTGCCTACGCCGCGGCCATGAACGGGGTGGACGTCATCCTCTTCACGGGGGGAGTGGGAGAAAACCAGCCTGATATGCGCGAATTGTTCTGCTACGGGCTGGACTACCTGGGCGTGAAGCTCGACATGGACAAGAACAATTCCATACGCGCCACGGAGGCCGTCATCTCCACGCCGGACAGCAGGGTGACGGTGTGCGTCATCCCGACCGACGAGGAACTGATGATTGCCAAGGACACCATGGCTTTGGTATAAGCCCGCGTGGCCCGGCAGGAATCCGCCGGAGACAGGCAGGACATCAGCTGTTCCGAGGGGGGGCTCCTGTCCGCCACGCCGCGCGAGCCGGCTTCCGAAGAGCTTGGTTTCGGCATCGGAAGATTCAGCCGGGGTTGCCAGACGGACGGCCGTCGCGGAGATCGGGGATTTCATCGCAACGCCCGCAGGAGGTGGCGGAAATGGCGCGGGACCGCTTCTTGCCCGCCCCTCCGCCTTGCCGCGCGGGAGAGGCCATGCCCCGTCCTGCGGCATCCTCTACAGTGTTCTTGGAGGCATCATCCCATGGGAACGCGCCGTGCCGTAAGCGGTCTTGATGTCGGGACGTTCCCAGACGGCATCCGCGCCCTTCCTTTCCGCCTGCCCGTCCCGCTTGTCGGACGACCTGAACGGCAGGCGACGGCCAGTCCCGCTGCCCGAAACCGCACGGCGTTTCCCCGCGTCGCTTCCCGGAAGTGCGCGCGTCGATGCGGCAGTATGCCCCAAGCGCACGGCAGGCCGCCGGGGATGTTCCCCATGCGTCCCTTTTGAAGAAGCCCCGGAATCCTTGGAGCAAGTAACGGAGTGCCTTGCAGGCTACCCCGGAGCCAATTGGCGGACAGGAGCCCTTGCCTGTCCGCGCGTCAGTCCGCCCGCGACGGCATGTCTTCAAGGAAACCTTGTGGCCGCGAACGATGAAGCCGGCCGTGCCGACAGCTTCCATGAATCCCTTTCGGCTTGAAGCGGGCATCATCCGCCAGTCCCGGTCGCGCCCGTCAAAGCCGACGTGAATCTCATTGGGAATCTCCCTCTCCTGCGACGGCGAAACAATACGGTATTCCCGAAAGCGGCACCATGCGTGCCGGCACTTCCAAAAGATTCGTTCCCCGTGTCAAGCCAAGGGCCGCACTTCATTCCCCAAAGACAGAATCCATCCCCGGCGAGTTCCTACCGGGCCGATATGTCATGCCATTTGGGTTTTGCGGGACGAAAAAGCGAAATAAAAAAAGGACTAATTGATTGACAGCCAATCCTTACATGTCGGAAAGAGGCGATTCGAACGCCCGACCCCTACGTCCCGAACGTAGTGCGCTACCAACTGCGCTACTTTCCGTTTTGCGGATGCAAAGATAGGTTTTTTTCTGAAACAAAAAAAATATTTGTAGTTTTTTTCTTACGGCAGAGCCAACCGGCAAGCGCGATACTGCGAGAGTGGTTTGGAGAACTCCTTTTCAGGCGCGGAGAAGTTCGGCCCTTCCCTCGGTCTCCGGCTTGTCTCGTATCGGATTCTTTAACAAACCCATCCGTCAGCTCCCTGAATTCGGTCCCTTCCGGGATGCATTGCCGGATGGCTCCTGCCGTTTTTCCCCTCCCCCACTTTCCGCCACGCATCAAGGACGGAGGGAGGAGGTCGCGCTTCTACCTTGAATCTATGACGGCCTTTAACATCCTCAAAAAAACGAGACCCGTTCCGTGACAACGTAATTGTCGCAAGAATCATCCACTTTCATACTCGGATAGAGGCAACTCTTTCCGAGGCATACGAAAAAAGGAGAAGCGAAACGCTTCTCTTGCAAGTTGGAAACGTGGGGACTTTCGTACTAAAGGTTTTTCCTACCATCCCCGACTTAGGCGGGACGACAACGCAGTCCCGCGATCGGACCGAAAAACGGCTTGTATCAATCAGACATACAGTCATCATATCTCCTTCTCTTACGGATTCGATGCCACATAGTCCCCGCAAAAGATATGATATTCGTAAAAAAACATTGCTTCCATATAATAGGATAAAACGGGGTTCACCATCTCCCAAAGGGTGAATGCCATAAGATTGTGCCGTGGGAATTGATGTTTTGGTCACTTTTTTGTGCCCTCCCTGCAATATATGACCAGCTCAATCAAACATATTCCCAAATAAATCCTACCTTTGCCGTCATTGGATAGACATACGGATATGGAACGTAA
>CAYPMY010000123.1:0-5854 GCA_964412085.1 uncultured Paraprevotella sp. | reverse complement strand
TTGTTGCGGAGAGAGGGGGATTCGAACCCCCGGTGCGCTTTAGGCGCACACACGCTTTCCAGGCGTGCCTCTTCAGCCACTCGAGCATCTCTCCTCCTCAAAACGGGCGCAAGTTACAAAAAAAAACGATATTCCCCGTCTTCAAGTACAAAAATATTCTTTCCTCCCAGGACAACCGCCCTGCTCAGCCGCAGAAGCGCGTCTCATCCTACAGAAAGTTTGGTTTTGACTTTTCGACGGCCTCAATTCCGGGCGCCGGGATACATTTCCAGCGCGTTCTCGTAAGTTTGTTCGGCAACCGTTTCCACCGGCAGGCCGTAAACTTCCGCCACTTTCGCCAATGTGTACCGGAGGTATGCGCTTTCATTCCTTCTGCCCCGGCAAGGTGCCGGCGAGAGGTAGGGGGCATCGGTTTCCAACACCACCCGTCCTATCGGTATCTGCCGCAACACCTCCGGCAGGCCGGACTTCCTGAAGGTCAGCATGCCGTTGACACCTATCATGAACCCTTCGAATGAAAGCAGTTCCCGGGCCTCTTCCGCCGTACCGCCGAAGCTGTGGAATACTCCGCAGACTCCCCTCGTGCGGAAAGGAGCGAGCAAGTCCACCAGTTCTTTCTGTGCGGAACGGGAATGAACCATCAGAGGCAGCCCGTACGACAGCGACCACTCCACTTGGCAACGGAACGCCTCCTGCTGTTCCTTGTAAAAAGCGCGCCCCCGGTAGTAGTCCAGTCCTACTTCGCCGATGCCTATGAAAGGACGGCCGGACTGCAACAACGCCTCCATACGTGCGAGCACTTCGCCGTAGTCCGCCCTTACTTCCGTGGGATGGAGTCCCAGCATCGGATAAAAGAAGTCCGGGTGTCCCTCGCACAGTCCCAGCATGGCGGGAATCGTCGATTCGTCTATGTTGGGCAGGAACACCTTTTCCACATCGCCCCGCAAGGCGCGGGAAACCACATCTTCCAAGTCTTCGGCGAAAGCCCCGTCAAACAGATGGGCGTGCGTATCGATAATCCTCATCATTGGCTTCCCCGTTCCTTCAAGACTTCCTATTCAGCAGGCTTCGCGCCAATCCCCGCAGCGGCTCTTTCCGTTCATCCGGCAAATTCACCTTGTCCAGGGTTTCGCGGGCCCGCCCAAAGCAGATACGGATTTTCTCGTCGCACAAGGCACGGACGCCGGTCTTGTCATACAACTCTGTCACAGCGGCTATTTTCTCTTCCGGGGCATAAGTCCCCTCCTCTTTCTTAAGCCACTGTTCCAACCGTTCCCGGTCGGCGGGCAAAGCACGTCCCAGCGCGTTAATCAGCATGTAAGTCTTCTTGTTGCACAGGATGTCCTTCCCGATTTTCTTACCGAAGGCCGCCGCGTCGCCGTACACGTCCAGGTAATCGTCCTGCAACTGGAAAGCCAGGCCGAGGTTCTCGCCGAAACGATAAAGGAGTTCCGCGTCCTGCCGGGGGGCATCCCCCAGCCATGCCCCGATTTTCAGCGCGCAAGCCAACAGCACCGATGTCTTCAAGCGGATCATCTCCATATATTCCTCTTCGCTGACGTCCGCGCGGGTCTCGAATTCAAGGTCGTATCGTTGCCCCTCTCCTATCTCGAGAGCCGTTTCCGTGAACAGGCCCATGACGTTTCCCAAATGTTCCGCGGGACAGCCCTGCTGCATGTAACGGTAAGCCATGACCAACATGGAATCCCCGCTCAGTATCGCGGCATTGTCGTCCCATTTCTTATGCACCGTGGCCCTGCCCCGCCGCATGTCGGCCCTGTCCATCAGGTCATCGTGCATCAACGTGTAATTATGGTAAATCTCAATGGCCACGGCCTGGGAACCGATAGCCTCCACCTCTTCCTTATAAAGGTTGTAGGCCATCAGCATCAATACCGGCCGAATCCGCTTCCCCCCCATCGAAAGGACATAACGAACCGGCGCGTAGAGTTCCGCTGGCCGGCGCTCGAAAGGCATCCCGGCAATCTCGCCGTTGACGTAGTCCAGAAGTTCTTTCCAATCGTACATGGGCCGTGTCTTTCACGAAAGGAGGCTGCCGTGAGCAGCCTCCTCATATCTTACGCCTTGTGTCATTGCAACCTGAACATCACCGGCAATGAGAATTTCACACGTACCGGTTTGCCTCTCTGCTTGCCGGGACTCCACTTCGGCATCATCTTCAGCACGCGCTCGGCTTCTTTCGACAAATAAGGATCCGGGCTTCGCACGATCTTGATGTCCACGATGGAACCGTCCTTGTTCACCACGAACTGGGCATATACGCGCCCCTGAACGCCCTGCTCCACGCAAATGGGCGGATACTTGATGTTGTCGGACAACCACTTCATACAAGCCTCCTCGCCGCCGGGGAAGCGGGGGTTCTCCTCCACGATGTCATAGATCTGGTTCTCGTCCACGTCTTCCGCTACCGGCCCGACCGGCCCCGTAGCGACCGGCCCCGTTACACCCGTGCCCGGCGTCGTCACGATGGCCTGGTTCACTTCCTCGGAAGTCTCCACTTCCTCTTCCACCAACTCCGTCTCGTTAGTCACGATGTTCAGGATTTCGGCGATTTTGGGAGCCGCGGCCGGAGGAGGCGCCACCACTTCCTGCTGCTGCGTGATAGGAATCATGTCTTCCTCGATGGACGCCGTGAACACAGGCTCCATTTCGATGACTTTCCTCTCGTGTTGCGTCCACTCGAATGCGACGAACATGGCCGACAGCGTCAAGACAAAGCCCATCAGCAATCCGGTGCCCTTCTTGCCTTCGAGATCCGCGCTCAATGATTTTTTGATTTCCATATTCTTTAGCTTTTTACGTATTCTTCATGCAAAGGCAAAAGTAACACATTTTTTTCATATACTCATGCGCTTCGACCTTTTTTTCCAAAAAAAACCTCACATTTTCCCGTCTTGCACCCTAAACCGGACTTTTCCGCGTTATATCTGCATGGCGGTATGCCCGCGAGGAATTACCGCGCGAACGTAATCGGATGTCCCGGAAAATCCGTATCTTTGGCCACAAAACTCATTCCAGATGACGAAAAAGCCCGCTTTGGCATTACATATCATCCTGCTTGCCGCCCCGTCGCACGCCCAAGAGAGCAACTCCGTGTTCAACTTCCTGGAAATGCCCGTGTCCGCGCATTCCACGGCTTTGGGAGGGCACGGCGTCTCCCTGATAGAGGACGACGCGTCGCTCGCCTTCGGCAACCCCGCGCTGCTCAGTTCCGTGAGCGACAAGACGCTGGACTTCAATTTCATGACTTACCTGCAAGGCTGCAACGTGGGGAGCGCGGCGTTCGTCAAGATATTGGGAGAACGCTCCACGATGGGCGTCGCGGCGCAATACGCGCACTACGGCACCATGGACGAAACCACCGCCGACAACGTCGCCGTGGGTTCTTTCTCGGCCATGGACATGGCCTTGATCGGCATGTACGCCTACGACCTGAACGACCGGTGGGCCGGCGGCGCCGCGGGCAAGTTCGTCTATTCGAAATACGGCGACTTTTCGTCCGTGGCCCTGGCCGTGGACTTGGGCGTGAACTACTACGACGAGAACACGGACTTCTCGTTGTCTGCCGTGGCACGCAACCTTGGCGGACAGGTGAAGGCGTTCGGGGACGTCCACGAGAAGCTTCCCTTTTCCATGCAGGCCGGGGTCACGAAAGGTTTCAGCCACGCCCCGTTCCGCTTGTCCGTCACCCTCGTGGACCTGACAAGATGGGACAAGGATTACTATTTCGCATCGGGCAAAGAATTGTCCACGGGCAAGATGATCATGAACCATCTGGCGGTGGGCGTGGACTTCCTGCCCGCCGACTTCTTGTACCTCTCCATGGGCTACAACTTCCGGAAAGCCAACGAGATGAAGGCATCCGGCTCTTCCCATGCCGCCGGCCTTTGCGCCGGCGCGGGCGTCCGGCTCTCCCGCTTCGGCTTCGGACTGGCATACGCCCAGCACCACCTGTCCGCCCCCTCCTTCGTATTCAACGCATCCTATTGCCTGTAACCACCGCCCATACACCAACGACAATGCAGAACGACATGAAGAGAATCACGGTTGCCATAGACGGCTTCTCCTCTTGCGGGAAAAGCACCATGGCCAAAGACCTGGCCCGAGAGATAGGCTACGTCTACATCGACAGCGGCGCCATGTACCGCGCCGTCACGCTCTACTGCCTCCGCCACGGGCTGTTCCGCGGCGGCGAGCTGGACGCCGGCCGCCTGAAAGCCGCACTCCCGGGCCTGGACATCTCCTTCCGGCCCGAGCCGGGGACGGGAAAGCCCCGGACTTATTTGGACGGGGAGCTGGTGGAAGACGACATCCGCACGCTCTCCGTGTCGTCGAAGGTCAGCGCCGTGGCCGCGCTCGGCTTCGTGCGCGAGGCCATGGTCGGCCTCCAGCGACGGATGGGACGGGGGAAAGGCGTCGTCATGGACGGACGGGACATCGGCACGACGGTGTTCCCCGACGCCGAGCTCAAGATATTCGTCACCGCCTCGCCCGAAATCCGCGCCCGGCGCCGCTACGACGAATTGCAGGCCAAGGGGGAAAAGGGCAGTTACGAGGAAATCCTGGAAAACGTGAAGGAGCGCGACCGGATAGACACGACCCGCGCCGTGAGCCCGCTCCGCAAGGCCGGCGACGCCATAGAACTGGACAACAGCCTCATGACGATTCCCGAACAAAAGGAATGGCTCGCCGCCCAGTTCCGCAGAGTGGCCGGAACGGAACGAGGGGGCTTCCCGCACGACGTGTAGAGGACTGTGCGCCAACACGATACGACCGGCCTGAAAAACTGCTGAGAATGGAAAACCAATCGCCTTAGATTGAAAAAAAGTTCTGCCGCGAACGTTTTCCCGTTCGAAGCAGGATGGAACGGCAACCTCGGCAGAACGCCGAGGGGGACTGCGCGGCGCGGGCCTTAACGGATAAAGGATTCTTACAAATGAAGATAGAGATAGATCGGGGGTCGGGCTTCTGCTTCGGCGTGACCCGCGCCATCAACAAGGCGGAAGAGGAGCTGGCCGGGGGGGGCACGCTCTACTGTCTGGGCGACATCGTCCACAACGGCAAGGAATGCGACCGCCTGAAGAAGCTCGGGCTCGTAACCATCGGCCACGCCGCGTTTTCCACCCTGCGCCGCGCCAAGGTGCTCTTGCGCGCCCACGGGGAGCCGCCGGCCACGTACAGGCAGGCCGAGGCCAACGGGATTGAAATCATAGACGCGACGTGCCCCGTGGTGCTTCACCTGCAGGAACGCATCAAGAGGGAATACCGGTCGGGGGGCGCGCGACACGGACAGATTGTCATCTACGGGAAGAACGGCCATGCCGAAGTGCTCGGCCTCGTGGGGCAGACCGACGGAACGGCCATCGTCGTCGAATCGCCGGAGGAAGTGGACAAGCTGGATTTCGACCGGGACATCTGCCTGTATTCGCAGACCACCAGGCCGCTGGAGGGCTTCCGGGAAATCGTGGAACGCATCGGCGGGCGCATCTCCCCCGCAGCCGCCTTCCGCTACTACGACACCATCTGCCGCCAAGTAGCCAACCGCATGCCGCACATCCGCGATTTCGCCGCGCGCCACGACGTGATCCTTTTCGTGTGCGGCAAGAAGAGCTCCAACGGGAAGGTCTTGTACGACGAATGCCGGGGCGTGAACCCGCGCTCGTACCTGGTGGACGACGCGTCGGAAATCAAGCCCGCCTGGATGGAGGACTGCCGTTCGGTGGGCATCTGCGGGGCCACGTCCACCCCGAAATGGCTGATGGAGGAATGTGCCGGAACCGTCAGGGAGCGGATGCAAGCGGACGGCGCCGGCGCGCCCGTCTGACAGCGGACA
>CAYPMY010000122.1:0-5902 GCA_964412085.1 uncultured Paraprevotella sp. | reverse complement strand
CGTGGTCGCTTACCGACACGGCCAACCTCCCGTCCCGTCTCTTATAGGACAGACAGGGCGGCAAACAGTTTGTTCCAACTCATACCCTTGTCTTTGGATTAAGGCGAACCTACCCCAACTTCACTTTCAACACTGGCGCGATACCGTTCGGCTTGTCTTCCGGTAGCGTGACCTTAAGGCCATTTTCGTCACAAGTGAACTTCACCTTTCCGTGTCCTAACAATTCCACGCTTTTCACCTTTCCTTTATAATAAGGAGAGCCTTTCGCCAAGCTTTTCATCACCAACACTCCAGACTCAGGCCACCCCAAGGCCGTGGCATATACTGCCTTGCCTTTCTGTACGTAACGGATATCGGCCGCCGAATAGTCCGCCCCCTCGTTGAAGCCTTGGCTGTTCAGCGGATTCGAGGCTTCGGCCGTCGGCCCCTCCCCGAACATCGTCCAAGGGCGTGTGCCGTAGATGCTCTCGCCGTTGACATCCATCCAAGCCTTGATTTCTTTCAGGATGACCACCTCTTTCTCGTCTATCGCCCCACTGCCACGCAAAGGGACACTCAACAGCAAGTTGCCGTTCTTGCTCACAATGTCCACCAACATCTTCACCACCGTGGCCGCTTTCTTATACTGGTCGCGGTCGTATATTCCCCTGTCGTAATGCCAAGAGCCGAGACAGGTGCAGGTCTGCCAGGCTTTCTCCTGCGGACGGTCGGGAACACCTCGCTCCACGTCCCAAACCATGGCTTCCTTATGCTTGTCTTCCAATATCTTGCCAGTAACCACAGCACGCATCTTCCCTTTGTTGTCTTTCAAGCTCTTATTATATATGTGAGCCAAAATCCTCACGCCCTCGTCGCTGATGGGATAGAACGGCAATACGGTATCATCGAAATACAACACATCAGGGTGATAGCGGTTCACCACGTCGAGCGTGCGGTTATAGACTTTCGCCTTGTAGGCCTCCGACGGTTGCGAAGCACCGTTCCCCCACGTCCATTGGTTATGGATACCGCCGACGTTCTCACTCCCCACGCTTCGTTCATGCCGCTGTTCGTACAAGTCCTGCGGGTCGTAGCCTTCCCACCATTTCCCTTTTCCGTCCGCTTTTGTCAGCTTGCCGTCGAAATCCTGCGCACCTTCCATCCACGTCCACGTATGCGAGGCATGGATGCTCACCCCTAACGGCAAACCGTATTTCTTGCAAGCCGCAGCCCATTCACCCACGATATTCCGTTTCGGCCCCATGTTCACGGAATTCCACGGCTGGTACTTGCTGTCCCAAAGGTCGAAATTGTCGTGATGATTGCCCAAAGTCATGAAATAGCGTGCCCCTACGCTCTTATAGAAACGAATCAGTGAATCCGGTTCCCATTCTTCCGCCTTCCATTCGTGAATCACATCCTTGAAACCGAAATCTTTCGGATTACCGTACTTTTTTGCATGCACTTCATACTGCCACTCGCCAGGATAATACATGTTACGGGCGTACCAGTCGCCCGACTCCGGCTCACACTGCGGTCCCCAATGCGCCCAGATGCCGAACTTGGCATCGCGGAACCAGTCCGGGCATTCGTACTTGGCCAATGAAGCCCAAGAGGGTTCGTACTCTCCGGTCTGCATCGGCTCCACCCCTTCTTTCTCTTGCGCACGTACCTGTTGCATTCCCGTCGGCGAAAGAAACAACGCACCGCATACAAATTGGGTTACATAACTTTTCATGAATCTTGCTGTTTTAAGTTGAAATCGGATTCCCTTTGATACACTCGCTCCCACTCTGCTGTGTTTCGAGCAGAATCATAATGCAAATATAGGCATACTATTCATGCCCGTTTTAGCATTATAACGGCAAAAAATAGGATTTTATTACCTATTTCGCCTACCCTGACAAAATAACATGGGAAAGATGACGTCATTTCCCCAAATGGATGTGTTCATGAAGAGCCTCATCGGACTGTCATCCCCAAACCCAGCAGAGCATCGTGGAACGACACCTGAACCTGTAATAATTCCAGGTGATTCTTTGAATGCACTTCCGCAACCTTGTCCAATGACGCTCCTATCCGCAGTCCTTTGACACGAAATCCCCCGATGACGTGTCTTTGGCACGCAAGCGTGTCCAGGGTTAAAATGACAGGAATCCTCAGGAATCTTTTTCAGCAAACGGAGCATAAATCAAGGACGCGTTACGTCCGTCACAACCAGCCGCAACGGTAAATTCGCGGATAGCCCGCTCTTCACGGTCTCTGCCGCCTTGCCAGCCAATTGCGGTACCCGATTGTTGCAAATCCACCTATGATCTCGCCGCGTCCTATTTCGGCCGATACGGTAGGACGTTCGGCTGTCTCTATGTTTTTTTGAGGGACGGCTAATTGTATTCAGCCCAGCTCTTTATAGGCAAGTCGTCCATATCGATATGGCAGAAAGCCTGAATAAAGGCACTTGCCAGGCGAGAGTTCGTAATCAAAGGGATGTTCAAGTCCACTGCGGCACGGCGAATCTTGTAACCGTTACTCAGTTCGCTTACCGTCAAATCCTTCGGGATATTGACCACCATGTCTATCTCACGGTTGTGCAGCATGGCAAGAGCTTGCGGTGTCCCCTCTTCGCTCGGCCAATACACCAAATTGTTTTCTACGCCATTCCCCGTCAAATAGCGGCTCGTCCCGCCCGTGGCGTAAATCGTGTAACCATGCTCTTTCAGCATACGGGCTGCATCCAGCATTTCGGCTTTCTGCTTGGCTCCTCCCGTGGACAGGAGGATGTTTTTCTTCGGGATACGGTATCCCACCGAAAGCATGGCCGTAAGCAAGGCCGTTCCCGTGTCATCGCCCAGACAACCCACTTCCCCCGTCGATGCCATGTCGACTCCCAGCACGGGGTCGGCCTTCTGCAAGCGGTTGAACGAGAACTGGCTGGCCTTGATGCCCACATAATCGAAATCGAACAGGCTCTTGTTCGGCTTCTCCACTGGCAATCCCAGCATGACTTTCGTGGCCAACTCAATCAGGTTTATCTTAAGCACCTTGCTTACGAACGGGAAGCTCCGCGAAGCGCGCAAGTTGCATTCGATGACCTTGATTTCGTTGTCCTTGGCCAGGAACTGGATGTTGAACGGGCCGCTGATTTCCAGCTCGCGGGCAATCTGCCCGGAAATCTTCTTGATGCGGCGCACCGTCTCCACATACAGTTTCTGCGCGGGGAACTGGATGGTCGCGTCTCCCGAATGCACGCCGGCAAACTCGATGTGCTCGCTGATGGCGTAGGCCACTATCTCCCCCTCACGCGCCACCGCGTCCATCTCCACCTCCTTGGCATGTTGCAGGAACTTGCTGACGACGACAGGATGTTCATGAGACACATCGGCCGCTAACTTCAAGAACCGCTCCAACTCGTCCTGGTTGGAACATACGTTCATCGCCGCGCCGGAAAGCACGTAAGAGGGACGAACCAGGACCGGGAAGCCCACCTTATTTATAAATGCGTTTATGTCGTCCTTCGTGGTCAGCGCGCTCCACTCGGGCTGATCCACGCCGATGCGGTTGAGCATGGCCGAGAACTTCCCACGGTCTTCCGCATTGTCGATGCTTCTGGCCGCCGTGCCGAGGATGGGGACGCGCTGCCTGTCGAGGCGGACGGCCAGATTGTTCGGAATCTGCCCGCCCGTGGAAATGATGACACCCCTCGGGCATTCCAAGTCGAGTATGTCCGACACGCGCTCGAAAGTCAGCTCTTCGAAATAGAGACGGTCGCACATGTCGTAGTCGGTAGATACCGTCTCGGGATTGTAGTTAATCATCACCGAACGGAAGCCTTCCTTGCGGATGGTGTCCAACGCCTGTACTCCGCACCAGTCGAACTCGACGGACGACCCGATGCGATAGGCACCCGAGCCCAAGACCACGATACTGCGCTTGTCGTTTTCGTAATGAATGTCATGGGCTATGCCGCTATACGTCATGTACAAATAGTTCGTCTGCGCCGGATACTCGGCAGCCAACGTGTCTATTTGCTTCACCACCGGTACGATACCGGCGGACAAGCGGCGGCGGCGCACAATCAGCGAAGCCCTTTCGATGTCCATTTCCCTTTCCATGCCCAGGGCACGGGCTATCTGGAAGTCCGTGAAGCCTTGCACTTTCGCCCGGCGCAGCAAGCCGTTGTCCAGCACATTGATGCTTTTGCAAGCATGCAAAGCCTCGGACGTGTCCTTGACGTTCTGCAGTTTCTGCAGGAACCACTTGTCAATCTTCGTCAGTTCGTGAATCCGGTCTACCGTATAACCTTGCGACATGGCCTTCGAGATGATGAAGATACGCTTGTCGGTCGGCTCGCGCAGGGCTGCGTCGATGTCGCCTATTTGCAGTTCCTTGTTCTCCACGAAGCCATGCATGCCCAGGCCCGTCATGCGCAAGCCTTTCTGGATGGCCTCCTCGAAAGTGCGGCCTATGGCCATCACCTCGCCTACGGACTTCATGGACGACCCCAGCTCGCGGTTCACGCCACGGAACTTGCCCAAATCCCAGCGCGGTATCTTGCACACCACATAATCCAACGCCGGCTCGAAGAAAGCCGACGTCGTTTTCGTCACGGAGTTTTTCAGTTCGAACAGCCCGTAACCCAATCCCAACTTGGCCGCCACGAAAGCCAGCGGATAGCCCGTGGCCTTGGAAGCCAAAGCGGAAGAACGGCTCAAGCGGGCGTTCACCTCGATGACGCGGTAGTCCTCCGACTCGGGGTCGAGGGCGTATTGGACGTTGCACTCTCCCACGATGCCGATGTGACGGACGATGCGGATGCCCAACGCCCGCAATTTGTGGTACTCCGCGTTGGTCAACGTCTGCGAGGGGGCAATCACGACGCTTTCGCCGGTATGGATGCCGAGCGGGTCAAAGTTCTCCATGTTGCATACCGTGATGCAGTTGTCATACCGGTCGCGCACCACTTCATACTCAATCTCTTTCCATCCTTTCAGGCTCTTCTCCACCAATACCTGAGGCGAAAACGAGAAAGCCTTCTCTGCCAGCCTGTCAAGTTCTTCTTCGTTGTCGCAGAATCCTGAGCCCAGACCGCCCAGCGCGTATGCGGCGCGTATAATCACGGGATAGCCCAAACCGGCAGCGGCCTTGCGGGCTTCCTCAACATTCTCGCAAGCATGGCTCTTGATGGTCTTCACGTTGATTTCATCGAGTTTCTTCACGAACAGTTCACGGTCTTCCGTGTCGATGATGGCCTGTACCGGCGTGCCGAGCACCTGCACACCGTATTTCTCTAAGATTCCCTCCTTATACAAGGCCACGCCGCAATTCAAGGCCGTCTGCCCTCCAAACGCCAGCAAGATGCCCTGCGGACGCTCCTTCCGGATGACTTTCTCCACGAAGAACGGGGTCACCGGCAAAAAATAAATCTGGTCTGCCACGCCTTCGCTCGTCTGCACGGTGGCGATGTTCGGATTGATGAGGACCGTCTCTATCCCCTCCTCCTTCAACGCCTTCAATGCCTGCGAACCGGAGTAATCGAACTCGCCGGCCTCGCCGATTTTCAGCGCGCCGGAACCCAACAGCAAGACTTTCTTCATTCCCATATCTTCCATAGGCCGCCTGTCCCTCATTTGAGCAAACCGACAAAATCATCGAACATGAACTCCGTATCCGCCGGGCCGCTGCAAGCCTCCGGATGGAACTGCGCGCTGAACCAAGGATTCACTTTATGGCGTATGCCCTCGTTGGAACCGTCGTTCATGTTCACGAACAAGGGTTCCCAGTCCGCGCCGAGCGTTTCCGCATCCACTGCATAGCCGTGGTTCTGGCTCGTGATGAAACAACGGGTCGTATCCGCCATCCTTACCGGCTGGTTGTGGCGGCGGTGCCCGTACTTCAACTTGTAAATCCGGGCTCCGGCCGCCTT
>CAYPMY010000121.1:0-5983 GCA_964412085.1 uncultured Paraprevotella sp. | reverse complement strand
GGCATCGCGCAGGTACTTCTTCGAGATGCGCTCTATCTCGCGGCTCATCGTGGCAGAGAAGAGCAATGTGTTGTGGTTTTCCGGCACGCCTTCCAGTATCCTGTCGATGCTCTCGGAGAAGCCCATGGAGAGCATCTCGTCGGCCTCGTCCAGCACCACGTTTTCCACGTGTTCCAGCGAGGCTACCCCGCGCTCCATCAAGTCGATCAGGCGGCCCGGCGTGGCCACAATGACCTGCACGCCGCGCTTCAGCGTACGGATTTGCGGCTCAATGCCCGCGCCGCCGTACACCGGCAATACCCGTATGCCGGGCAAGTACTTGGAGTAGCACTCCAAATCGTCCGCAATCTGCAGGCAAAGTTCCCGCGTGGGACAAATGACCAGCGCCTGGGTCTCGTTCCGGCTCATGTCTATCTTCTGCAAGACGGGCAAGCCGTAAGCCGCCGTTTTCCCGGTGCCGGTCTGTGCCAGCGCCACTACATCGTTATTCACTCCCAGCAAGTAAGGAATTACTTCCTCCTGTACCGGCATCGGGGTCTCAAACCCCATTTCCTCAATAGCCCGTCTGATTTCCGCAGAAACACCAAGCTCCTCAAAAGTTTTCAACACGTTAATTATTAAATTAATACACCAAAGGCAGCACACGGCGCTAAGACATACAACAACAACCTTTCAGTGTATCACGACGCCTGAAAACCGCCTTCCCTAAAATTTGAACGGCCAAAGATACGACAAATTAGGCTTTTAGGTTACGGACACGGCCTTATTTTATATAATATTCACATTATCCGCAAAGCCACAAGGCCCAAAGCCCGTGACGGGAACTTCTCCCTCACGGGCTTCCCCGTCACATTCCCACGCCCGCCTCCGGCATCGGCCCGCCCGGCATTTCAAGCGGCCCAGAGAGATGTCCCGCACCGCAGAATCATCGGCGGCCTTGTCCAGCCCTTCGCGTTTTCCAACGCGCCCTCCGCCACACGCGGGTTGCGGCACCGGCTTCCGCCCGCGCCGTCACCTCGCCCGGGCGGGGAAAGTCGGCGTTCCCGCGAAGATTTCTCCCCGTCCGCGCGGCGTTCGCGGGGAGTTTTGTCGCATATTTGCGGGACGGACGGTTCAGAAAAGGACGAGAAAGATGGGAAACGACAGCCTTAAGGCGGCGAAGGCCGCGAAGAACGACGAGTTACACGCGATACCACGCATAGGGCGCGAGATGAACGCGTACCGAGGCTACGACGCGACAGAGGTGCCCTACACCGCGGCCATCCCCTCCGACTACGGCGGCGTGAGGGGAGTCCCCGTGTCCTTCCTCGACCGCTACTGCCCCGAGCAGTTCGAGATATTAGGGATAACGGACAGGCAGAACACGTCCGGCCTGCGCACGAAGAAGCACACGGGAGCCGACTCCCCCGGACACAACGACCTGAACGCGCGAAGCGTCATCAAGGAGGGCGGAAGGTACGTCCCGACGTACGCCCGCCTGCTCATCCGCAAGAAGAAGCAGTCCTCGCGGGCGCGTCCCGCCGCCGTGGGGCGCGCCCGCGCCTGACGAAATGACACTGATTTCCCCTCTTCCGCTTGCAAAACGAAAGGGAAAAGCCCGTCCCGCCCGTCGCGGGCTTCCGCCGGAAAGCGCGGAACAGGGGCGGGAAAGCCCGTTTCCCGAAACGTTTTTTTCAGGAAACAGGCAGATTTTTCACATCCTTTAAGCGAATCCGCGCGTTTTCCGGCTGAGAAAAAATCCCGTTTCTGCCGTGAAAACGTTTTTTTCCTGCGCCGATTGCGGCTTCAACGTCCGCAAGACGGCGGGTTTTCCCCTTGAAGACGGCGCGGCGGACTGCGGGGGAACCCGTCTTTTCCTCTATTTGGAGCAGAAAAGGGCGAAAGACAGAAGTTACGTTTTGCAAGGCGGGACGCGCGAAAAGCTTGCGCGTCCTCCTTCAAAATGCGCCAGAAACCGCCCTCCGCCGCGCACCTTGAAAGCGGAAACGCCCTTTCCGCCGACATTCCGCCTTCACGCGGACGCGCGAGAACCGCGCATCCGCCGCGCCTCCCCCGCAAGGACGCAAATACGCGATTCTCGCGGGGCCGGAACTGACATTCTGACAAGACGCCACCCGGCGGGCGGACGCCCTTTCAGGGCTCCGCGCCGGCCGGGACAAGCCCGGCCGCCTTGTCCTTCCGGCAGGCAGGGACAGTGCCCCATGTCCGCAACGGCATCACGTCGAAAAGGGAATCCATCACAGCCGCTTCCGCAGGCGGACCCGTCCGCAGGACGACACGGGCCGTCCCCGGGATTCCAGTCCGGCCCTTTCCCGGAAAGCGCACCCGGCCTTCCCCGTCCGCGCCGCGGGTCCCGGAAGGCTTGCGCCAAGACGGCCTGAAGTCCGTTCCGCGGACGCGCCGCGACAAGGCACCGCCCCAAGGGGACGCCGCCGGGCTTCCGCCGGAACACTTCCGAGACGGACGGCACAATCACGCCCCACACCCGGCGGCATCCCCACCCCGCAGGCGGCTCCCGCCGCCGGAACGGGACCGACTTCACCATGCGCCACTGCCGGCCCGCGCTCCCCCGCGGGGCGGCCGGAAGCCTCGGCCAAGGCCGCGACGGCCTGCCCCGAGACGGTCCGAAGCGGCACAAAAAAGAGGCCGGCATATCCCATGCCTGCCCCGCAAAGGAAAAGGCGTCCGCGCCTACAGCTCCACTTCCTCCAGGTTAATCAGCCCGTTCACGATGGCATAGATGGTCAGCCCCGCGGGAGAATGAATCTGGAGCTTGCGGCTGATGTTGCGGCGATGCGTCATCACGGTATTGACCGAGATATACAACTGCCCGGCGATTTCCTTGTTCGACATCCCTTTCACCACGCAAACGACGACTTCTTTCTCCCTGTCGCTCAGCACGTCGTTCGCTCCGCCCTCGCCGTCCCGTTCCTCCGCCCGGGGATTCTCCCCGCAAGCCTGCTCCCGGCAACGTTCCTCTTCCAGCCGCACCACGGCTTCCAGGAACAAGGTGTCCTCCAGATGGCAATGGCTGCACAAGTCCTCCTCCGTCATGAAGATGTCCATCAGCACGTCGTTGAGCAACTGCGCCTTGCTGTCGGTGGGATAATACTTGATGATGATGCTTTTCAGCTCCGACAGGCTCTTCTCTATCTGCGCGTGGTTGTCGCGGTGCTGGTGGGAGAGCTTGCGGATGTTGACGTCCGGGCTGGTCTTCGCGCCTTTCATCAAGTCGTTCACATACGTGTGGATATGCTTGTCCTCGTAGTCCATGTGCCGCCCCACTTCTGCGGCGAACTCGTCGTAGAACTTCAGGATGAGGAACGCAATCTGGTTCCGCGCCGAACAGTCTATCGCCTCTATCAGCTTGCGCCTTATGGACGGCAGGCGGAACTTCACGAAGTAATCGTGCGAGCGGAGGAGGTATTCCGTCAATGCCGTGAGGGACAAAGCCTCCACCTCGCCGGAGAGGTTCGACATCCGCCCGCCCGAACGTATGAAATTGACCACCGCCAGGAACGTCGGGGCATCCACCCTGGCCGTCAGGCAGGTCTCGCCCACGGTGTGGTCGCCAAACCCCAACGTGAGCCCGAAGCGGCTTATCACCTGCAGGATGCGGTAATCATCGCAGATGATGTCGCCCATCCGGTCGGTCTCCTTGTAATATTTCTCGAACATGACGCTTAAATCACTGAAATCAGTGCAAAGGACGGAAAAAATTCCCACACGCACAATCGCTATTATTAAGTATTATCGCCTCCGAGTGGGTAAAAAGGGCGCGGAGTGGGTATTCCGCCGCTAATCGTCCTCCCGCCGGAAAATGCCCGTTTTTGCGTATTGACGCCCTTTAACAGGCCCTGTAACTTTGCAGCGCCAAAACAAAAGGAAGTGCGACACAGAAAAGACGACAGAAAGATGGACTGGAAGAAGAACCTGCCGACCGCCGCGTGGGCCGTCCTGGCGGCCTTTGGCAGCGTCTCGGCCCAAGGAGGCGGGGACGGCGGCGCCACCTACGACAAGTTCCGCGTGGGCGGATACGGCGAAATGGCCGCCAACTTCAAGGATTACGGCATCAACCGCTACTGGGGCGGCGAGACGGGAAACGCCAGGACGCACCGCAACACCGTCTCCATCCCCCGCTTCGTCCTGGCCTTCGACTACAAGTTCACGCCCAAATGGGTGCTGGGAGCCGAAATCGAATTCGAGAGCGGCGGGACGGGCACCGCCTACGAGCTGGAGAACAGCGAGAACGGCGACTACGAGTCCGAGATAGAGAAAGGCGGCGAGGTGGCCTTGGAACAGTTCCACGTCACGCGCCTCATACTTCCGGAAATCAACGTGCGCGTGGGGCACGTCGTCGTGCCCGTCGGGCTGACGAACGCGCACCACGAGCCCGTGAACTTCTTCGGCGTCACACGTCCCGAGGGCGAGACGAGAATCATCCCCTCCACGTGGCACGAGACGGGCCTGCAACTCTTCGGCACGCTCGGCAAGGGGCCGGCCACGTTCGACTACCAGGCCATGGTGGTGGCCGGGCTCAACGCCAACGGCTTCGACCGCAAGACGTGGGCGGGGAACGGCAAGACCACCATGTTCGAGTACGAGAACTTCACCTCCCCCGCCTACGTCGTCCGCGTGGATTACCGCGGGATACCCGGCCTGCGCGCCGGAGGCTCGTGGTACTACTGCAACGACATAGGGGCCAACGCCGACAAGCCCGCCACTTACGCCGCTTACGGCGACATTCCCGTAAGGATATACACCGTGGACGCGCAGTACACGAACCGTTTCCTCACGTTCCGCGGGAACTGCGTATTCGGCAACCTCGGCAAGAGCGACAGGCTGAGCCAGGCCAACCAGAACCTGGGGAACAACAGTCCCTACACCCGCACCACGCCCGTCGCCAAGAGGGCGGTGAGCTACGGAGCCGAGCTGGGCCTCAACCTGCAAGGCATGGCCTCCTCCCCCGGATGGCCCGTCCTCTTCCCGTTCGTGCGCTACGAATATTACAACCCGCAGGAGGAGGTCACCGCCCGCCAAGGCGCCGACCCGCGCGAGAAAGTGAGCCTGTGGACCGCCGGGCTGAACTGGAAGGCCCTCCCCGGCCTGGTGTTCAAGGCCGACTACACCACCCGCAGAATCGGCGGCGGCAAGTACAACAGCGAGAACGAGTTCGCCGTAGGCGTGGCCTACGTGGGCTGGTTCTGGAGCAAATGACAGGAGCATCCCGCGTCCGGCTTCCCGCCGGCCCGGCCCGCGCGCGGCGGCGCGGCTTCTTCACACGCCCCGCACATAATCACAAATCATAACCAAAACATCAAAGACATGAAAAAGAAATCTTTCTATCCACTGTTCGGCCGTATCCTCATGGGAACGGCCCTCACGGTCCTCGCCGCCTCTTGCGGCGACGACGACGGCACCAGCCCGGGCGACGGCCCGCACGACTCCGCCGCCGACCTGGACTATTCCCCCACCAACGCCGCCAGCTGGCGCAACTACTCGCTCCAAGTGGCCAAACTGCTGCAGAAGGACGCCGAGACCCTTTACGACAGCTGGGAGACCTCGTTCCGGAACGGGGAGGCTTTCAAGAAGACTTTCACGGAACATAAGGGCGGCACCTATGCCTCCGCGTCGAGCTGCGTCGAAGAAATCATCGACAAGTGCGTGGAAATCACCGACGAGGTAGGCAACTCCAAAATCGGCGACCCTTACGACAAGTGGACGGCCGGGCGGCACACCGAAGCTCTTTACGCCGTGGAATCCTGGTACAGCTTCCACTCGCGCGACGATTACGCCAACAACATCCGCTCCATCCGCAACGCCTACTACAACAGCCGTGACAGCTCCGTAAGCCGGAACTCGCTGTATGCCTTGGTGCAGAGGATCGACCCCGCGCTGAACGAGAGGATCGTCCGTGAGATCGAGGGCGCGAAGAACGCCATCCTCGCCATCCCGCAGCCGTTCCGCAACAACATCGGCGACG
>CAYPMY010000120.1:0-6026 GCA_964412085.1 uncultured Paraprevotella sp. | reverse complement strand
GGTTTCCCAGGCTCTCGCGGCCGTTTCCGGGACGAGCCGGGGCACGGCCGGGCTGTCAGGCGGAGCGGGAAAGCCCCGGCCTGTCGTTTTGTCCTTGCCTGTGAAAAATTGGCGCGTCATTCCTTGCCGTTTCAGCCGGATTCTTCTTAACTTTGTCCCCGGGGAACGGGACAAAAAAGGAAAAGGCATGAAAACGGAACTGGAAAAGATGCGCGGCGGGGAACTTTATTGCTTCGCGGACGAGGGCATGCAGGAAAGCCTTCGCCACGCCAAGGAAGTGTGTGCCCGCCTGCAAACCATGAACATTTACGATGAGGACTACCGCGAGACGATAGAGGACCTGATACCCGGCATCCCCCGGAGCGCCACCGTCTGCCCTCCGTTCCATTGCGACCACGGCACGGGCATCGTGTTGGGCGAGAACGTGTTCGTGAATTATAACTGCGTGATGCTTGACGCCGGCCGCATCCGCATAGGGAGGAACACGAAGGTGGGGCCTTGCTGCCAGTTTTACACTCCCCATCATCCCGTCGATTATGTGGCGCGGCGCGAGCCGAAGGAGACGGCGCGCCCCGTCACCGTGGGCGAAGACTGCTGGCTGGGCGGCGGCGTGGTGGTCTGTCCGGGAGTAACCATCGGGGACCGTTGCGTCATAGCCGCCGGCAGCGTGGTGGCGAAGGACGTTCCCGACGATTCCCTTGCGGCGGGCTGTCCGGCGGTGGTGAAGAAAAGGCTCGGCGGCGCGCGGGGCGACGGGAAAGGAAGCCGGCCATGACCCGCCGGGAGGTCAAGGAATTCCTTGCGGCACGTTCCGATGCCGGCTACGCCGCCTTTTCCGCTTCCCTGTCGTCCGGCGCGCGGCGCATGGCGGGCGTGCGGCTTCCCGTGCTGCGGAGACTGGCCAAGGACATAGCCGAGGGGGACTGGCGCGCTTACTTGGAGGAAGCGTCGGACGACACGTTCGAAGAAGTCATGTTGCAGGGTTACGTGACGGGCGCGGCAAGCATGCCGTTCGAGGAACGGTTGCGGCGCGTGGCGGCCTACGTGCGCAAAATCGACGACTGGGCTTTGTGCGATTCTCCCTGCACGGGATTCAGGTTCGTGCGGAAGCACCGCGAGGAGGCGTGGGCTTTCCTCCAGCCTTATCTGTGCAGCGGGGAAGAGTTCCCCCAGCGCTTCGCCTTGGTGATGCTCTTGACGCATTTCGTCACGGAAGACTTCGCGGACCGCGTGCTGGAGGCCTGCGCGGCGGTGCGCCCGGGCGGGTACTATGCGGCCATGGCGGCGGCATGGGCGGTGGCGGAATGCTTTGCCAGATATCCCGGGAAGACGCGTCCGCTGTTGGCCGGAGGCCGGCTGGACGACGGGATACGGGACAAGGCGATACGGAAAATCGCGGATTCTTCCCGCGTGGCGGAAGAAGACAAGGCGTGGATCCGCTCGCTCCGGCGGCGCAAGACGCGCAAGCCTTAAAGTTAACTGAAAACGAAACGGAAAAGATGAAACTGAAAACGATAACCGGCGGCCTGCTTGTCGCCGCGGCGATGCTAGCGGGCGGCTACGGACGCCTGCGGGAATACGTGGAACGACGTGCGAACAGGCCCTTGGCGGAAAAGGAACACGCATGGACGGAGGACGGCGCGGCTTCCCCGGAAAAGGAAGACGCGCGCCGGGAAACCGGCAACGCCCTTTCCACGGGGGAGGAAGGCTTGGAGCCGGGACTGCCGGAAGCGGCCGGGGAACGGGACTGCCAGGTGATCCGCCACATGGGCTTCACGGTCTCTTACAACGCGGAGACCAAGATACCCGACTGGGTGGCCTGGACGTTGACGCCCGAACGCTTCGAGGAAGTGGTGAGCCGATACGACAAGTTCCTGCCCGACCCCGAAGTGGAAGAACCCGTGACGACGGAAGACTACAGGCAGTCGGGCTACGACCGCGGGCACCTTTGTCCGGCGGCGGACAACAAATGGGACGAACAGGCCATGCGCGAAAGCTTTTACATGACGAACGTCTGTCCGCAGGACCATAACCTGAACCGGGGCGACTGGAAGGAGCTGGAAGAGGCTTGCCGCGACTGGGCAGTGGAAAACGGACGGCTGTACGTGGTGGCCGGCCCCATTCTCTATCGCGGGCAACACAGGCGCATCGGCCAGAGCCGTGTCGTGGTGCCGGAGGCTTTCTATAAGGTCGTGTTTTGCCCGGAGCCGTTGAAAGCCATCGGGTTCATTTACAAGAACAAGTCGGGCAACCGTCCGCTCGATGCGTATGTCAATTCGATTGACGAAGTGGAACGCATCACGGGGATAGACTTCTTCCCCGCCTTGCCGGACAGCGTGGAGGACGTGGTGGAAGCCGTTTGCGACATCGAGGAATGGCAGATGCCGGAACACTGAAAGGGGACGCGGCGCGGATGGAACGGAACGACAGGAGAAGGAATACAATGGCAGGGGAAACCGGGAAAGCAAGGAGCAACGGGGCCGTTCTCTCCGGGGTTACGCCCGCGAAAGGGGGAAAGGCGGCGAATGTCCGGGACGCAGTATGGGGACCATAAGGATAACGCGGTACCTGTCACCCGTCGGCGAGATGATCGTCGGCTCATACGGCGACAAGCTCTGCATCTGCGATTGGGTGGCGGGGAGGCACCGCGCCGCAATGGACGGACGCATACGGCGGTGTCTGGACGCGGAGTATGAAGAGGGGACTTCCTCCGTCGCCGGGAGGGCGGTCGAGGAGCTTGAAGAATATTTCGCGGGACGGCGCACGGCTTTCGACATCCCCCTTGTCTTCACGGGGACTGTGTTCCAGTGCGCCGTATGGGAAGAACTGACGCGAATACCTTTCGGCGCGACCATATCTTACGGGGAACTCGCGCGCCGCATCCGCAACCCGAAGGCGGCGCGCGCGGTGGCGGCGGCAAATGCCGCCAATCCCATATCCATCTTCGTGCCTTGCCACCGCGTGATAGGCAGCGACCATAAGCTCACGGGCTACGGGGGCGGACTCGAAGCCAAAGAAAGGCTGTTGGAGCTGGAACGTTCCCCGGCGGCGGGGCGGGGCGCGTCGCTGAATCCCGGCGTTCGTGACTGCTCGGAGCCGTCCGCCGTCCGTGAATACAAGGATGGCGGCGACGTTCCGTGCGGGAGGGGCAACTTGGGCCGCCTGCCCGGCAAGTAGCGTGTGCGGGCACGCGGGACAAGGGGTTGATGGCTCCAGCCCGTCAGGCCGGCCTCCCGCCATGAAGAGGGAAGCAACGCGGGAAGCGTCGTGGAAAGGCACGGTGGGACAGGCCGGCCGCGGCTTCTTCGTGCCGTTTCGTGCCGCAGAAGAAGAAACGTGGGAACCCCGGAAAGTCACGGATTCGTTTGCCCGCCTGCCGTCGGATGTCTTGCAGAAGACGATTTCTTCCCTGGACAAAAGGGAATCCATGCCGGACACAGGACACATTCGAATGCCAGGTGATGACAGTCGAAAGAGAAGGGAACTAACAGGTATCTGGTTCTGGACAGGCTCGCGGGACATGAAGCCGCAGGAATGAGGGTGGCAGAAAGTCTGCCGTTTCCCGGAGCCGCGCACGGTGAAAGTGTGCCAAAGTGTCAGTCATGAGGCTCTGGCATGTTTTTCGTAGAAATTGGAATGGAATTTTTAAAATGTACAACCATAAAATTATCCATTATGAGCATTAAACCATTGGCAGACCGTGTGCTGATTGAACCAGCCCCGGCAGAGACGAAGACAGTAGGCGGCATCATCATTCCCGACACCGCCAAGGAAAAACCGTTGCAAGGCACTGTCGTTGCGGCGGGCAAGGGAACGAAAGACGAAGAGATGGTCTTGAAGGAAGGCGACACCGTGTTGTACGGCAAGTATGCCGGTACGGAAGTGGAATTCGAGGGCAAGAAATACTTGATCATGCGACAGAGCGACGTGGTGGCCGTGTTGGCATGATTTTTCGTCTTATACATTATTATAATAACAAAGAAAAGAAAGGAACAGAACCATGGCAAAAGATATTAGATTCAACATTGAAGCCCGCGAACTGATGAAGAACGGAGTAGACCAGTTGGCCAATGCGGTAAAGATTACTCTCGGCCCGAAAGGACGCAACGTCATCCTTGAAAAGAAGTTCGGCGCGCCGAGTATCACGAAAGACGGCGTGACCGTGGCCAAGGAAATCGAGTTGGCCGATGCGTTCGAGAACGCAGGCGCGCAGCTTGTGAAGAGCGTGGCCAGCAAAACGGGCGACGACGCAGGCGACGGGACGACCACGGCCACCGTATTGGCGCAGAGCATCGTGAGCGTGGGCCTGAAGAACGTGGCGGCTGGCGCTAATCCGATGGACTTGAAACGCGGTATCGACAAGGCCGTGGACAAAGTCGTGGAGCATATCAAAGGCCAGGCCGAGCAGGTGGGCAACGATTACAACAAGATAGAACAAGTGGCTACCGTCAGTGCCAACAACGACCCGGAAATAGGGAAACTTCTGGCCGAGGCCATGAAGAAAGTCAGCAAGGACGGCGTGATCACCATCGAAGAGGCCAAGGGACGCGACACGACCATCGGTGTAGTGGAAGGCATGCAGTTCGACCGCGGCTATCTGTCGGCCTATTTCGTGACCGACACGGAAAAGATGGAGTGCGTGATGGAGAATCCTTACATCCTGATTTATGACAAGAAGATTTCCAACTTGAAAGATTTCTTGCCTATCCTCGAACCCGCAGTGCAGAGCGGCCGCCCGTTGTTGGTGATTGCAGAAGACGTGGACAGCGAGGCGCTGACTACCTTGGTGGTGAACCGCCTGCGCAGCCAGCTGAAGATTTGTGCCGTGAAGGCCCCGGGCTTCGGCGACCGCCGCAAGGCCATGCTGGAAGACATTGCCGTGTTGACGGGCGGCGTCGTCGTCAGCGAAGAGAAAGGCTTGAAGTTGGAGCAGGCTACCCTTGAGATGCTGGGCACTTGCGACAAGGTGACCATAACGAAGGACAACACTACCATCGTCAACGGCCACGGGGAGAGCAAACTCATCAAGGACCGCGTCAACCAGATTAAGAACGAGATTGCCAACACTACCAGCGACTACGACAAAGAGAAGCTGCAGGAGCGTCTGGCCAAGTTGAGCGGTGGCGTGGCCGTGCTCTATGTCGGCGCGCCGAGCGAGGTGGAAATGAAGGAGAAGAAAGACCGTGTGGACGATGCCTTGTGCGCGACGCGCGCGGCCATAGAGGAAGGCATCATCCCGGGCGGCGGCGTGGCGTACATCCGCGCCATCAAGGCTTTGGACGGCCTAGAAGGCGCCAACGCAGACGAAACCACAGGTATCAATATCGTGAAGCGCGCCATCGAAGAGCCTCTTCGTCAGATTGTGGAGAATGCGGGACTGGAAGGTTCGGTGGTCGTGGAGAACGTGCGTCAGGGCGAGGGCGACTTCGGCTACAATGCCCGTGAGAACAAATACGAGAACTTGAAAGCCAGTGGCATCATTGACCCGGCCAAGGTGACCCGCGTGGCTTTGGAGAACGCCGCTTCTATCGCCGGCATGATCCTGACTACCGAGTGTGTCGTCTGCGACAAGAAAGAAGAAAAGGCCGATATGCCGATGGGCTCTCCCGGCATGGGCGGCATGGGCGGCATGATGTAAGGCGGACGGTTCACGGAAACCTGTTGCAATGCGAAGGGGAGAATGCCTGTGGGCGGGCATTCTCCCTTTCTTGTGTTTCGCCCGTGGCCGACCGCAGGACGGCATGCCGCCGTGGACGCGGGAAGAAGGAGAGGCCGTTTCCCCCTGTATCCCGTGAAAGACCGTGCGCGGGTTCGGGACGATCTTGTCCGTGGTCGGCTTGGACTGACATGGCCGGACAGTCAGGGACGGCCCGGAGTGGCTGGAGGAAAGGGAGTGCGGACAGGCCACGGGTCGAGTGACGGCTCACGGGACGGGCTCGTGTGAGGCTTCGACGATATAGAAAAGGAATAAAAAAATCCGTCGAACAGGCCGTGTACGTGAAATTTTTTCACCATCTTTGCTCCAC
>CAYPMY010000119.1:0-6073 GCA_964412085.1 uncultured Paraprevotella sp. | reverse complement strand
TTGGATTCGTTTTCCAATCTTCTTGGATTCGTTTTCCAATCTTCTTGGATTCGTTTTCCGTTCTCCTTAGATTGGCTTTCCGTTCTCCTTAGATTGGTCTTCCGTTCTCCTTAGATTGGTCTTCCGTTCTCCTTAGATTGGTCTTTCAATCTCCTTGGATTTTTTCGGGGGTTCCCAACAATCCCAAAGACAATCACTTGTCCTTGACAAGCACGAAACGCCCGCCCCGCCATTCATACACGACGGGACGCAGTACCTTTCTCATGCGTTCCGCCTCCTCCTTGTCCACTTCGCCGGGCTGCAGGGCAAAGGTCAGCCGCATACCGTCCGGCTGCAGGGAAGCCGTCACGAAGCGCATGTCCTGCAGGTGTTGCAGGCGCGCCACTTCCTCCCTGTCCGCCGAACCGCCGGTCTCCCAGAAGCCGGAATAGTCCGGACGGGGTATCCGCCCGTCCTTCGGCAAAACCTTCCAGTCCGGCGCGTAGAGGTCTATCTCCGTCTCGGCCGCCGGCCCGGAAAAAGTGCGCGCCACGCAGATGCAGCCCAGCGTGTCCCCGTCCGGCAAGAGCTTCATCTCCACGCGGCATGCCGGCGTCAGCTGCAAGTCGAGATAGTCCGCCGTCAACGCCTTCAGCACGCTGAAACCGTCGAAGCGGTTGCGCACCTTGGCCTCCATGCCGTTTTCGATGAAGTCGATGCAGTCCAGGCGGTTGTTTTCCGTCATGATTCCCAGCACGCTGTCGGGCATGGCGGCAAACACGTCGCGCATCTTCTGCGCCTGAAGAGCCTGCCCCAGAGCCAGCGTCATGGCAAGGGGTAAAAAAAGTTTCATACGTCCATTCCGTTTCATTGCGCAAACTTACTCATTTTTTTCGACATTCCGCGCCTCCCGCCCGCCGGAACCCGGGCAGAGGCCGGCTTCCCTTCCGCGGGCTTCCGCCCACATCCGCCCGCGCTCGGCTTCGGACGGCGCGGACGGCAGGCATCCGCCAGCCGAGGCGGCGCGGCCGTTCCCGTCCTCTCTCCCGGCCTGCCCGCCCGTCATGTCCCACGTCCTCCGGCTCCCGACAGTCCTCATCGTCCCCCCCGGTTCCCCGTCCCGGCGGAAGACGGCCGTGCCTGCCGCCCGCGGGTCCGGCTCACGGGCGGCGCCGCCCTCGCGTCCTTCGTCCCCGTTTCCGCCCTCCGCCGCGAAGCACCTGTCCGGATAGGCCACGTCCACGAGGAACAGGGCGTTCCCGGGCATGGATTCCCCGGCGAGGCGACGGTCTTTCCCCTCCATCACCGCCCGGAAG
Organism: uncultured Paraprevotella sp.; assembly: GCA_964412085.1. Classification (GTDB taxonomy): domain Bacteria; phylum Bacteroidota; class Bacteroidia; order Bacteroidales; family Bacteroidaceae; genus Paraprevotella. Next base: position 4,778 of record CAYPMY010000119.1, on the reverse strand, counting down.
CCTTCCGGCGTAAGCCTGCCTCTCCCCACTTCGACGAGCGTGCCGACGATGGCGCGCACCATGTTGCGCAGGAAGCGGTCCGCCTGTATCTCAAAGCGCCATTCTCCGAGCGCAAGCTCCGTCCAGCGGGCTTTCATGACGCGGCAGCAGCCGGTGCCCGCGCCGGCGCCCGCCTTGCAGAAACTGGTGAAGTCGGCACGGCCGGGCAACGCGGCGGCGGCCTCGTTCATCCTTTCAAAGTCGAGCGTCCGGTACATGCGGCAGGAATAAGCCCTCAGGAACGGGGACTTGCCGAAATGCAGGTAATAATGGTAGGTGCGCGACAAGGCATCGAAGCGGGCATGCGCGCCGGCGGCCACGGGCACCGCCCTGCCTACGGACACGTCCGGCGGCAACAGGCGGTTGAGCCTGTCCGTCAGCCAGCCCCCGTCAATCCGCCGCAGGGGGTCGCCGGCATACTCGAAGTCGAAATGGGCCACCATCATCCTGGCGTGCACCCCGGCATCCGTCCGCCCCGCCCCCGTGACGGGCACGGGCCGCCGCAGGAGGGTGGCCAGGGCATCCTGCAACACCTCCTGCACGCTGATACCGTTGGGCTGAATCTGCCAGCCGTGGTAACGCGTGCCGTCGTAGGACAAATATAGGAAATATCTTTGCATCCGTCCGGGAGCTTTCACGTTCCACGAAGCCGGGGCCGCCGCGCGGAGAAGCCGCAAGGCTCCCGCCCGCCGGGCCGCCGGCATCGGCAAAGGTACGAAAAAATACCGTTCGTGCGGAACGCCGGGAGGCGCTTTCCGCCACTTCCCGGCGGACAAGGACGGCGGCCTCCGCGTCCCTCCTTTTCCCCGCGGCCTTGCGCGGAAGGCGGCGCGCCGGCCCTCCGCCTTGCGCCCCGGCGCATGACGCCGCGCCTATTTCACGATGTAATAATCCGGCTTCAGGCCGTCCAACGCGTCCTCGCGCCCGGCCCTGCGCAGCCAGATGCCGCCTATGGTATAGACGTCCACCTGCCCGCCGGGCTCCGCCGCCGGAATCCGCCGCACGCCGTCGCCCGCTCCGTAGTCGCTCATCTGTATGTCGTCCACGTTAACCCGCTTCGAAGATGTCCCCGCCACGCCGAACCTCAGCCGCACAAGGCCGTCCACGCCCAGCTTGTAGCCGTAGCGTTTCCATTCTCCCTTTTCGAATTCAATGTCCTTCGCCACGGGCGACCACGTCATGCCCCCGTCCGTGGAATATTCCACGGTGAGCTTCACGCCCGTGTCCTTCCCGCCGTACAGCCCGGCATGGAACCACAGGGAGTCGCAGCCCCCCGTCTTGTCTTCCTCCATCTCCAGTTCCGCGGCCTGGCCGGACTTGGCCTGCATGCGCACGCTCCGTCCGCCGTTCTTCTTGTCGTCCGCCGAACTTCCTATCAGCGTCTGCGCCATCCGCCACCGCGCGGCCGCACACGCCACGGAGCCTTCCCCGTAGCTGTTCTTGAATCCCGTCTCGAAAGTCTCGAAAAACGCCTTCTTCCTGTCGACTTCTCCCGAAAGGCTCACGACGACGTCTTCCGCCCCGGGCGTGGACAGCGTCATTTCGCCTTCCGCCATCCCCTCCTCGGCCATCGCCCCCATGCGCACCATGAAGCGTTGCTCCGTGCCTTCCGCGGATGCCGAGGAGCTCCATTCCCCGCCGTCCGCGCTCACCTCGAACGGGGGCTCCACGGCGGCCGCAGTCGCATACCTGTCCACGCCCAAGGCCGTGACCGTCACCGCCTGCGGCAAAGAGGGCCGCCCGGGCACGGACGTGAAATGCAATTCGGAGGCGTCGGCCGCGAACACGGGCTCGACCTCCGGCATGCGGACTTCCACCTCGTTGGAGACCATCGCCGCCCCGCCCCCGCCGCCCGCGAGGCTCACCGTATAATAATAAGTCGTGGCGGGAAGCAGTCCCTCCACCGTGGCGGAAACGCCGTCCAACGTCTTGGGATAGCCCTCGAGCATCTGCCGCCGCCCGCCCTCGTCCTTCACATAGACCTCCAGCGTGTAGTCCGACCCCTGCCCCATGTCCATCCACGAAGCCGTGAACCGCCTGGCGTTCACCGTGCAGACCACGTCGCGGGCAGGGTAGGCGGGAATACCGTCCACGAACTCCACCCTCAGGGGGTTCCGTTGCTCGAAGCCGTCGCCCTTCAACAGGAGCACGCCCTCGCGCACCCCGGCCCCGGCGGTATGGCAACGCACCGTCAAGGTCGCTCCCCGGACGATTTCCTCTTCCGTCAACCGCGTCTTGTCCGCCTCGAAACCGGACTGCCCGAAGTCCAGGGCCAGCCCTCCGGGCAAGTTGCGCCCCCGGACGGTCAGGCGGCCCTCCAGTCCCTTGGACAAGGCCTGCAGGCCGAAGTCCGCCGTCTCCCCCTCCCCGGGCACGAACAACTCGGGCTTCGCGGAGGCGGGGTCGACATAAAAGGCATAGTCCGTGCTGTCTCCCCAGATATGGGAGGCCAGCCGCGGATAATCCACGAAGGGGTTGCGGTTCCCCTGGATGCCGGACACGGCGTCGTTGCGCTCGCGCTCCACGTCGTCCACGGGGTCGTTTTCGCTCCACGCCAGCAACAGTCCGCTCACCCAAGGGCGCAAGGTCGGGTAACGGTCCTTCTCCACCATCAGCAGGCCTTCCGCCGTCTGCCACAAGTCGGCATAGTCCTCGTAGCAAGTGGCCATGTAGAAGTAGGTGCGGGCAAAGTCCCCCTTCCACTCGTCCGCCGGCTCCCACACGGTAATCAGCGAGTCCGCGCGGTACGAGGCCGACTTCCCGACGCGGGTCACCCCGTTGTCGAAGTCGGGCGTCTCCGTGACGACCCCTATCGGGTGGTTGCTCTTCCTCCCGTTGGCCGTGCCGTCGCTGGGGAAGAGGTTGAACAAGTCGCGGTAGGCGTCGTTCACGGCATGCCCCCACCAGCTGTTGGCGAAGGAATGCTCGATGTTCATCCCCTCCACCGCGTTCAGCCCGTTGAACTCGCGGGTCTCGCCGCTGTAACGGTCGCGCACCGTCCCGTCCGGCATGCGGTCGGTCACGGCGAACCCCGACCAGGTATAGCCTTCGCCCTTTCCCCCGTAGGACAGCACCCTCTCCGGCCGTATCAGCTCATGAAGGGCGGTTTTCAGCTCCGACTTCTTCAGCCCTTCCACCGGCCTGTAATAATCCTCCTGTCCGTGAGCCGCCAGCCCGCAGAACGCAAGGCACCAAATTCCGGATGACAACTTCTTCATGCCCATGATATTTGCTTTGGAACAAATATACAATAAAAAACAAAGGACTGGCGGCATCCGGCATGAAAAATCATATAAAATCCCGCTTCGGGCGCAGTCCTCCCGCCAACGGGGCGACGGGCGAGGCGGCACCTCGCCACGACACGAAAGGACGAGAAACAGCGGCACCTCGCCACGACACGAAAGGACGAGAAACAGCGGCATCACGCCACGACACGAAAGGACGAGAAAAAGGCGGCATCACGCCACGACACGAGAGGACGAGAAAAAGGCGGCATCACGCGATGACACGAGAGGACAAGAAAAAGGCCGGACCTGGACTCCGCATGGAAATCCAGGCCCGGCCTTTTTCTCGCTTGCCCGTCACAGGTCTTGCCCGGCCACGGGTTCCGTGGTCTCAGGAGCATGGTCTATGAGTTCCATGAACTGATCCAACTTCGGCGTGATGATGATTTGCGTCCGGCGGTTACGCTGTTTGCCCTCCGGCGTATCGTTCGAACCCACGGGATTGTACTCGCCCCGCCCGGCCGCCGTCAGGCGCTTGGGCTCCACCCCATACGTGTCTTGCAAGGCCTGTACCACGGAGGAAGCGCGCAACGCGCTCAAGTCCCAATTATTGCGGATGTTAGGCCGCGAGATAGGGTCGGTGTCCGTATTGCCCTCGATAAGCACTTCATACTCCTTGTAGTCCATGATGATTTTGGCAATCTTGCTCAGCGTCTCGTTGGCGCGCTCGCTGATTTCGTAACTGCCCGACTTGTACAGCATATTGTCTGCCAAGGAGATATAGACCACGCCTTTCAGCACCTGGATGTCCACGTCCTTCATCTCCTCGCGGCTCAGCGAACGCGTCAGGTTGTTGGTCAGCACCATATTCAAGGAGTCCGACTTGTCCTTCGCCTCCACCAGCTGCTTGATGAACTTGTTGGACGCGTTGATTTCGTCTACCAACTTGGAGATATTCACGTTGCCTTGCGAATTTTGTTGGATGCTCTTGTCCAGCGAGCCTTGCAAGGCCGCATACGAGGATTTCAGCTCCTCGTTCGCCTTCCGGGCCTCGGCCAGGCGCTCCTCCAGACTCTTGGATTCCGTGCCGCAGGCCACCAGTTTCATCTTTGTGTCCTGGTACGACTTGTCCAGATTGTCGTAATCCGTCCGCAACTGCGCATACTGTTTCTTAGTCACGCAACTCGAGAACGCCAAAGTCCCCGAGATGAAAAAAAACAAAAGGAATGAACGATTCATATTGTTTCGGTTTTAAATGTTAATTGCCCTTGAATACATCACGCCGCAAGTTAGTCATTTTCTAAATTCTGCGAAACTTTATTATATAAGAATAAGAAAATATCATATTTATTTACGAATAACGGACTAAGGGACATAAGTCTTTGGAACCCTTTCCCCGTCGGGAAACCCGCCCTCGCGCCGCGGGAAGTCCCGCGAACCATGTCGCGTCCTCCGCCCGACAGGGAACGCCTCAGTCTGCGGCGCGCGGCCGGTGAAAGGCGGGAACAGCCCGCA